>JBGSMY010000316.1:0-7060 GCA_041739975.1 Pirellulaceae bacterium
GGCAGAAAGTATGCCGGCCGCTGGATTAGCTAATCACCCAGCTTGGGTTTTTAGTCATCTGAATGCTTATTTGCCGGTGATGATCAGTTTGATTCGGGGGGAAGAATTCCCGGATCCGAAATTGCATCCGTTTGGAATGCAATCCCGGCCTGAGTGGGATCGGGCGACCTATTCAAGCAAACAAGAATTGCTTGCCGAATTTTTGGGTGGTCACGAACAGATTGCCCAGCTACTTCGCGGCGCAGACGACAAGGTGTTGGAGCAATCGGTCAAGTTGCCGCGATGGGCGGCGTTGATGCCCAAAGTGGGCATTGTAATGCCTTATTTGTTGCTGGTGCATGAAAATCAACATCTGGGACAAATAAGTGCGTGGCGCAGGGTGTTGGAATTGCCAGCCGTGTGATTCGTGGTTGCCGCTATCTGTGGCTGCCGATGTTCCATCGGCAGTCTGCTGTTCGTGGCTGCCGCCATTCGTGGCTGCCGATGTTCCATCGGCAGTCTGCTATCCGTGGCTGCCGCTATTCGTGGCTGCCGATGTTCCATCGGCAGTCTGCTATTCCATCGGCAGTCTGCTATTCCATCGGCAGTCTGCTATTCCATCGGCAGTCTGCTATTCCATCGGCAGTCCGCTATTCCATCGGCAGTCCGCACCTCGAAAAACATTAAAACCCCCAGCCCTAGATATTATTAGCGGCCACCAATGCAAAGACAAAGAACGCAATCAGCCCAAGGAAATAGAGCGCCGTTAATACCAAACTTATAATCGCCAGCACTCCGACGATCGTAAACACCGTTCGCAAGTCCCGGCAGGCGTAATGTGCCGCCGCAGAATCTTGGGAATGCATAGCAACCTCCAGTTTATCGCCAGCACCTTTTAGCGAGATTCCGATCCAGATGGGTACCCAACCAAAAATAATGCCGATGATTGTAAGGCAATAAATGCCGCCGAGGATAATATTCATCCACCCTAAAAACTTCAACCATTTACGTGCTTCGACCAACGGCCACACGATTTCTAACGGCCCTAGCGAGATTGGTTTAGGAGCGTAACCCGTGGCATTGGAATGATAAACCGGTGCGGGACTGTTGTAAGGATTATTTGACATATGACGACTTTAACCTAAGGCAACTAATTGATTTCTCTTTGATTTCTCTTTGAGCAAACAGCAAAGCCATAATCCTAATTGATTTGCAAACGAATGGGATGCCCGAATAGGCAAATTCGCGTTGCTGCGAAATGAGTTGAGCTTTAATTCCGCTTGTGTAATCGCGGGAAAATCGCTGCAAACGCTAGGGATGGTAATGCCAGGATCGCTATTTCGCATCGCGCGAAGTTGATTTACGCAAGGTTTTTCAAAGTGATTCGATAATGTGGCAGCAAGATATATTGTGGGTACCTAGACAACGGGGAACCTCCTTTGACCAATCCAATAAACGCTGATCCATTTCAAATTCAAATCCCGCCACGGTTGGCGGCAGAATTTGAAGCGAGGCGGAGTCAGTTTAATGTGATGCCGGCCGTTGCCATGCAAGCGATGCAGTTGGCAAAAGACCCGGATTGTGAGATCAAACAGTTTGCGTCGATCATCGAGCGAGACGTCAAGCTGACCACCGATATTCTTCGGATGGCTAACAGTATTTTGTTTTCCGGCGGCACACCGGTCCACAGTTTGCACCAAGCGGTCATTAGGTTGGGGTTTCGCCAGTGCAAGAATCTGATCTTGTCGTCGTCGGTAAGTAGTTTGATGAGTCGGATGAAAACGGGTGAAGCATGGGTTCGCGAGTTATTGTGGCGGCATAGCTTCTTGACGGGTTTGCTGGGCGTTCACTTGAATCGTGTGTTTCGATCGGGATTTGGTGGCGAAGAGTTTACTGCAGGGCTGATTCACGATTTCGGCCGAACCTTGTTGGCGTTCTGTTTGCCGGCCGAATTTGCAGCTGCTGATTCCTTGGATTTTGTGGAAGACGAAACGATTTTGGCACACGAGTCTGAAGTATTAGGGATTAATCATGCTGAGTTGGGCGCCTGGTTTGCTCAGCAAAATCAATTGCCGATGGCTTTGCAAGAGGTGATGATGTTTCATCATCAGCCCCATTTGGCCAATGAAAATCGCTTGTTAGTCACTGTAATTTCGCTGGCCGATCAAATTGCCAATCAGTTGCAGCGGCAAAGTGCTGGGCAAGAACTGGCCATTGATGAGCTGCGCGGGTTTGATTTATTGGAAGACATGGGAATTCGACTTTCCCAACGCCGTTTAGAAGAACATTTGCCTGAGATCATTAAACAAACGTTGGAAGACGCAACTCACCTTACCAAGAACTAATTGGTCTCTGACCCACTTTTTCTGATCCCCCTACATTGCAATTCCGAGCAAATCACTCGATAATTGGGGCGCTCAATCAATCTGGTGAATGCCTTCTGCTGCGCCGTGCGATGATGAAAAAAGCGGTGGGAAAAAAAGCGGCGGTAAACAGGGCGGCGGAAGGGCGGCCAAGTTTTTAGTAATTAGAGGATCGAATGCAGTACAGTTTTCGTTTGGCTGAATTGTTGGCACATGTTCCCGATCCGCGAAAAAGGCCGGGGACGATCAAGGCGATCGTAGAATATACGGGCTTGGACCGCCATCAAGTTGCCGCGTTACTAAAGAACGAAGTCAAATACATTCCGCTCAAAGCGCTGTCGCGACTTTGTGATTACCTCATCGAGTATGGGCACGCTACTGCGGACGAATTGCCCGGCGCGCTGTTTGCGATTGAGCCGGAAAGTTTTTGGGAATTGATGGCTCGCCGGAAACGATTGGAGTTTGCGTTGGGCGTTCGACGCGACTTTGACGCCGATAATCCAGAAGTTGCCTATGTTGTTGCATCGGATTCTGTGCTGTTGGGCGAACTGCTCAATGGGGTAACAACTTTGGGCGGTACTGCCAAATTGCGAAAGCCTGGCAGTGCTGACTCAGCGACCTTGGCTGTTCCAGCGACTCCCCGTCCCGAACATTTAAAACAAAGTTTGATTTGGAGTCCAGGACAAGCGTCGGAGGAAGAAGTCCATAAGCGTGCTAACGCGGTTTACGATGATTTCTCGGAATGCAAAATGGACAAAGCCATCGTGGCGATTGGCAGTACCAAGAGCAATCCGGTTGTTGAAATTATTTTGGCGCGAGCTTTTGGCTGCGAACCTTTTGTTTCGCAAGACAACGTAGAATCGGCCAGTCAACGCAGTGTGCCTTTTTATATTCGTTATCGCGATAACGACCCGCACCCTGCATCGTGCGCGGGTGGCGTTCAATTGAGTCGAAAAGAAGCGTCTAAAGAACCGGGGATTTATTTTCCCTTAGGCAATGGCAAATGGGATTGCGTCTCGACGCTTGAGAAAAAACAAGAGTGTGCTTTTTTGGCTTATTTCCATCGCGAATCTCAAGGTCGATTGGAAATGGTGATGGGTGGTTTTTCTGGACGAGCAACGCGACTATTGGCCCGATCGTTGGCTTCGACCTCTCAAGATTTTTGGCCGCCGGCTTATAACGATCAAGGGTTACAGGCGGGTGCTTACATATTGAAATTCGAAGTTGATACTTCGGATAAGAAAACGCAATTGGATATCCTTAGCACCGATTTCTCAGCGACGACCACCGTAATCCCAGTGCCTTTGGAATCGATGAAAGCGACTTTGGATCGTTAGGGATCGTTAGTTGCAATTGGGGATGATTGAGCGTCGTTCGTTTGTGCTCAATCGATTTGTCACGCGTTAGCCACGAGCGCCGTCGCCTGCGCGAATTTTGCCGACAGAGCCCTTCGAAATATCCGAGTCCTAGACCGCAAAATTCGCTACGGCTTGCCGTTAAACAATCCACTGTCACGACCATTAAAACAATCCGCTGTTTACGACAGAAAAATCGTTTACACGGCTTTACAAAAAAAAGTGGTTATCCAGGAATTTTAGTGGCTGGCTGGGGACGATCTTCAGGTTTATCAAGTCGATTGGCTACGATTGATGAAGCTTCCCGATCTATTCTGTGTGACTCTCGTGAAAGTGCGTGTCGAGTCGAATTCAATCTTGCCGGCAATTCCCTGCAACCAGTCTGACGCTCGCCCGAATCCGTCGTTCGTGCTTTTCGTGTTTTTCGTGGTTCAATCTTTTTTGCCACTAAATTCACGGAAGAGCCAAAAAAGTAGATCGATTGAAAACAATCGATCTACTATTGAATCCTGACGGCAGAAGCCTGAGCCCTGAAGCCTAACTATTTTCCCCCGATGCAATACAGCATTTTGTTGGAACGGACGAATAATTGTCCATCGACGACGGCGGGAGTGGCATTAAAGAGACTGGTGTCATCGCCAAAGCTACCATTGCCGACAATCTTAAATTCACTGCCAACTTCAGCCACGTAAGACGAGCCGTTGCGGGTGATTAGATAGATATGATCGCCAGCAACGACTGGCGAAGCGTAGTCGCCGCCTGGTCGACGACGTTGACCGTTGCCCTCGGGAGCGGCGGGAGCGGCTGCCAAGCGTTCTTGGAACAGTTGTTCGCCATCATCAGTTTTGTAACAGTTCATGATTCCACTAGTTGCCCAATACAAATTTTTACCTGCAACCACTGGAGTGCAGATACCAGCACGCATTTGTTTGGTCCAAACAACATGCGAATCCGTCACATCACCAGTTCCTCCGCAGCGTACGGCGATCGCAGCGCCGCCGCGACCACCCATGGCGTAGACGATATCGCCTTGGGAAGCCAAACTTGGACAAGTCGTATTGGAAATCGGTGATTTGGCTTGCCAGTATTCTTTGCCAGTATTGGGATCGAGCGATAGTACGAGATCAGGCATTGAAAATACAGCCTCTGTGCGACCGGCCGCTTCGACTAAGACGGGAGTGGTCCATGAATTGGTGAATTTTTCATTTTTAACTTTCCAAACGACTTCACCTGTTTTCTTGTTGAGCCCGACGATCTGGTGTCCAACGATTCCTGCATTAACGATCAAAATATCGCCGTGGACGATTGGACTTGAGCCATCGCCCCATTTCGCGGGGTCGGAAAAGTTACCTAGATTTTGTCGCCATAACTCTTTGCCTTGCAGGTCATAAGCGATGACACCCGTTTTGCCGTAGAACACAAAGACCCGTTCGCCGTCGGTGGTTGGCGTACTGCTGCAATAGCCGTGCTCGGTAATGAACCCTTGGTATGGATCTTCGTCGCCTTCGGCAACGACAGATGCGATCCATTGTTGAGTACCTGTCTTGCGATCAAACGCCAACAGGTGCCGAGATAGTTGTTTGACGTCGCCGGGGTTTTCGGCGTTTAAACCATAGCCGGTATAGCAGGTTAGGTAGACCGTGTCACCCAAAACAATGGGGCTAGAGCTGCCAAACCCAGGAAGTTCGGTTTTCCAGACCATATTCGACGTGGCACTCCAACTGGTGGGTGCTTCTGCTTTCGAGCTGCTCAAACCCGAGCCGTTAGCGCCCAAAAACCGCGTCCAATCCTCGGCGAACAGCGCTGAGCTTGCTGACCAGGTCATGGCCATCAGGCTTAAACTCGATAACATCGCCACCATTTGCCGGCGACCAATTCCTAAACTGAACCTCATTCAATTCTCCTCGTAATGATAACTAATGTTCTAACAAGTAGGGTCTTGCCCGCTATTATCCGAGAGCGAGTGCGGAAACGCCACACCCCAACCCCAAATGTTCACGTTTTGTAGATTTTCCAAGACGTAACGATGTTGGAGGACTAATTAATAACGATGGACAATTACCCTTCGAACTTAGGCACGACGGGTTGGACGAACCTTGTTTTGCCGTGATAATCGAGATAAAACGATTACTAAAATCCCAAAATACAAATATGGCGCGCAACGAACAATTAATCCGTCAGCACAAAATTCTACAAATTTTGGAACGTGTGCGATTTGGTAAAACGCTTGATGAGTTGCGCGACGATTTGGTCGATGAACTGGGGTTGCCATCGATTCATACCAAAACCGTTCGACGGGATTTGGAGGCGTTGCAAGCAGCCGGAATTGATGTCCAGCCCCACGATGTGCAGCGCGGAAAAATTTGGAAATTAGGTCCGCGCCATAAACAAACGCATCGCATCAGCGCGTCGGCCACCGAATTGATTTCCCTGTCGCTCAGTCGCGATCTGATGATCCCCTTGGCCGGCACGCCGTTCTGGATCGGGATCGAATCGTTTTGGAATAAGATCCAAGAAGAGTTACCCGAAGGCGTATTAGCGCACTACAAAAAATTTCGCAAGACGTTGCGTGTGCTGGGTGTACCGACAAAAAATTACGAACGGCAACAAGGTATTATTAAAACGTTAAACCGCGGCATTTTGGAACACCGACTGGTCCAAGTGCTTTATCATTCGCTGACTGGCCCCCCCAAGTTGAGAATGATTGAGCCTTATACGATTGCCCTGTTTCAATCGAGTCTATATATCATCGCTGCGGCCCATGAAGATCAAAATGCGGATACCCGCGTCCGCAGTTGGAAACTCGATCGTTTTGAAATGGCCGATATTCAAGACCACCGGTTCACGTTCCCAGACGATGAATTATTAGAAACGTATGTCGCCAATAGTCTCGGCGTGTTCTTGGGCAAACGACCCCAAGATTATCGCATCCGAATTTCAGCCAATGCGGCGAGATGGGTTCAAGAAGACCCTTGGCATCCCGATCAAGTTGTCAAGCAACTAAAAGACGGAGGGATCGAGTTAACCGTGCGCGCTGCGCACGAATTAGAAATCATTCCCCGCGTTTTACAGTTAGGTGACGAAGCTGAGATTTTGAGTCCCAGCTCCGCAAGACAACGGATGACAAAAATCGTGCAGCGGATGGCAGATATCTATCGCTCCTAATTGCCGGGGTACAACCTTTGGTCAGGCGTCAGGGATCAGGCGTCAGGCGTCAGGGACTACTTACTACTAAATTCAAACTACTAAATTCAAACTACTAAATTCAAACTACTAAATTCAAACTACTAAATTCAAACTACTAAATTCAAACTACTAAATTCAAACTACTAAATTCAAACTACTAAATTCAAACTACTAAAT
>JBGSMY010000345.1:0-15319 GCA_041739975.1 Pirellulaceae bacterium
CCAAAGCAACAAGCATCCGAAACTACCGGCGAAAGCCGGTAGTGAGTTACTCTCCAGCTAACTACCGGCGAAAGCCGGTCGTGAGTTACTCTCCAGCTAACCGACGCAAAACCAAAGCAACAAGCATCCGAAACTACCGGCGAAAGCCGGTAGTGAGTTACTCTTCAGCTAACCGACGTAAAACCAAAGCAACAAGCATCCGAAACTACCAGCGAAAGCTGGTAGTGAGTTACTCTCCAGCTAAGGCTGGTAGTGAGTTACTCTCCAGCTAAGGCCGGTAGTGAGTTACTCTCCAGCCGACCGTTGAGTCTACTGCTGCAAAAGTTTCAAAATCTCTGCATGAATCGGTCCGCAAGTCGCCAAGGCGTCACCGGAATCAATTCGCGGGTGTCCGTGCCAATCCGTAAACTGTCCGCCCGCCTCCAAAATAATTGGCATCACGGCTGCCGCGTCCCAAATATTTAAAATCGGATCAACCATCACATGGGCTCGACCGGTCGCCACCAAATAGTAGCCGTAAGCATCACCCCAAGTTCGCGAATATTTGGCCGCCGAGGTAACCGATTGCCAAGCCGTTTGAGAGCCTCGTTTTGCAAACGTGTCGTGATCCGAAGTCAACACGACACATTTATCAAGGCTCTTAACCGCGTCCACGCGAGCCAATTGCGGCTCGGCCTGCTGCGGACGATAACACTGTGCACCTTGTCCGCGCCCCGCAAAAATCCCCTCTTGTAGGGCCGGGAAATGTAACACCCCAATTACTGGTTCGCGGCCCCGTTCGCTCTGACGCTCAACGGCGACCATCGTGCCGTATAAAGGCACGCCACATATGAAAGACTTAGTGCCGTCAATCGGGTCCAAAATCCAACGGTAATTTGTCGCTCCCTGCTTGTCTGAAAACTCTTCGCCGACGATACCATCGTCGGGGTAATCTTGACTGATCATTTGCCGCAACAATTGCTCGGCCTGTCGATCTGCAATGGTCACCGGCGATTGATCCGATTTGGCTTCCACGGCTAAACCACGATCGCCGTACCACTGCAGCGTCAAATCTCCCGCTCGGCGGGCATAAGCAATGGCCGCTTCCAATCGCCCATCATAATCACCCATTGCTTATCCGAGCCTCGTATTAGAACTTTGTTTTTGCATAAAAGAGTGCAACAACATCAGCAAAGCTCCAACCACCAGATAGCTATCTGCCAAATTGAAATTGGGCCACGGATCGAGAAACGGAACCCCTTCCCAGCGGAACAAAATCCAGTCCCGTACGCTATCTTGAAATTGAACGGGGTACTCGGGCCGATAACCCAAGCCCAATCGATCGTAGAGATTTCCTAAAATGCCACCCGTAACAATGGCCAAAATCTGTGTTAACCAACGGTCACGCCAAGCACCAAAAATAAATAACCAACTCAACAATATGCCGATGAACACAAAAGAAATAAGGGCAAAAGCCCAACTGAAACCGGGCAAGATGCCAAATAACGCCCCGCGATTAAAACTGACTTGAACCCCGAACACACCATCAATCAACCACCAAGGTTGCTGGTAATCACTGTCGGCCGAAAAGTGCTGCGAGAAGACCGATGACTTACTGAACAAGTCCAGCGCTGCCAAGATTAACGCGATTGCTGAAAAAACAAAAAAGGCGACCCAACGTCGGCCGCCATCAGGGGATTTTAGATCGTTATTAAATGGCATTTGAGCCACCGCTGGATCCATCCGTTGCGTTTCATCGGTCATGTTTTAACCCAAAACCGTCCAATTGTTCCGTTTTACGTTAACGCGGAACAGCAATGCGGTCCGTTTATTGGAATTTCATTTCCGTACAATCAGCCGCAACGTTCCACGGTTGGAGCAATATCGTACCGTCAATTAATTGACCATACTACAGCAATACTGCAGCAACAAAATCACCGATTTAGATCTGCGACTAATATTTTTCGGATTCAATCTGACTTGCACATTTCACACAATAGGGAGTATAGGGCAGTGCGTTTAGTCGCATTTTAGGAATTTTACCACCGCATTCAACACAATTACCATAGGCTCCATCTTCAATTCGTTCCAAGGCCGATTCAACCATGGTCAATGTTTCCCCTTCGTTGTTCATCAACAACAGGGTATTGTCCAACTCAAACGTGTCGCTTCCCATATCAGCAATGTGGCTTGGAACTGAAGACTGGGTTCCACCATGTCCACCTTTACTGCGCGTCAAAGCGGCATCGGCCATCGCTGACACATCGCCGCGCAATCGGGCGCGCAATTGTAGCAATAGCTCTTTGTATGGCTTCATTTCTGATTTTTTCATTTTCATTCGTTATTCTCCAATGCAGGCCATTTGGTTGTTTGGAAGTGGTTCGCCTGCGGACCTCAACGAGCGACACATTTTAAGGAGAATCCCCCTTAGAGTCAAACAAATAATGGTTAATGTGTCTTAATTATCACCCCTAAACTACCGTTTAATGGCAACTTATGACGTCTTGGCAATTTCCCCAATTTCTCCCGATTGAGCCCGAAACAGGCGTCCATGTCGCCATTAGCCAACATTTAGGCCGGTTGCTTTCACATCCCTTACGTTGGCTATTAACCCGCTGATCAACCCAGTCCGGTCGGACATCACCTGGAAACCTGGGGGCTATAGGCCGTTTAGGGTCCATTCTTTAGGTTTTCCAATTTGTCAAATTGAGCCGGTGACAAATTGATCGCCTAATTTTTTCGGTTATTTCCTTTAGACGATTCTTCCTCTAGTTTGGTTCAGCACATCGATCAACGTTCCACGGTCACGTGGTCGGGTAATGCTCAAGCCAAAAATGAATGTGCCAAATTGCACTAAATCCAACTAAGCCAGTTTCCCAACTCCCCCTGTCCGTTTCCCAATCAGTTTCTATAACTTGAATAGGGCAAAGAAATCGATTTGGAATTTGCCCTCGTTCCCATAGAAACCCCAACAGGGATGAACTAATGATAGGACTTGCTATTAACGGCGCCACCGGTCGAATGGGCCGGCGCCTGATTGCACTCGCAGTCGAACAATCACAATTCAAACTCGTTGCGGCCACGGCATCGCCCACCTCGACCTGCCTCGGACAAGACGCCGGTGCACTCGCCGGAATTGGCAACATCGAATTACCAATCACCGGAGTTTTATCCGGCCCGCCGCATGTCGTGATTGACTTCTCGACTCGGCTAGGCACTCAGGCGGCACTTAACTACTGTGAGCTCAACGGAATCCCTCTGGTCATCGCCACCACAAACCTCGGATCGGCCTTGCAAGAACAAATCGTTGCCGCGTCCCAAAAACTGCCGATTTGCCAAGCCCCAAGTATGGGATTGGCTGTCAATTTGACCATGAAACTTGTCGAACAAGCCGCCAAAACACTAAGCGATAATGAAACACAAGTTGACGTCGAAATCATCGAACGTCATCACCGTTTTAAAACGGATGCTCCAAGTGGGACAGCGCTAAAATTTGGGGAAATCATTGCCAAAACGATGGGACAAAGCGATCAGCGACATGGTAGGCATGGTGACACAGGCACCCGAGGTAAAACTGAAATCGGGTTTCATGCGATTCGAGCTGGTGATGATCCCGGCCAACATACCATTTTATTTGGCATGATGGGCGAAACCATTGAAATTAAAGTTGCCGCCAGCAACCGCGATTGTTATGCCCGCGGCGCCCTATTGGCGGCTAATTTTCTCGTTAATGCTCAACCCGGGCTGTTCTCCATGCACGACGTTCTCGGCCTATAGGTGCAATTGGCAAATTCGAGTCCGGTAAAAACTGGGGCTTTAGCGTTTACCGAGAGTTTAGTCTGAGTTCGGCAGTTGTACGGCAGGAGGTTGGCTGTGGCAAAATGTGATGAGGGCTATTTATGTTGCGTCTGCGGCCAAGACGTTGCCCATATCGCAGACAGCGACCTGTATTTGCGTTACGTGCTGGGTATGGTTCACCCCGAAGTTCTCCACACCGCTCCTGAAAGGCACATCCGCTGCAATCCAGCCTTGGCACAGTTTATCGTAAGTCCAGAATTTCCGTCGGTATCACCACCAGAGGAATTCGATAAGCAATTTTTGGATCGCGAATTCTGTTGCCAGCGCGAATTGCTTGTCACTCGCGGTTGGTTGCACCTGCGTCAGGTCGCCAATAGTGGTTTGCCAATTATCGATTATCCACTCGAGGAATTTCGCCAAAGCCGCCAGCACCTGTAACCATTAGGTCGGCGTCCCCAGTCTGTCGAACGTCGCAACCCATTACTGTTCAACACGCTGGTCCAACCGCTGACGGTAATATTTGTAGCCAGGAAAGAAAAAGCAGCCGGCGCAAACTATTCCGAAAATGAACATCGCTTGATCGTGCCAAATTGCCATCAACACGGCCGTGGCAAGTAAAGCAAAAACTTGGAAGTAAAATAGCCCTGTGAGGATTCCGGCTTTAACCAAAAATGTCATGGCCGCAACCACACTGAGCGCTGGCGCTAGTCGCATTAAGTCCAACCCCAAAAATCCTTCAAAAGGAAATAGCAGCGTGATGGCTATCATGCTCGCTGCCCAAACATGTGCAACTTGTCGTTCAACAAATGTCACAGGACCTTGTTGACGACGCATAAACCAGAACACGGCAGCCCAAGCTCCAAAGCCCAACCCCCACATCAATTCATAGATGGCCCGATTCGTAACGCCGCTGAGAAACATCACATTGGTGGCTACGGAAGCAATCAATACAACGAGACTATGCCACATCCAGAGGACGCCCCAATTCTGTAAAATCGGCGCGTGATGTGTTTCGCGAAACAGTCCAGCCATGATCTGACCGAACCGGCCAAATGCGGCAGATACCGGTTCACGTTTCAAGAATTTCTGTAAATCGTCCGCCAACGCTCCGGCCGTTGGATAGCGCAAATCCTGCGGCTTTTGCAAACACCGCAACGTCACCATTTCCAGCACTCGATCTGCGTTGCGATTCAAAACTCGAGGTGGAACTGGATCTTGCTCTAATACCATGAGCACCGTATCGACCGGCGTAGCCGCTTGAAATGGCGGATGACCGGTTAGCATGTGATAAAGAATAGCTCCCAAACTGTAAACGTCGCTGGTTGGTCCCATTTGACCTCGGGCCCCGGCCGCTTGCTCCGGTGCCATATATGCCGGAGTTCCAATAACGGCGCCAGACTTTGTGAGGCTAGCCAACCCAGTATCGCGTTTGGCCAAACCAAAGTCGCAAACATAGGGACGTCCAGTTTCATCCATCAAAATATTCGATGGTTTGAGGTCGCGGTGTAAAATACCATGTTGATGGGCATATTCGATGGCCTGACTGACTTGCATCAAAATCCGTGCAATGGTCTCAGCCGGCAGGGGCCCGGCACTGAGCAATTGCGCCAGGTTTTTCCCCGAAATCAGGCGCATGCAAAACCAAGATCGTCCCCGGTGCTCGCCCACTTCATAAATCGGAACGATGTTTGGATGAGACAGCAAAGCCGCGGCTTTGGCTTCGGCATCAAACCTTTGCTTTTCGATGTCAGTAGCAAGTTCCCCTTTGAGCATCATTTTGATCGCAACCACTTCGCCGGTGCTATACCGTCGAGCCCGGTAAACGATCCCCATACCGCCCCGCCCGATCTCTTCCAGCAGAACAAAATCGTCCATGCGGTAGGGCAACTCAAAAACTGCGGCCAAAGTTTCAGGTTGCGTTTTGCGACTTCCAGCTTCTTTGCCTAACGCCTGGGTGACCATTAAGGTTCCCCACAATTCGCGCAGAGGCTTGGCGTGTTCGGGATGTGCCGAGCACCACATTTCCAGATCCGGGTGGCGTCCTGCAGTGACATCATCCAATACTCTGGCGACAATTAATGCCAGTTCTTGTTCGGGATCTTGATCGATTCCGTTTTCCCCGACTTTGCGGGGTGTTTGATTCAAAGGGGATTGCTTCATCTCTAGAAAATCCGTCTACTCAGGCAGAGAATCAAGACTTTGGTGATGTCCTTGAAGTGTCGCCTTCAATCGACGTATCGCTCGCAAATACCTCATGCTGGCAGCGGGTTCCGAAAGATTCAAAGCCAAGGCAATTTCCTGATTCGACAAATGTTCGTAATGGCGGAGTACGATAATCTCGCTGTCGTGCTCGTCGAGCTGAACGATCGCGTCCTCGATTCGTTTCACCATTTCATTCTGAATTGCTGCGGCGGCAGGTGTAAGATCTTGATCGCCCAGCAAAGCCGCCAATTGAACTGATGATTGATCCGAACCGTTGGCAGCCCCCAACATTTGTTCTCGATCCACACTGCGCCGCGCCGAAACGCGATGCCGACGATGAGCATCAATAATTCGGTCTTGAGCTATTTGTCGCAACCACAACCGGAATGACATGATCGGATTTGCCAAATAATCCATCAATCGTCGATTTGCCTCAACCAACACGTCTTGAACGACGTCGCTAACATCAATTCGTCGTTGAATACGTTGATCCAGGCGCATGCGAATCAATTGCCGCAACGCTTCGCGATGTCGGTCCATGAGTTGATTCACGGCGAGGGCATCTCCCCCGCGAGCTTGATCGAGCAGTTCTTGTGTTTGTTCAGCTTCAGGCCACATTTTTTTTCACTTTCAGGGCGAACCGCAAAAAGCCGCTGCAGTCAACCGATTTCTAAAGACTTTTGGGGGACTCTGGCATCGAAATCCGGAATCACGGTTGTTCAGCCCCGCTTTCAACCACGATCTTAGTCCGATATTTGCCGCTCCATTGATAACCCTCTTGGGTGGCTAGATGATCTTGCATCGCGACGCCTAAAAACAATTCGCCCGAACTTTTGGCAACAAAATCACCCTTTGAGCCAACTTTGATGTATTCACCGGATTTGCCGATGCGAGCCATCAAGGTCCCGCATTGTGCGCCATTCCACTCCCCCTGTTGGCCAATACCGTCCGGTCCGGAGCTGATGTTTCCCCAAGAGACCCATGCCACCGAGCCGCTGGCGCGAATCGATACACGATCACCTGCCTTAACCAGAATTCGAGTGGCCATCGGAGTCTTTTGAAAAAATTGATCGCCGGCAACGTCGACTGCTTTTCGAACGGCATCTTTACCTACATCCCAAACACGATCCGCTCGTTTGATGTGTTGGAGGTCCAAATTGAGTTGGCCGTAGCGGGTAGAAAGTTGAAATTGTTTTTCGACTATTTTACCAACAATTGTGAACTCGCCTGTCGTGATCGTGTCCTCGATGTCGATCGGCGGTTCGATCGTCTCGCCATTGTCAGTACCATCCTCGACCAATTGTGTAAACTCTTCATTCAATGTCGCCAGATGTTTCTTTCGTTCGGCCGATCCATCATCCGCAAATTCTTGCAAGCGATTTCGGATCATGGGTCCCATGGCAGCCAATGATTGCCGCGCCGATTCGCGCACTTGAAATTCTCGGTCTCCCAGTTTTTCCACAAGCCCGACAATGGCATCATTAATTTCGGGAACGCTATTAAGCCCCGGTCGAAACTCTTGAATATTGGCAATTGGAACTTCTAGTTTTCCAAAACGAGTCTCTACGTGGATCGAATCGATCGAGACATCTCCCATCACGATCGAACCGTCCCATAAATGCAAACGCACTTGTCGCGGTCCCAATTGGCTGCGTTCTACTTTGGTCGCTTCGACCATCGGTTCTTGAGATTCTTTTTCTGCCTCTTGTTTTTTTTCGTCATCTTGAACTGCTTCTTCCGTGGCGGCCCGGGCCGCTCGACCTGCTTGGATTTCTTGAACCGGCAGACCAAAGGGTACGTTCAACTCTTTCGCACCCCGCACGATTAACTGAAAATGTTCGATCGGGATGGGACCTAGGTTTGGTATCCGAGTCATTCCCTCTATTCCAAACAACTGTCCCTGGGCGATTGATGGAATTGACACCAGCGTTGCAGCTAGGGCCAACAAAACAGCAAACGTTGTCATCGGTCGTGTCCAACGCATTAGGAAAGCCATCAGTTCATAAATCGCCGAGTTGAATCCTAACGAACCCAACAATTCCATCTCGGAAACCCCAGCGAATCCCGCTGTCTGCTGTTTGGCTGAATGCATACTCAAATCCTTCGTATTTTTCCGGCTTGAAAACCACAACCGTCAATGTTTGGTTCGATGCGAGTTGGCGGCCCAATTCCGCGCTCATCTCTGGTTTCATTGTACCGAAATTCCGTTAACATGTCGTGTTTGGGGTACGAGAATTTAATCGAGAGGGCCGACGATGTTTGATTTAGCCGCCGTACAATCAGCAATTACGGAGTTTGGTTTTGACGGTTGGTTGCTCTATGATTTCCGCGCTTCAAACGTTCTGGCGCTGCGGATTCTGGATATTCCCCCGGCACAGGCCGGTTCGCGGCGTTTTTTCTATTTTGTTCCTGCAAGCGGTACACCACAAAAACTTGTGCACAAGATCGAACCTGCGGCCCTCGATCATTTGCCCGGCGATAAAACTATTTATTTGACTTGGCAAGAACTGGAAGCTGGTGTGGAAAAATTGCTCAATGGCAATGAACGCGTCGCCATGGAATACTCCCCCAACAATTGGAACCCGTACGTATCCAAAGTGGATGCCGGCACCATTGAACTGGTCCGCCGGTTTGGCGTTGATGTGCAGTCTTCGGGTAACTTGGTTCAATATTTTGAAGCCCGCTGGACGGATGCGCAGTGGCAAATGCACCTCGAAGCCGATCGCTTAAACCAAGCGGCCTTTGAGATGGCCTGGCAAACAATCGCCGAACATGTTCGCAGTGGCAAGAAACTAACCGAGTGTGATCTGCAAGATCGAGTCATGAAGTATTATGCCGACCATGGCTTGACGACTTATCACGCACCTATTGTTGGCGTGGGACCTCACAGTGGCGACCCTCATTTCGAACCGCGTCGCGATCGCGATACCGAAATTAAATCGGGCGATTTCGTGTTGCTCGACATGTGGTGCAAACTCGACCAACCTCAAGCCGTTTATAGCGATCTCACCAAAGTCGGCTTTGTCGGCAATCAAGTACCGGAAACCTATGAAAAGATTTTCCAAATTGTCGCTGCTGCACGTGACGCGGGTATACAATGCGTCGAAAAACACTTTGCCGAAAACAAGCCGCTGATGGGAGGCGTTGTTGATGATGCCACGCGACAAGTAATCATCGATGCGGGATACGGCGAATATTTTGTACATCGCACGGGTCATAACATCGGACAAGAAACTCACGGCAACGGCACTCATATCGATAATCTGGAAACGCGGGAAACTCGATTTATCCTCCCGCAAACCTGTTTCTCAATCGAACCCGGCATCTACTTGCCCGAGTTCGGCGTCCGCAGCGAAATCAATGTGTTTGTCGATGCACAACAAAAAGTTCATGTGACCGGGGGACTGCAACGGGAAGTCTTGGCAATCCTCTAAGTCCTTATAACAACCGAGTCACTGACGCCTTAACTGCCGAGTTCGCAGCGGACTATAAGTTCATGTCGCTTTGCGGCATGTCGGTTGAACTTGCGCGAAACTCGGCCTGTTGCGTTCTCAGTCTGCTGTCGGACAACTGGGTTCCAATTGTGACCCGATATAAGTTTTTAATTATGGCACTTCCGGGAATTTAGTGGTCAAAAAGACTTGACCAAAAAACACACGAACAGCACGAACGACGGGATAAGGGCGCAACAGGTCGGTTGCCGGGAATTGCGGGAAAGGGTGAAGTAAACCCAATACGCACTTTCACGACGGAAGATTTGGGACAAGAAGATTTGAACTCATTTAAGAATTTGAGTTCATAAAGGTGGCAACGCAATTTAGGTCAAGCCAAAAAGTTAACGTGCGAGGGGACAGAATTAAAGAAATGCAGATACAGGATTCCTACCACGATAATCAATGCTGATTTCTACCTCACCTTGGCCATTTCATTTTCTTGTCCTACATTTTCTTGCCCTACATTCCGCGAAAGCCACTAAAATTCCGGAATAAACCTAATTATAAAGCTGAATGCCAGTCTATAGCCTGATCCGACAAAACGGTCTTAAGGGAGTCGAAAATACAGGGCAGCCTGGTCGATTCACCCCATCGTTTTTTAGTTAAGGCAATATATAGCGAAACAGATTTCGCATTGGTTGTCCGTCAACGTATGCTTTTGGCTGGCCAATAATTCCTTGTCCCACATAGGTGCCCGGCGGCAAATTTTGCAAGCGTACCACTGGCCGATAAGGCGAATTTGTTGCCGCGGCGTTATAGCCAGGTATCGTATAAGTTGCAGTCGGGGGAATAAAAACGGGTCCACCCCCGGTCGCATTTGTTACCAATGGTGGTGTTCCCACTGCCGGACTACCAAGTTGCGGAACCGTGTTGGCAAACACGGGATTGGCGGTTTGCGGCAATTGCCCCGGCCCAATTGAAAAGGCTTGATACGGCACATAATTGACAGCCGGATTGGGACGGGCAATCACCGCGCCGGATCTCCAAGCTGATTGTGTGCGGTTAACCGGTGGTATCCCTAACGTGGGTGCTTGCGGTGTGGCCCGCCAAGGATCGATCGGTAGATTGACCACGGGGGTTGCAGGGTTTGAGTATTGTTCAGCCGGCAATTGCGATACGCGCCCCGAAGTCTCCCAAGGCAAAATCGGATTGCTTACAACATTGGTCGATTCAGTTGCCGTGGATTGCCCGCTGCCACCACCTGAATCTCCGCCTGCCCTCAGGACACTGGGCAATCCCGGGTTGGCCCCAAGAGGACCACTATTCTGACCAGCAATGTTCGGGTTTTGTCCCAAAGAATTTGGTGACTGCCCCGGTGCAAAAGCGCGCTGCCAACCGGACTGTGGTGAGTAACGATGTGTTACACTCCCACCCGACTTCAATGGCGAAGTCGACTCCATATATTCTTTGGCTTGGGCCGGGGTCAACGAGTTGTTTACTGGCGTGGGCGGTATATATTGGGGAGCGCCAAACAAGGCCTGGGAACCAACTGTGATCCAGATACTTGCCGCGACCAGTGAGATTACCGCTGGCATTACAACTCGATCGATACCACATTTCTGCAACGATTTGCGGACAAAATTGTTGGGACAGCTGCGCCACGGGACACTTAACACTTGCGATTGCTGATTGTAATTCATAATTCGGTCCCCTCGTCAATTACCGCAACCGCCCGGCCTTGACTTGTTCTTGTTCCCAAGCTTCCAAACGGGCAAAAACTTGGCTACCTTCGTTGAGCTGTTGAGTTACCTGTTCCACTTTACCGCCCGTCGACATACGAATACGATCTAACTCCCGTTCCAGTTCATTTAGGATTTTTTCAGCTTGTTGCCGCCCCAGCATTCCGCTCGCGGCCGACTGAATGCGATTGTAATGGCTTGCAAAACGGGAACCCCACTCCGATTGCAGCGTCAATTGCGGTTGTTGACGCGTTCCACGAACTGTGGCTCGGGCCACTACTTGATTCTGCGATGCCAATTCGTGATTCAATAACAATTGGACGTTTTGCCCGCCCAGCATCTCGTGCAACTGGTTGACCAAGAAAACAAGGTCACCGTAGGTCACGGTTATTTGTCCGTCGATCTCATCGCCGTGAAAGGTAAATGTCGCATCGGTTTGCATGGTAGCGGGACCGGATTCCAGTCCGAGAACTTGAGGGCTGCCCCATTGCAGCCCATCCAGTGGCGACGCAGGGCAATTCACTGTCAACGTATCATGCATTTGACCTTGGCGTCGATCGATCGAGGCCTCGATCAACAAATGCTCTTTCGCTTGAGCCCGCAATTTAATCAGCGTCGGTTCGGTCTGGCGGCGCGGGTCACTCGACAAATTTTGAACCGATCCGGCCAACCCAATTCGTTGTCCAGCCACCACGGTTGCACCGGACAGTTCCATCGATTCGATGTGAAATGCGGGTGGTTGCACCATTCCGCGAAACACGACATTTCGGCCCCTGGTGAAGGGCGCTAAATCAACCCGCTCAAACTTGCCGGCGACTTCGCGAAAATGTTCGATCCAGTTAATCCATTGGCTTGCCAGTTCGGACATAGCCGGTCCCAATATCAATTGGTTCGCCAGATCGGGATCCAACGTTTCTGGGACCTGTGTCTTCTCAATTGACCGCAAAACTTCGCCCCGAAATCGTTCGAGCTCAACTTGCAAAATTGCGACCTCTTGTTGAAAGGGCTTCAAGCTATTTTCAATCGTGCGTTTTTCATTTCGCAGCGAAGCGAATCGCGCTGCGGGACTAGGTTCATTACTGGAGTTGCGCAGCGGGTTGGGAACGTTGCCAAGTGCTTGTTCAGAATTGGCGCGTTCGATATTCTCTAATTCTTGTTTGACTGTCAAAGCCCGATGGGCCGCCTCCGTTGCTCGCGTCGACCACTGTTTTTCGAATTCAACCAATTTCTTTTGCAGCGCCGCGACCTCACGTTGATAGGTAGAACTTGGTTGTCCGATACGATCAATCCAAGCCTGCGCTGCTGCCTTGGCTGGGCTGGCGAATTGGATGCGGGGAAGCGGACTGCCTGTCAAATCGACGTTGATTGTTGATACTTCATCTGCCGCACCTTCGTCCAACGGAATGGTGCGGGGCGTGGCCAGCCGCGACTGCGTCAACTGCAATTGTTCGATTATCAATTGTCTGCGCCACAAAGCATCGGCAGAAATTTTTAGAAAAGCTTCTTCGGCTTGCACCAAATTGAATGACGGTAGACGTGGATCCACCCAGTCGATTGATTTTAAGTACCAACGGTCTAATTGGTTTGTTCGCGTGGTCTCAGCCACGTTCAAAACGGTACCCGTTTCGCGGCGGATTTCATCAGCCATATAACGCGCTGCCAGTTGCGGCAAATTCAACCACACCAGCAGCAACAACAGGGCAAAGATAATTACGCGAGGCAATAATGCTGACAACAACTTCATATGATTTCATCCCGGCCAAAACGTCAGGGCCTGTTCAGTTCAGTTCAATTCAAAAATCGCAGATTCTCAGCCGATATTTCGCACCAACCACCGTGTCGACCGATTTGCCGCAAACCACCGAATTAGATTGGGTTTTATTCGGGAGTAGCAACGGAAACCGATCCAGTACATCGGATAAACGAGGGCCAGCCCAATTAAAAAATTCCCCATTACGACTGTATTGTCCAACCGCATCCAAGGCAGCAACGGCATCTGCATCATGCCGGCCAGTACATTTTGCAAAGCGGGTTGTGTTAAAACGCTGTAACCAAGCGAATCCGACCACTGATCGAGCAGCGGTCCGACATAACTAAATACAATCAACGACACCACACCGGCTAACATATTGGCCAAACTGAGAACCAACAGACCAATAAAGACGTATGCCAATAAGGAATCTTTTGGCATTAGTCCGGCTAACATACCCAACACAATTCCCATCGTCACGCGGTGTTCGGAATCAAAACCGCTGACCGAATGAGTGAAACCGCGTGTGAGCGAGTCGCGAAACCGCGATAAACCCGAAATTGACGGCTCAGCCGCCGGCATTGTTGAAATCGACATGCGTTGTTTGTTCCCCGATTGAAAACCGTGATGAAGAAGTCTGCGACTGCTGTTACATGGATTCGGTCAAATTGAATTCGATATTACAATTGATGATATTGAAATTGATGAAATGGTACGGCGACTTCGTCACTGCTCTTGACGGAAACTGTATCGCCCACCCGCTATGCAGAACTTCGTCGCCAGCGCCTTTTTTCAAAAGCCAAATCCAAACGACCGGCTCGCCTAAATCCGATTGCGTTGAACCGACACGCCCGCGCGGCGGAGAGGACTTGTAGCGAATTACAAAGTTGGTGTCGATAGATTTCTCGCAGGTGCTAGCAATTGCAAGTCACCGGCGGTTGGGGTTGGTCGTACGAACCGGTGTTAAGGAGTCGAAAATTAATGGCAGCTTGGTTTTCCCGTTAATTGTCGGTAGCCACTAAAATGCCCCCCTCATTTGTGTCCCGTAGGAACAGAATGTCGGTAGGCCGCGGCGCTGCACACCACCCTCGCTAGATCTCATGGTCCCATGGCGACTCCCATGGCGACTCCCACTTCGATAGACACCCACGCCGGTTTACCGGTGGGTTGGAAAATTTGAAAGCGATTAGCCAAGCGTGCAGATGGATACAAATGCGGTCAACTGGACTTGAACCAGCACGAGATTTCTCCCACTAGGCCCTCAACCTAGCGCGTCTGCCAATTCCGCCATGACCGCAAAACTGGAGTGCTCATAGTTTAGAAAATACCCGGACTGCGTCAAGCCGTTTTCGCGTCCACGGGCCGAGCGGGACTGTTCAAATTCAAACCAAATCGGACTTTCAGGCCCACCAACCCAATACAAAATTGGCATCATCAGTCCGACATTTTTGCCATAATTGCCCATACTTGATGCAGTGCGTCTTGGTAATCGAATCCGGCGCGTCCCTGTTGTGCGGCAGCGGCCGATTTGAAATTGTCGTAGGAAATTTCATCGTTCAATTGCATCAAGAGGTGTGACCAAGTCGTTTTGGCGACAAAAATCCGAAAGGGGTAGTCAGCATTGGCAAACGAGCGAATTTCGCAATCACCGAGTTCCGCAGGGAAACGATTGATGAGTTGGCCCAAGTGACCGCGAGATCGCGCCCGGATCATCATCTGATCGGCGTTGATCGGCTCATCCAATCGCCCCTGCCCTTGTCGCGCGCAAACCACCGAATAAAAACCATACCGCGTGAATATCCACATCGCCCGCCCCCCTAGCCTTCTTTACAAGACAAGCATTTGCATTCCCCAACTGCGTTGATTGTAGTCGGCCACCGACGCAAAATAACCGGCCCTGCGACAAATTACTGCCCCCCAGCTGCAACAAAATACAACCTCACCTTCAAACCAAACCTCAAAACAACTCAATAACTAAACTCAAAACAACTCCAAAACTAACTTCAGTACAACTCAATAACAAATGTCAAAAACAATTTATTACCTAATTTCGCATTTAAAATTTGTTACCGCTCAAAAGCCAGTTTGGCAGGAGCGAAAATTTTAAGGCTAGAAAATTAGCTCGTAGCTGCCGGTGAAACACCGGCAGCCACGAAAGGTTGGCGGCGAGAAAATTAGCTCGAAGCTGCTGGTGAAACGCCGGCAGCAACGACTGCCGCCCCACCCAATCCTGCGTTCGTGCTTTTCGTGTTTTTCGTGGTTAAATCTTTTTAACCACTAAATTCCTGGAAGGGCCTTTCATATAATAGGTTGGTTCAAAAAATCATCGGCCGTAGAGGGCAGCGTTCCATGTCGATTCCAGACCAATATGCTCGACAATATCGTTGGCGTCGTTGGTCAATGATTTACGATGTTTT
>JBGSMY010000376.1:0-8678 GCA_041739975.1 Pirellulaceae bacterium
TCGCCGGTAGTTTCGGATGCCTGTGGATTTATTGGTGTGCCGGTGTTAGCTGTGAGGTAACTCACTACCGGCTGTCGCCGGTAGTTTCGGATGCCTGTGGATTTATTGGTGTGCCGGTGTTAGCTGTGAGGTAACTCACTACCGGCTGTCGCCGGTAGTTTCGGATGCCTGTGGATTTATTGGTTTGACGGTACTAGCTTTACAGTAACTTGCTACCGGCTCTCGCCGGAAGTTTCCAGCGATGCTGTCGCGACCGTCCACGATTGACTTCACCGAGTTCAACGAGTCAGGCGAGCGTCCAATTTTTCGAGTTGTCGTGATTAACCATTCTTCACTTCAAGGAAAAGGAAACAAGGCATTTCATGGCTCCGACAGCTTGCCACTGCGAACCTTTGCGTTTGCCAGATATAATTTCGGAATTCAATCATCTATGCTTTTCTTGGGAGACTTCTTCTTAGCGGATTTCTTGTTGTTTGCGGATTTCGCTTTGGCTTTCTTTGCATCCTTAGCTTGTGATTCGATTTTTTTCAGCTCATCGAGCGAATGTTCAAAATGCCCGTCTACTTGTTGAGGCAAAGCAGCTTGTTGAGTTTTGTATCTGGCAAATTCTGACTCCGCTTTTTCTTTGGCGGCATCATGCGAAATTTTCCCAGCATGAGTAAGAATGTCCCGATCTGAGAGCTTGAGGAAATCGTCGAGCTTGGTGATCCAATCGACCATCGACATGGGTTTGCGATTGAGTGCCTGGAGCTCAGCGAATTCGAGATAGGCAGTCACGATCCGGTTTAGGGCTTCAATTTCTTCTTGTTGCAAATAGTTCTTGGCGATCGAAACGTCCGTCTTGCGAGGCCGGCTGCCGTCCCAACTGGTTAGCCCCATATTCGGTTGAAGAGCATCTGCGCGAGCGTGAATCACTTCTGCGGCAGTGTGACCATGTGCGGCCCAATGCATCTTGTTCTGAACCGTCTTGAAGAACGACATGGAATTTTCGGCCTGGGGGTCGTAGTCGATGCTGGTGGCGTAAATGTCGAGCACCTTGCGCCAGAATACGCGTTCGCTGCTGCGGATATCGCGAATACGGGCCAGCAATTCTTCAAAGTAGGTGCCTCCGCCGGCCTGTTTGAGTCGGTGATCGTCCATTGCAAACCCCTTGATCAGGAACTCGCGTAGCCGCTGGGTGGCCCAAATGCGGAATTGGGTGCCACGATGGGAGCGTACGCGGTAACCGACTGAGATGATGACGTCCAGATTGTAGTACTTTCTGGTTCGCTGAACTTCGCGATTTCCCTCGATTTGAACTTGTAAGTAATCCTTACAAGTTGCCAATTCCGCGAGCTCCCCTTCTTCAAAAATCGCGGCAATATGCTGCGTGATGTTCTGTGGTGTCGTCTGAAACAACTCGGCCATCCCCCGCTGAGTGAGCCAGACCGTCTCCTGCTCCAAACGGACTTCAATCCGGGTTTGGCCATCTTCGGTTTGGTAAAGAATGAATTCGCCCGAATCATCGGGGGCCGGTGCTGAAATTGTCTTGTCAGTCATGACTATTCCTTGAGGCTAGATCCAATACCATTGAGGGACGACGTAAAAATGAGCGTCCCTTTCGCTAGAAGGAGAGTCATCTGAGCGGCCTTCTTTTTTGCCATTGTTGGTTGGTTTTCCAGATCCATGCGGGAATGTTGCCGCGATTCGCCTGTTAATTGCGTTTGGTTAGTAGGCAAATTGTATCAAAAGAGTACATGAGGTGAGAGCCGTTGTCACTCGTTTTTTGACTCCACTTTTGCGATTATTATAACACCCCAGCGGTATTGTTATCGCAGGTCGGTACTCATTGAGAAAACTCGACTCGGCACTCCGCCTAGGAGCGTGCGACAGTAAGCGTGGAAACGCGGCAGATTGGTCAAAGGTGGGGCTAGAAGTTGATCGCCATACTGCCGTTGCAACAACTCGGCATCTTCGGCGCCAACTTGAAACGCAATCTGTCTGCCAACGTTGCCGATGATTGCGGCGAGAATGTCGTCCTTTACCTGAATCGATAAGCTCTTGGAAAAGGTCAATGGTCTGTTGCTCATCGAGATCGCCATTCTCGAAGTCCATCATCATCGTGACCATATCGGTTTTTGAATTTGAGTCGATACTCATTGTGAAAAAGGGGAATGAAAATAGAAGATTGAGCTTCGCGTTTTTCGGCGATGCCAATTTGAAACCGGGGCGGTGCCCCTGGTGTCTGGCGGTTCACGAGCCATAGTGCAATTGGGTAAAGAAATAAGAGTGCACTTGAATCTTGAATTGCGAAGTGCCCGATTCACCCAATGAGCCGCACGCCGGCTAGTCAAGATCGCGAGTAGGGGAGTGGCGCCCCGGTTTGCCGGCGTCCGCAGTGACGCCTAAAAACCGCTGGGTGTGCCACGCCAGCGAGTTGGTCTTGACTGACGGAACGGCGAATTACAATTCGGCACACACGAGCAAGAAAAAGGTTTTACCTGTGGTCTTTTGCGAAGCTATCGTTGGCAAACGATTAGGAGCAGGAAACGCCTCAACCTTGTCACACCATGGAAAAATTGAAGTTCCGAAAACAACTGGTTGCAGAGTATTCGGTTGAGATGGACAACTATTTGCGACGGTAAATGCCGTGAAAAAAAAGTTGTGATGTTCCATTGGGCGTCATGTGACCGCGCTCAAATCCACGAATGAGTTCAAACTTTTGCCCCAACGTGTCGGACATCTTCGATGCATCGTACTGGCAAATTGGCAGGCCGCTGCATTTTTCGGGGCCACCGGTCGCAAACGTACTGACGATAAAATGGCCTCCGCAGGGAAGTGTATGCGTGAGCAGCTCTACATAATGCCTTATTTCATGTTGTTCGGTGAGAAAATGAAAAACAGCTCGGTCGTGCCACACGTCGAATTTGCCGAGGTTATCCGTATTTGCGATGTCGGCAATGATCCAGCGAACACTGGTTGCCTTCTCTCCTAATCGTTTTTTCGTTTCTTCAATTGCGGCATTAGAAATATCGAGCACGGCAATTTCAGGAAAACCCTCAGCCAATAAGCGATCAACTAAAAATGATTGCCCACCTCCGATGTCGATGACACGTCCCCGAAAATCGCCCACGGCACTAAGGATCAAGTCCATCGATACGATTGGATCGGTTTCATACCAACTTACTTCGGTTGAAGACTTAGTTTGATAAATTTTCTCCCAGTGCCGAGTCTTTTCCATGGAATAATACTAATCGAGTAGTTTTTAAGGACTGGAAATAATCGTATTCGAATATGCTAAGAGATCAACAGGAGCGTTCAAATCTCCGCAGTCGATTTTTGATCCGCCATCAGTAGTTTGCATTCGCACTCGCGATCCTTGAGTTCAAAAATTGATCAGCAGTTCTAAGATTGGGATTTTTCCAAACGTTCTGATCTAATTATCCATATTACCTGGATCGCCAATGTCTGTTGCCGCCCGGGTCCCTCATCAAACCTGGATTGTCTTGGCCTTGTTTTGGCTAAATTGGGAACAACTCTTGATTGGTAGGTTTATTCTCCTAAAAACCTCTTGATAACGTAAAGGGTGGCGGCCCGATTGGCTCGTCCCCAAGACTGCATCAGAGGGATATTTTTGGGGCATACAGCTTGGCAGTTACCCGCCTTTCCACAATTTTGAATTCCACCCTCGGCAATCATCGCCTCGATCCGCCGATTAACCAGTGCTTGACCATTCGGAATTGAGTTCATCAGCACCGCTTGGCTCATCGCGGCGGCGCCAACGAAATGGCGATCAAGTTCGGTGTCGTGGCGATTTCGGTAAACGTCGTCCGATTCATTGTCTTGTCGTTCCACTATTACCTTAGTGTACTGGGGGCAGGCCTCCAAGCAGCAACCACAGCTGATGCACTGGCTTAACGGGTAACTGTGCTCCTGCTGCTCTGCTGATTGTTTGGGGCCACTGCCCATTTCGTAATAGCCATCCACTGGAACCCAACATTCTAGTTTTTCCAGTGAACGAAATAGGCGACGCCGATCGACACGCAAGTCACGCACGACCGGGAATTTGCTCATCGGACGAAGTTCAATCCCGGTCGGATTGTCTTTCAGCAATTGCTCGACAAGCGCTGAACATGCCTGTCGTACTCGACCATTGATAAGCATGGTGCACGCTCCGCAAACTTCTTCCAAGCAACCCGAATCATAGGCTACTGGCGACACGCTTCGCCCTTCGGTTGTGGTTGGATTTGCGGAGATTTGCTGCAACACACTGGTGATATTTAGTCCTGGAGCATATTCGAATTCAAATGATTGCCAGTAGGGCGGTTGCGATGGATGGTCCTGGCGTTCAATGCGTACTGTGAATCGCGTGATCGTCATTCCAGCGGCCTCCCATTCTTAATAACTACTATTTGGATAACCGAATGTATACAATAGCGCATCGAGGTCGACGTTGATAGTCCATCGCGCGCCTGGGAGACGCAAGTTCAATTGCTCAGCCATGATTTGCTTGGTAGGTTTTTAATTTATAAGAATGCCAGCCGACTGCCATGCGTCACCAGTTACCACGGTGCCGGCATCGACTAAAACCTAGATTATTCGGTCTCCGAACTTTTGATCCTATTAACCCATTCAAAATCAAGAAATTAATATGGCCCTTAACCACGCTAGTCCTTCTACAGTCATGCATTTACAGCCGCTTGGACAAAATGTGGGCAACACCAAGACCCATACGTTATTCAAAACAGACGTGATTGAAGCGATTCGATTGGTTCTCCCAGCTGGCAAACAAATTGCTGAGCACAAGGCACCTGGAGAAATCACGGTTCTTTGTCTTGAGGGACGCGTAGTGTTTACCTCGCAAGGTGATCCCAAAGAGCTGATCGCTGGCGATTTCCTATACCTTAGCGCTGCCGAACCACATGCTGTCCGGGCGATAGAAGACTCGTCAGTCTTGGTCACAATTCTTTTGAATCGTGCGGTGGTCGGCGACGTCCATTGATATGGAGTGAGCCATGAAATCCGGATTCACCTGCGCACCATTTCCGTCGTTGGCCTCGAATTCCAAGCCATTACCGCCTCAACCTCCATTGCCACCCCATTCCGCAAAAGCGCTGGCCGTATTGACGGACTGAAACGGCGTATTGCATGTTGCAATCGCATTTTCACCAGAATCTCCAGAGCCACCATTAGTCCCCGGATTTCCGAGATATCCGTTTGCGCCGTCATTGCCATTGGCACCAACTGTTGTGACTTCGTCCGAACGTGCAACCGACGCAATCCAGTTGTCCGTGGAAATAACCTACGAGAAAGCGAGAACAATACTCTGAAAGGTCTACAGCCAAAGTTTATCCACCAAACCATCGTTTTCTCATTGAATCGTCGCTTCTGGTATTTGGAATTGTTTTGATGTAGGCATGCTAACGGCGACTACAAGCAGTTAAATGCCGCAAACCCACAGTGGTGATATTGGTCATAAGGAATCAATACGACTACGAACGCGGTACGCACTGTAATCATCTCGCCAAATACAAAGCGCGCCATAATGGCACAAGATCTCATTAGTGCTGCATATTTGTCGTGCTTCCTGCATGGCAAAATAGCCAGAATACGAAAGCAGCAACGGTCAAATAGTTTTGATTGTCAGTTGCTTAGACTTTAGTCGATCCATTCAAAAATCAGGCTGATTTTTCTGTGGAGCACATTGATGAATACCAAGCTAGTCACCACGTTATTTTCCAATTTTCAGCCATCAAAAATCACGCGTTGTTGCGACCGCTATCGTCAATTGCCTCGATTCATCAAACGAGTTGCCTTCACAAGCCTACTAATAGGTTTGAGCGCTGATTTGGTATTTGGCCAGGAGACGCCAACTCGATTGCCATTCGTCGTTACGTCCCCGAAATACACGATCGGCGATGATCCTATCGGTCAACCAAAAGAAAGCGTTCCGTTAGTTACGCCAAACGTGGCCAGCATCGAACCAGAAGGCCTCGTCAAAATAGTGGCCACGCCGAAGTCAGTCGAAGCCGATCAAACTAAGAAACAGGATGAACTTGCAAAAAGAGTTGCCAGCGCACATAAGTCGGTTTATTACGAGAACGATTTTTCGTACTTGTGTGATCCCGACTATTCCGGGTGGGCTTTGGGCGATGGTCTGAAAAAGCAACGCTTGCTTGGCGGTGGGTGGTTTGATCTTGGAGGCGAATACCGTGCGAGATTGCATCGTGAGCAAAACCATCGCGGACTCGGACTTACAGGGCGCGATGATGATTTCCTATTACACAGGACTCGCTTTTACGGCGATTTTCATTTCACACCAGATATTCGGGTTTTTGCCGAAATGATTGATGCCGAAAGCAATTACGAAAACTTCACTCCGCGGGGAATTGAAGTCAATCGCACCGATATGTTGAATTTGTTCGCCGATCTGCGACTGCTGGCGAAGCACGATTTCAGTTGGAGTGCACGAATCGGTCGCCAAGAATTGCTCTTGGGTTCACAACGCGTGATTTCTCCATTGGATTGGGCTAACACGCGGCGCACCTTCGAAGGCATCCGTGCGACTCGCAAATCCAAGGATCTGGTTATTGATGGTTTTTGGACGCATCCTGTGCGAACGAACGACCACTCTTTTGATTCACCTGATCGAGATCAAGAGTTTATGGGAGTCTATGCCAGCTTTTTGGGGCAACCCAAAGTAACAACCGACTTTTACGCGCTTCGATATCTTAATGGACTTGGTGCAAACCAATTTGAGGCGAATACGGTCGGCTGGCGACGTCAAGGTTTCAACGAAATGTTTATGTGGGACTTTGAATCGGCGTACCAGTTCGGAGAAAATAACGATGGATCAGACCGTTCAGCTGGAACGGTGACAGTAGGGGTTGGCAAGAGTCTAACTGATCAAGCCTGGGCTCCTGCGATTTGGCTGTATTACGATTGGGCTTCTGGAGACAACGATCGCGGGCAGGGGAATGGTTATGACCATCTATTTCCGTTGGGTCACAAGTACAACGGATTTATGGATCTTTTTGGTCGCCGCAATCTAGAGGATATCAATTTGATGTTCACTGTCACTCCATCGAAAAAGTTAAAACTGCTATTGTGGTATCACTATTTCTTTCTTGAGAACAAGCACGATACTCCCTACACATTGGCGATGGCCGCATTTAATTCGACCAATTCGCCGGGCAGTGCGGATTTGGGGCATGAGATAGACTTGTTAGCCACTTGGTCGCTAACTTCAAGGCAAGAGTTTGTATTTGGCTATTCGCATTTTTTCTCGGGAGACTACTATCATAATACTCCAGGAATTAGCTTTGCCGGAGATGCCAATTTCGCTTACAGCCAGTATTCGATTCGTTTTTGACGTTGCCAGCTTAGTGATTGCCATAACATCAATTTCTTGAAGTTAGACACGTAATCGTTTGTGATTCGAAAAACCTAAGCAATGTCAATCCCGCAGTGTGTGCTGGATACGCACTAACCGAAAACCTTCTGGTCTGGATTCGATCGTATCAATCCAACTTGCTTGTGCCCAAATATATCGAATCTGTAGGCGGTTGGTTTGTCCGGTTCTCAAAATGTCCCAGGCTGCCATTAGTTGAGCAGAGCCAATGCCGCTACTGCCCCCTGATGCATTACTGGTTAATCGACGATGCATTAAAGTGATTTGACTGGCGCAGGAGCCGATATCCGCAAGTAGTTGTATCACATCAGAATCACCTAAGAGCACCTCGGTGACCGGCGGAAGTATTGCAGGGTCAACCGAACCGTGGGAAGGCGGGCAGTCAATTCGATTTTGAAGAATAAACGATGAGCCAACAGTTGTGGGGGCAGACTGAGACGGTGGCGTGGCCAAGCCCGCGTCTGTTTTGGCGTCGACCGAATTAGAGCGCCCCCATTGAAAAAGGTCTCTTCGCGATGGCGGACGGTTGTTCATGATCGGTCTCCTATGAAAGTCAATCAAATGATTAGGGAGCATTGTCAATCAGGTTTTTAATCGGCGCTGGAGGATCTATTTTGGGCGGTGGCAAAAATTGTGGTTGGGGTTCTATCAATACTTGGTCCAATGACGAAGAAGTAGTGTGACATTGTTGACAGTTCTGACGCCAAGGATGAGTCGTGCGGATGCCTTGCGGCGCGGAAAATCCGTGACAACTTAAGCAATCAACACGCATCCACGTCGTATGCGGGATCTGAGGAGGTGCACCTGGATATGCCGTTGGCCCCCCCGTAGGCGCCGGCAATCCGGTAAAGGTATTTTCGCGAAACTCAATTGCTGGTTGTTGAATTGGGTTGGCCTCGACATGGCATTGTGTGCAATTCGATAAGTACTGATGGGACATTTTCGATACCCTCAAACTTCTTGTACTTATGCCTTCACCATGGCAAGCCATGCAAGCCAGCGTCGACGATTGATAGATTGCATGAGGAATGGTTGGAGGTGCTCCATTAAAAGCGCGATTGCGGGCGCGAAGTTGCAATGCAAACAATTTTTCCGCGTGGGTTACGGTAAATTCCCGAAGTGGATCAACGTTGGTTTTTAGCTCCGAAAGCAATGTTCGTTGACTGCGGCCGCGCTGACGGGTCGCATCGGCAATCCCCTGATAGTTTACGGCATCAATCGCCGATGGCTGCGCAGAATGGTCAGCTTGCAGTTTGTTCGCGCTAGAATTCCCGCCGGAAAGGCCGGT
>JBGSMY010000379.1:0-4937 GCA_041739975.1 Pirellulaceae bacterium
GTTTAGGAAAGAGAAGCGGGCTGCGAGGTAAAGCAGCAGCCTGCTGGCTGGCCGAATTATCGGTGTACTAAACATCTCAAACTACGATATTAATTCGGCCTAAAACAGGCCAAAAATACGACCACAATTCGGCCCGTAACACCCAGCCCCACGCATCATTTCCCGCTCAATCTTCATCGCACCAACCTCCGTTTAACATGGTATGCTGTACATAGTATGCAATATAAAACTTGGTGTCAAGTAAATATCTTGGAAAATTTGCCGTCAATAACGGCTTTCGGAACTGGCCTCGAGTTCTGCGGACTGGGGCAAGACAGGCTGTGTCGGTCTTTTCCAACAAGATTAATTTCTTGTTTTCGAAAAAATGAGCCAGCATCAATCGTTTCTCCGCCTCTTTATCTGTCGCGATTGACGACGTTGCGTCATGGAAAACGGCTATACCAGAACCAGCTCGAACTCACTGTCTATTTTGAAAAACCGAAAGCAACCAAGGACTTACGCCATGCCCGAGAACAAGCGCACGATAGCTCAAACAAATCAGGTCGGGCAGTTACTGCGCGGCGCAAGTGAAAAGAATTTGAGTCCGCAGGCTCAACAGCAGTTACAACAGCGACTTGGCTCTTGTAATTCCGTGACGATCACTCGTGTCTACACGGGGCCTGCCGCTACTAATGCTTGCAAAGCGATGTCGGCACGGGCATTTACGATCGATAATGCGTTGGTTGTAATGGACGGAATTTCGCCGGAATCGTCGGCGGGGATCAACTTAATTTCTCACGAATTGACGCATCAATCGAATGGGAACCAATCGCGCGGGTCAAACGCGACGGGTATTGATGGCGAAGAGCGGGCTGCTGTTTTGATTGAGCAGATGGTTTTGAAAAGCCCATCACAATCTAAAACGCGGTAAGCATTTCCAACCGACAGGAAGTTGGATTCGATACGACAAGCCGTTGAGAATAGCGACAACGTCAGCGCTCGGTCAGTTCACTGGTAGGAACGAAAGTTTGGTGGATAGAAACTAAAAACCCGTACTGAGAATGGGGAAATTGGCAGCCACGGACCTGCCAATGGGGAAATTGGCAGCCACGTACCGCCGCTGAGGACAGCGGCGGCTACAGCAGCGGCAGCCACGGATCTGCAAATTGGAAATTGGCAGCCACGTACAGTAGCGGCTACAGTAGCGTTGGTTACGTCTTAGCCTTGGCCGACTGCGACTCGTGCAAAACGGCGGCGGTCGGCTTCTTTGAGCATTCCTTTACGCAAACGAATTTTGCTTGGCGTGATTTCAACCAACTCGTCGTCTTCGATGTATTCCAGCGCTGATTCCAATGACATCACACGCGGTGGTTTCAGCAAGATATTTTCATCACTACCCGAAGCTCGCACGTTGCTCAATTTCTTTTCCCGCGTCGGATTCACCGGCAAATCGTTGTCGCGAACATTCTCACCAACGATCATGCCTTCATAAACTTCATCGCCCGGCGCGACAAACATGTCGGCTCGTTCTTGCAACGTGTCGAGTGCATAAGCGTTCACACGGCCCGATACATTGGAAATGAATACCCCGTTGGAGCGATGTGGCGGATCGGCCTCTAATGCTCGGTATTCTACAAATCGATGATTAATAATCGCCGTGCCTTGTGTGGCATTGAGCAACCGCGTTCGCAAGCCAATCAAACCGCGAGAAGGGATTGAAAAATTCGCTAAGGTAAAATCGCCACGCGTTTTCATCTCCAACAGTTCACCGCGACGCTGGCCCACCATTTCCATGACGGGACCAAATTTTTCCGATGGAACTTCAACTACTAACAATTCAAAGGGCTCACAGCGAACACCATCAATGTCTCGGAACAACACTTGAGGTTTGCCGACCGATAATTCGTATCCTTCGCGGCGCATCGTCTCTATCAGTACTGCCAAGTGCAACACGCCTCGACCGGCCACACGAAAGGCATCGCCCGCATCAAAATTAACGCGCAGCGCCACATTGCGTTCTAATTCCCGCAACAATCGTTCACGGAGTTGGCGACCAGTCACGTACTTGCCTTCGCGGCCCGCCATCGGTGAATTATTGATTGAAAACACCATCTCCAACGTGGGTTGATCCACCTTAACCCGAGGCAGACGAATCGGCGCGTCGGGTTGGCAGATCGTGTCCCCAATTTCGACACCTTCTAAGCCAACCAGAGCGACCACATCGCCGGCAGAGGCCGATTCGACTTCTGTGCGGCCTAAATTATCAAATGTAAAGACCGACATGATCTTCGAGTTTTTTTGGCGATCGTCGGTTTGCATCATCAAGACATTTTGCCCGCGACGCAATTCGCCCGAGCGAATTCGACCGATGGCAATCCGGCCAACATAATCGGACCAGTCTAATGTGGTAACGGCCAAACAGGCGTTGCCGGAACTGTCGATTTGGGGCGGCGGTACTTTTTCCAGAATCAAATCCATGAGCGGAAAAATCGTGCTGGAGGGTTGATCCAGCGCCATTGTCGCAAAACCTTGTTTGGCGGATGCAAAAATATAAGTTAAATCATCGAGATAACTCTCGCCACCCAAATCCAAAATCAATTCGCACGATTCATCGACGACTTCCATGGTCCGCGCATCGGGTCGATCGATTTTGTTAACCACGATGATTGGACGCAATCCAACTTCAATTGCTTTGCCGAGCACAAATCGAGTTTGGGGCATTGGGCCTTCGGCCGCGTCGACTAACACTAAAGCGCCATCGGCCATTCGTAATACCCGTTCGACTTCACCGCCGAAGTCAGCGTGGCCCGGTGTGTCGATGACGTTGATCTTGACGCCTTTGTATTCGACCGCAATGTTCTTGGCCAAAATTGTGATTCCGCGTTCTCGTTCAAGGTCGTTGCTATCGAGAATTTGATCGCCTTGCAATTGGTTTTCGCGGAACTTGCCGCACTGCCGCAAGATGCAATCGACTAGGGTCGTTTTGCCGTGATCAACGTGAGCGATAATGACAATGTTGCGGATGTCGTTGCGATTCATGAACGATTTCAAAAAAGCGAATTCCCCATGGTAAGGCAATCGCGCCATGCCATTGAGGAAATTTGACTGCTGGGAACACAAACTACGGAAACCTTGCGATTGATGCAGAACGAGGGTATTTGACAGGAAACCAATAGCCGTTGGCAAGTCCAAAAATACGTTTGGGTGCCGTGTGGAGGGTGTGTAATGGGTTTATCCGGCCAACGGTACCGACCTCGAACCGCAGACGGCGGCATTAAGGATCGCACACAATCTAACCCGGGACCACCCAAGCCATGCTGGTGCGGGGCGAAGAATCACCTTAAGCAGCAAATTCGCGGGCCAGGGCCAATCCGACGGATTTCGTCAAGACGACCGATCGAATTCGGTTGGTGATTTTCAAACGACCTAAAACTTAGCCGGTTCACCCGACCTTTGGTCGAAATCGCCCGCCCCAGATTTTAGAATTCCGATTAGAACACTGCAATTCGATTGAATTAAATCGATCCACAAATTAGCCCGAACCATTTTACCCGACAATGGCGGAAACCGGTTCCTCTAACTTCTTGGCGGAACTTTGGCTTGAGTGTTGCAATTGCAATCGCATTCGCACAGCCCAACGACCTGCGTCGTCGCCGCTGACGATCCAATGCGGCTGCACGACAACCGATTGGTGGACGAGTTCAAATCCACTTTCGCTTTGACTTACTGTTTGAATCGGGAAACCCCAAAAGTGCGTCAGTTGATCGGCGCTTAAGCGGACTTGTAAACCGGCCCATTGATCGTGAAGCTGGATCTCTTGATGCCCCTCCAGATCGAGTTCGGAACCGAGGTGGCCTAAGGACACGGGCGGGTCACCGGTGGCAAAGAAACGGTCCGGTTGTTGATCGGGCATTCCAGAAAAATTGAACTCCACCCCAAAATGAAACTGTTGTCCCGCCGGAATTCCTTCCAGTAAATAATCGATTTGCAGTTCGCTCGAATTGGACAACATCGTGATGCCTTTGGTGATTTTTAGTGGAATGCCCCAAGCATTCCCATCGCGTTGCATCATCACTTGGACGCGATCCGATTTCCGGCGAATCGTCGCGCGATACGCTCCATCGGCAAAGTCACCTCGCTCCAGCGCGATCCCTCGCGCGACGTCGACCATTTCGACATTTTCATCCCAAAAATGATCGACCAGTGTTTTTCGCAATCGCGAATCATATTGCAGAAACTGATCGAGATCATCGCGTTTGAGCACAACGCGGTCGTGGATGCTGGCCGTACTGTCTGCCGCCTGCGACTGACCGGCCAGAATTTTTTCGTGATACACTTCGGGTCGACGCTGCAAAGTCGCCAGTAAATTCTGAGCAGCTGAATGCAGATCGAGTTCGTAAAGTTGGCCGCCCCGTTGAGGTGAAATCCAAACACTGACGTGTTCGTTAGCCAAACGAACTTCGGCATGGCCGTCAAAATCAAAATCTTGCGAATGGCATTCAATGGCCGCCAGTGGCGCACCATCGTGATTCCAGGCCGCGCCGGCATTGGTTTGGTGCCATTGTCGCAGGGCATTGTCGGCCTGAATCAAGTGCGAGAACACCGCATTGCGCAAATGAGGCAAGTACACTCCGCCGAAGGCCCCATGCCAATAAGCACAATTGCACTGCGCTTGATATAAATGATTTCGCGCCAAATCGAGTCGAGGTTCGGCGACGTTTCCAGCGCTGGTCAATGCAGAATGCAAACGATCGCTGACATACATCATCCGCGCGTACATTTCATTCGATTCAGGATATTTGACTTTAAAGTTGCGCCAGAATCCGCCGCGCATCAACGAACGCAAAGCGGGCCAATGCGGATCGGATTCTAAGGCATGGGAAAGGTCGTTGTATTCGGTTTGTTTGTCGACGGGATAAGCCCATTCTGTCATTTCACGATAACTGGCGTCTGGCAGA
>JBGSMY010000031.1:0-10043 GCA_041739975.1 Pirellulaceae bacterium
TTGCGTCCGTTGACTCAGCCACTTCCGAAGACCTCATTCGCAAATTTCGCGGCGGCGACGGTGTGATATCTGGTACACGCATCAATACTTTTAACACTCGGCCTCGACAGAAATGCAAATACACCAGCACTGATAATCGCAACGATTCAAGCGCAACGTTTCAATCGCAACGTTTAACGGCAAGCCAGAGCGAAATTTGCGTCCGTTGACTCAGCCACTTCCGAAGACCTCATTCGCAAATTTCGCGGCGGCGACGGTGTGATATCTGGTAACACTCCTTAGCCGACAGATTCTTATATTGGACCCAAGGGTCCAAGCTCTCACCAACGAAAATATGACGTCGCGCCCCGTTTATCAACTCATTTTGGTCTATGGGTTGACCGAGAACCGTCTCTGGGCGGCAATAGCAGTTTTTGGTCATTTGTGGACCAAAAACCTCTTCGTGGTCACAATAATCCCATGGCTCACTAGTAGGTTCCAGGGGCTGGGGTGCGTATCGGAAGGTCACTTCAGCCGTTGTGTCAACGTTGGTATCGGCGCTAATCATGCGATTGTCAAAATCCCAGACGTAGTTCTGGTAAATGGAGCTTGTGCTTAGTCTCCGCTGGTTCTGAGTGATGTTACCTTTCGTGTCGTAAAAAATTGTGGCTGGGGTGGTGCCCGAACCGATACGCGTGAGTTCATGTGCTGCGCCATGGGTGCGAGTGGCGGCAGTGGTGCTGACGTTTTTCCAGCTCGACCAGTCACTTACTGCGGTCAGCGTCCAGACTTGAGGGTCGGTAGTATTGTAATTGGTTGAGTCCCTAATAAAGTTTTTTGCTCCCCCTCTCCTCCGACGGACCGCAGCACAAAACTTGCAAGCTACCGCGAGACTCTGTTCTGCGGTCCGTCGGAGCAGAAGGGGTTCGGAGGGTGAGGAGGTGACTTTATGGAGTGCTGGTTGGTTCATTGTGAATTCGCGTACGTACACAACTACATTGGGATCAAAGCAAGTTTGATCGGCCTGCTCATTCGAATCAGACTACAACGACACTCTATTGTATACGGTTTCCGTATCGGCGTTACGAACCTCGTGGCCCTGAAAATGCCCGGCCGGATCGTTGGTGAACAGAATTTTGCCGTAAGTCGTATTCCCGGGATTACTGCTGGTGCGATCCGGATATTGTTCTTGTACCAGTCATCATGCCGTCGAGGCCGAATGTTAAAAGTATTGATGCGTGTACCAGATATCACACCGTCGCCGCCGCGAAATTTGCGAATGAGGTCTTTCGAAGTAGCTGAATCAAAAGACGCAAATTTCGCTCTGGCTTGCCGTTAAACGTTGCGCTTGAAACGATTGCGTTTATCAGTACTGGTCTATTTGCTTTTCTGTCGAGGCGGAATGTTAAAAGTATTTTTGCGTGTACCAGATATCACACCGTCGCCGCCGCGAAATTTGCGAATGAGGTCTTTTGAAGTGGCTGAATCAAAAGGCGCAAATTTCGCTCTGGCTTGCCGTTAAACGTTGCGCTTGGCGGAATCGAATGCCGCAAATTTCGCTCTGGCTTGCCGTTAAACGTTGCGCTTGGCGGAATCGAATGCCGCAAATTCCGCTCTGGCTTGCCGTTAAACGTTGCGCTTGGCTCATCGGCCAGACCGATACATTTGCTAGCATCGCTGGCTTGACTTTAACGCTTATCCGAATTGCACCTGCCCTACTTTCGTTAGTTCTCTTATGAACCGTTTTGATGGCTAAACCGGAACAATCGACACGGACGATACGACTGTAGCCAGGAGGAATAAACCAGGTGTTGCGGCGTTAGGCTGCGCATGGGTTATTTCCCGGTTCAAAAGTCGTTTGTTCCGTTCTGTTAGTAGTCAGCAGGTTTGGGCTATTGCGAACGAACTAAGGTGAAAACTATGAGCCAGAATAAGTTATGGGTGGTAGTGCCTTGGGCCTTGGTTGGTACCGTTTTGGCAATGTTATTCTTACAGCGCAACGGTGCGACCGTCAATGTCGCTGAGGTGCTCAGTCCAACAGTCGTTGCGAAAGTTGCCGACTCGTCGTCTGAGATAATTACCAAAAAAAATGAGGCGAGTAGGACAGCTGGCGGTAACGAAGGCCAAGTGTCATCAGACATTCACGACCTTAAGCCGGAAAATTCTTGGCCGAAAAATGGCGATTCGGAACTTACGGCCGAATTTTTGACATTGGAATCGAATGCTTCGGCCAACTTGCCACTCCGCGAGCCAGTAACCGTTGTCTTGCAGGAATTGCCGCGACCGCAAAGTGAACCTGTGGCACAGCAAGGGATAACACAACACAGTCTGGTAAAATCAAATTCAGAGCCGACGCCTGATGGGTTGCCGAGCAACGACGCGGCGACCAATCCTGCGTTAAAGGGGCAAAAACGGGTTGTCAATCAGTTTGTCGTCGACGGCAATCAGCGCGGGCAAAGCCTCTCGGTCAGTACATCAGCAACATCCACTCCCGGCAGTTTTAGGCCTCAACCAATCACGTCACCGCCGGCTACGGCGGGAGTTGGCAATCCGCCCGAAACTCATCTCGATCGGTCGTCGTCGGACTTTGAATTACGCACCGACGACATCCATAGCATGTCGTCCGCGTCAAAGGCAGGGGAACCAAACAGGCAGTTAGCCGCGCCCTCAGCGTCGGTTCAACTCGTTGTCGGCCTGCCGCCGGGAATTGGGCATTCGGCGGCACAGCATATCGAATACGGAAAGACTTTAGCCCGCCGGGGAGCAATGTTTTCTGCTCGCCGCGAGTTTATCGAAGCCATGCGGGTGATTGCAACGAGTTTAGATCAATCTCGAAATACCCCGTTTCACACTCAAGAATTAACCCGTGCTTGGACTATTTTGCGAGAGGCCGAGTCTTTGGACAAGCTTCGCGTCGCACAATCTTCCAACGCAGCGCCTATCGATCTGGGGCAAATATTGATGTCACATACTAGCCGAGTGCTTACATCGAACGAGGCCGTCGGCCTGAATGTTGAACAAATTTTGGGTAAGTATTACCAACAAGCGAAACAATGTTTAGCGAATGCGGTGGGAGCAAATGCAGTTTCCGCAGAGGCCTTGCATTGTTTAGGAAAACTATTTGTCTTGATGGCCGATCATCCCAATAACTCTAGTACCTATTGCCGCGATCAAGCGATGGCAATGTTCAGCGCAGCTCTCGATTGCAATGCACGTCACCATCATGCAGCCAATGAGTTAGGTGTTTTATTGGCCAGCCAAGGACATTTGCAAGCGGCCAAACAGCGATTGTGGCAAAGTCTGCAATCTCACCCTACGGGCCAAGCTTGGACGAATTTGGCTGAGATCCATCAGAGGTTGGGCGAGTTGAATTTGGCCGCAGATGCGCGACTACAGGCTGATACCTACGGCAATTCGGAATCCACCGACAGCAACCGATTGTTCCAATGGGTTGATCCGCAAACTTTTGACGAAGGAAGTGAGGGGGCGTTTGCAACTGCAGGTCCCGAGATGGACACCAACGCCCAGCGCGCAGGACAACTGAGCGAAGGTCAAGCGGCCGAAGTTGGCAAGTCGTCAAGCAAGCCCGCTTGGTTACAAAAGATTTTGCGCTAACTCAATAGACTAACGGAAACAAAGAGCGAGTGATGACAATGAAACAACGGCTTTGGATTTCCTGGGCTGGTGCAGCAATAACTGCTTTGATGATCGCCTGGGCGGTTTCGCCAAAGAGCGTTCCCCAGCCAAGTACAACAATTGAAGTTGGAAATTGGCGGGCTCAATCCTTAGCGCCAAGTTCAAATCGCGGGCAACCGATATTAGCCACACGAGCTCAAGACATTGCTGCATCAACGTCAGCGCCGAAGCCGGACCAATACACGCAATCGGCAAGCTCTGCCCAGCAAGTCCAAGCGGTCTCTTGGAATTCCAATGGTTGGCCACAAGACCTACCGATGTCGACGGCCAATCCCGGACATTCCGGTACTTCAGTTTCATTGGACGCCATGAGCATGCAGGATACTCCGAGTCGCATGATGTTGGGCGTCGATCAATATTGCCAAGGCCAACAGCAACGAGAACCTGAGTGGAATGATCAGCGTTTCATTCCCTGGGAATCGTTTGCCTATGGCGAGTATGTCGGTCCAGCTAGGACTCCGCACGTTAGCGACTACCGATTGCGAATTGGAGATCGCGTTGATTTTGTCTATCTCCTCGACCGCGGCCATAGTAATGGGCCTTACCAAATTTATTCGGGCGACATTTTGAGTATTTCATCCACGGCTGATCCATCGTTGAATCAACCAAGCTTGACGGTATTGTCCGATGGCACCATCGCGTTGCAGTTAATCGGCCAAGTTGTGGCTTCGGGAAAAACATTAGATGTCTTAAGCCGCGAGCTTAATGAACGTTTCAAGGAATTTGTGCGAAAGCCTGATATCGTAGTGCAAGTCGTGCGCGGTGATACTCCCCTCAACGACTTGCGCGATGCCGTTGATGCGAGAGCTGGTCAAGGTGGACAGTCGCGAGAGGTAACTGTCAGCCCCGATGGCGTGGTGCGGTTACCATTAATTGGTCCCGTTCCCGCGATCGGCCTTTCGCTCGATGAGATTGCTGAAGAAGTTAATGCGCGATATGCCCAGCGTTTGCGCGGGATTTCTGTAACGCCAATTCTGGTACAACGCGCGCCGCGCAGTGTATTTGTGCTCGGTCAAGTTAATCGACCGGGCCGCATTGAATTGCAAGGACCAACCTCGGTAATGCAAGCGATCGCGATGGCGGAAGGCTGGCGTACAGGTTCGAATTTGCGGCAGATTATCGTATTTCGACGCGATGCTAATTGGCAACTGCAAGCCACCAAAATTGACTTACAGGGCGCACTCAATGGCCGACGTCCCCATCCAGCGGATGAGATCTGGCTGCGCGATGCCGATATCGTTCTTATACCGAAATCGCCAATTCAAAGATTCTCCGAGGCGGTGGATCTCTATTTGGCTCGATCTCTCTATGCGATTTTCCCACAACAAGGCGTCGTGTTTAACTTTGATGGGTTTCAATCGTTTTAGTTATTTGGTCGGCCGCAAATTCTAATTCGATCCGATTAGGTTGTAACCAAAGCATCGGAATCAGGCGTGTTTCGCAATGAAGATTCCGGAGTGGTTCCTTGTCCGACGGAAAGCAGCAATTCAAGTCGTTTCGCCACGTCTCCAACAATAACATCTCGGTTTTGATGAAAGAACTGTGAGGCATGTGTCTGAATTGACACAGCTCCAGAAAACGATTCACGACACAATCGTTTGACCAGTTCTAGTGCCAAGGATTGATAGCTATCGCCTGGCAGGACGATTTGATCGACCGTTAAAGACGGCATCTTGGCGTCGTCTGAAATGTCGGCAAGCCGGCATTCGGTAACCAGTTTAAGGTCCAAACTAGCTAATTGTGCTTCGGTATAACCGTTAGCCTGCCAATTCCAAGTATCGACCAATACGCCGATATGAGTGTGACCTACCATGCGGACGAGGGTTAAAAGTTCGTCGGGGGTTTGGATGAATTTGTGGTGTTGAGTGTTTTGGTTGGCCAGCGTCTGTAAAGCAACTCCTAAGCGGATGTCAGAGGTGGCCAGTTGCAGAGCCACTTCTTGCATGCGTTTTTGATGAAGCTCAAAATTCTCGTGAAAAGCTAAACGGTCGCTGCCAGCTTCGATTTCGACATAACAACGTCGACACTGCAACTCTTTGGCTAACTCACAAACGATCCCCAACTTAGAAACTGATTTGGCAAACACCGCGTCTTCGGCTCCAAAGTCGATTGGCAGGCGAAAGGTTCCGACCCCTGTTTTGGCGCTTTTTAAGAATTGAAGGGCAAATTGACGCCCCATCGTTTCGAATCGGCCTAACAAATCAGCCATATCGACTTCAATTCCATCAAACTTGTGCGTCAGCGCCATTTCAATCATTTCGTTCTGACGGCCACCGGTTCCTAAACCGCGTAAGTTCAAAATCTTTTCCATTTCCATACTCCTTGTTCCGAAAATTGCAAATTGTTACGAGCCCCAAATAAACTCATGGGTCGTTCCGCACCACTTAGCTCCTGAATTTGCCAATCGACAGCCGCGTCGATTCCAAAAACTGCGGAATTTCCATTAATTCGACGCCTGCATATGCAGCGTCTCCGCCAAATTTTGCGTCAAGACGTCACCGAATTTGACGCGCCATAATCGCATTATGAACCGAACGATCGGCCCACTGTCGCGGACGAAACCGACGACTTCACGTCGGTATTAACGGCCTAGCAAATAAGTCCCTGCGATAACAGTCCAGCGACAAAAGCGTACTGTGAGCTACTCACCAGAAAGAGAATCTTGCTCGAAAGGCCCGACCCTTACTATGCCATAATCACGGCTTCCTTCCAAGGGGCAAAGACTTCTTTCCTGCTCAGAACGATGTCGAACTCTTCATAATTGACTGCATTTGCGAGTTGATCCTCGCCTTTAACAGGTGATTACGGTAAACTCGAAATGTTTGCGAAGTTGCGATCGAGTAGGCGAAGTTTTCGGCATTTAGGAATTCAACCATGTTCAGCAAGTTCATCAGGTCGCAAGCAGATCTAATGGCTAAATTTCGTTTATCCATTCTGGGTTGCTTGGCCGTTTCGATGGCAATGTTATTGACAATCGGCTGCAAACCGCCAGCACCTGCTGCAGAAAAAAAGTCCGATACGGGCATTTTTGGACAAAAGACCGACAAGATTGGTGAGTTTGATCCCAACAAAACAGACCAAATTGTCAGTGATGGCACCATCGATGAAGAGCGAATGTCAACTCCTTTGATCGGTGGGCTGGCGGCCTACGGTCCGATGCTCGAAAAAATTTCTAAATTGCACATCGAACAAGCCGTCAATATGTTTAATGCCGAACACGGCCGCTATCCCAAAGATTATGCCGAGTTCAAAGAACTAATTATCGACGCCAATCAAATCCAATTGCCGGTCTTACCTGGTGGAGCCGAATACCAATACGATGTCGAGAACCATTGTTTGGTAATCATTGAAAAAAAATAAGCTGGCAATTTATTCCTCGGTGTGAACTATAATCCGCGGCCAACGTACAGTCAGCCGGGACTTTTCGTTTCAAGGAGGAAATGATTCATGTTTTTATTCGCCACGCCAACAATTCTCGCTGGGGAATTTCTGATTAGACGTTTATGCCTCGCCGTTACTTGCCCACCGTTTGACCCGCCTGGCGGGAATTTACCGCCCACTCTCAGCGACAAGTCGTGATTGCTAGCATTTTGATCCGCTGGCAAATACACCTTGCTCTAGCATAAATCTTCTTGTATTTAGCTCAGCCTAAGTAAATTTACTCAAGTTTCAGGTGGTCGTATGAGCACACGCGCGGGATATCCAAAAACCACTAGCGCAATAAATTTTAGGGTTGCCTCGCTAACAACTTGCATCGGTCTAGCGATGCTGGCGTTGGCCTCATTTGCCACAGGTTGTGCAGGTTTCAATTTCAGTCAGGCTCAGAAGATTCAACCGCCGCCCAGTATTTCGTTTCAGCCGAGTCAAACGGGAAATCAAACTCAATTGATGGCCAATTCGTCCGATGGGAATTTAGGCGCTGCCCAAGGATACAACTTCGCTGCGACACAAAACAATTCAAATTCTCAGCTTCGTTATCAAAGTCCTGACGATGATATCGCCCCCAAACGCAACCCCGGTTCCGCCGCAATTCCAGGGCGCACTGTACAAACGCCGCCTCAAGTAAATCCTGTTGTGGATCAGGGGAATCAAGCGGCAATGGATGTTCAAAACGTGATTGCCGAAGTTGTGATTAAAGGCAATCAAGTGGTTCCGGAGCACCATATCACTCGCAATTTACGCAGTCGGCCCGGTCGCTATTTTGATCCGGATCTATTGCAACAAGACGTCGATCAGATCTGGCGAATGCGAGAAATCAAACGAGTCAATGGACCGTTTATTGACAATACCACTGAAGGTTTAGTGATTACGATCGAGGTGGTCGAAAAGCAAATGTTGGCTGGTGTAGAGATCATTGGCAATCGCGGGATCACGGATCGCGCCATCAAAAAACATTTGGGTCTCGACGATGGTTATCCGCTAGATATTCATGAAATCCGATCGATCAAAACTCGAATCGAAGAGTTGTATCGAGAAAAAGGTTATCCCAGAACACAAGTGGAAGTACTTTCGGGAACTGAGCCGGAAGACGAAAAAGTGGTGTTCTTGGTGAACGAAGACTCGCAACAACGAATTTGGAATGCTGAATTCCAAGGCAATTCAATTGCTTCGGATGCCCGGTTGAGACATTTCATCAAATCTAAGCCAGGTATTCTCAAAGTTTTTGGTGGTTTGGTGAAACGCGATGAGGTCGAACAAGATGTCATGCGGCTTATCAATTATTATCGCGAGTTGGGCTTTTTCAGTGCGCGGATTGGACGTGAAGTTGTCGAAAGCGATGATGGCCGCTGGCTGACGCTTCGATTCATCATTGATGAAGGTCCGAGGTATCAAGTTCGCAATGTCTCGTTCATTGGCAATAAAGTTTTTACTGCAGAACAGTTAGCAGGAATTGTGGAATTGAAGCCTGAGCAATCGGCAGAACCACACTTTAATGCCGCCAAAATGAACAAAGATACCGCCAACCTGCGAGACCTCTACGGTACGTATGGATTTGTCTTTGCTCAGATTGAATGTGAACCTCGATTTCTCGAAACCCCTGGCGAACTCGATTTGGTGTATCGAATTGAAGAGGGCGATCCCTATCGAGTCGGAAAAATCAATGTGCACATCAATGGCGGAAATGGGGTGACCAAACGTGAGGTGGTCTTGAACCGGTTGAGCATTCGACCGGGTGATCTGATCAATATTCGCGAAATCCGCAATAGTGAACGACGGCTGAATTCCGCTCAAATTTTCGCCGGTGCCGATCCCAGTACCGGTGGTTCGCCGGCAAGAATTGTCGTCAATCCGCCAGTCGCTCAAGAATGGTCGAAACTGGTCAAAGAAAACATGCGCAACACGGAACTTCGATAGTATGAAATCCCAGAACATCAAACCTGATTGGCTGAACCGAGTTCTGCGTTGGATCTTGTTCGGCATGATCGTCGGCACAACCGTGGGCTGCAATAGTATGCCGGTTTCGGACGGCTGGCAACAACCATTTGCACGTGATTGGTTTAAACCAATTTCTAGGATCAATTCCCAGGAAATATTGGTTGCTTCACGGACTAATAAACCTGTGGCGTCACCTGCAGATTATTCATTCGCTAACTTAGACGGAAATCGTCAGGCAGCACCCACTTGGGCGGTACAGGACGATGCAGCAATAGTGTCAACAATTGTCCCCGCCCAGTCGGCAGTAAAAAACGTGTTGGTTGAAAACAACGGTGTAAGTTCAGTCGATGGTGGCCTGCCGACATTTGGTGCAATGCCCAAATTGCCCGAGCCATCTCCAATCGCGACTTCGTCTACCATCGTCCGCGGTCAAAGCCCTCAAGATTTTGGCTCGGCACCTCAAGCTGGCACGGGGGTCCAACAAACAACTTATCAGTATCCTGAATTGCAAAACGTAGGCCCGGCGCCGGGCTCTGCCTACGGCCCCATGGGTATGGGAAACCTGCAATTTCCATCAGCTCAATTGGGTGCACCCAACGAATTGGATCCCTTAAACCAATCCATGCCACCAGGTGGTGTTGGATCCTTTCCGATAAATTATGCCGATTTGGATATCATGGTTGACGAAACGCAAACTGGCCGGATTAATTTTGGTGGTGCCTATAATTCGGACAACGGTTTGGTCGGCCAGATCATTATCGATGAACGGAATTTTGATATCTGGCGACTGCCGCGCAGTTGGCAAGATATTCGCAATGGTACCGCGTGGCGGGGGGCCGGTCAGGGATTTCGGATGGAGTTGGTCCCGGGCAACCAAGTGCAGCGGTATCTCGTGAGTTTTACCGAACCCTATTTTTTGAATACAGCAGTTAGCCTTTCCGTTAGTGGTTATTACTTTGACCGCAATTATTTTGATTGGCAAGAAAATCGAC
>JBGSMY010000081.1:0-3233 GCA_041739975.1 Pirellulaceae bacterium
ATTTCTCACTTCGCAACCCCATCTGTACGTAAATCTGATCGAACAGTCACAAAGCGAAAATGCAGAGGAATGCGCTTTCGCGTTGAAACCGGCGCAATCGATTGTTCAAGAAAAATAAAAAAAATCGTTAGGGTCGTTACAGCTTAATCAGATGCCAGCAGTGAGTTTTTCGATTGTAGGGCCTCAAATGGCTCAAAGCCCATAGCCATTTGGCTACGGGCTTTGAGTTCATGTTCTACAGGACCCAAATCTTCACAATTAGGGGCTTAGAAAAATCTTAGCGAAAAGTCCAAGCGACCTATTGAGGGGTCGATGATTGTATTTCGCCGACAATTACTCGACTATTCTTCATCGCGTTTGTCGGGGTTCCAATCGAGTACATCGGCCCAGCCATCGCCGGGAACCGCAATACGATATTCACCGTTCTCTAATGGTTGAACCGGAGCCGGGTCACTGGTTGTTGTCATGGCTGCAACATCGGCCAAGACCTTTTGCGATTTCATGGCCCGATCCCATTCGATGTTTTTACCGGAGTAAGTGGCCATTCGACCTAAGATGGCCGTCATTGTACTTTTGGCGCCATATTCCCCTTCATTGGGAATGACCCCTTTGGCCAGATCGGCAAACAGATCGTGATGTTCCTGTTGGTGACCGCCTCGGCTGCCTTTGGTTTGGAACGTCACATTTCCGGCTAGATCATAAATCACTCCAGCCGAGATATCGCAATATCCCTTTGTCCCGTAGACATGTTCCGATAAGTCGTTCCAACACCCAGGGATTTGGCGGCACTGGCTAAACATGATCATGCCATTGCCATAACGGTATTCGACGCAATGGTGATCAAAAATTTCACCGTGTTGCGAACCTAGACGGACTTGTCGGCCACCCGAACCTCGGGCTGAAACAGGATAATCATTCATCAACCAGTTGATCACGTCCAAGTTATGAATGTGCTGCTCAACGATATGATCGCCGCTTAACCAATTGAAATACAACCAATTGCGAATTTGGTAGTCGAGTTCTGATTGATCTTTACGTTTGGGTACTACCCACAGTGGACCTTGATTCCAATAGACTCGTGCGTAAACCAGGTCACCGATAGCGCCTTCACGCAATTTATCGATCGTTTCCATGTAAGCGCGTTCGTGTCGGCGTTGCAAACCAACACCGACGGCCAGTCCTTTTTGTTTGGCTTCTTCGGTCGCGCGCAAAATTTGCGTCACACCTGGAATATCGACGGCCACGGGTTTTTCCATGAAGACGTGTTTACCCGCTTTAATCGCCGCTTCAAACTGCATTGGCCGGAAACCTGGGGGCGTCGCCAGAATGACTAGCTGAACATCCGTATCAAGCAAACGCTTATAAGCATCCATGCCCGAGAAAGCTTGGTTATCCGTCACCTTGCATTTGTCTTTGTATTCACGAGTGCAGGCATCAACCGCACCCTTTACGCGGCCCTCGAACGCATCTGCAACAGCGGTCAATTCGACGTTGCCGCTTTGTGTATTCATGGCTTGCATCGCCGCTTGAGTGCCTCGACCGCCAGCGCCGATCAAGCCAATCCGCATGGTGTCGCTTCCGGTTACAAACACGCCTCCTTTAGGCATCGTCTTGGCCTCTAATGGATTTGCGACACTGATCAGGCCGCCTGCAGCAACCGCGGCGGCCGACGTTTTGATAAATTGCCGACGATTATTGGCTGTTAAATCGGATGATTTCACTCGTTGGGTTCCTCGATACAAAATAAGTTACACTAGATTTACCTCGATTTTACCATCGCGGGAACTCTATACAATCACGGAGTCGGCACATGCGGCATCACCGCGAAATTTCAACATTCTCAGAAAAGTGCGATTCAGAGGGGGCCAACCCGACTGACTTTCATGTCAAGTCGCAACCGTTTGCGCGACGAAAGGTCCTCATCGGCGTCGTTTGCGGGCTATTTGGGTTGATTCTGGCAAGTGGGACCCAAACCGCTCACGCCCAATCATTGCGGCGATTTGAATGGACGCAACCCGCTATGGGTGTCCAATTTCATTTTGTGGTTTACGCCCTCGAACCACAAACTGCCGTACGTGCGCAGACGAAAGCTGCGGAACGAATAGAACAGCTCGAACAGATTTTTAGCGATTACCGTCCCAATAGCGAAATTAACCAATTTGTTCGCAGTACAGATTTGGCAAAAGGTGTTTCCGTCTCGGCAGATCTTTATCGGCTCATGGAAATCTCAAAACATTGGCATGATCAGTCTCATGGCGCATTTGATGTCACCATAGGTCCATTAAGCAAACTATGGCGAAAGTCTTTTCGCTCGCAGAAATTACCAACCGAAGCCGAGATTAGTGAATCCAAATCGAAGGTAGGATTTGGACAACTGCACTTACAAACAACTGGACAAATTGCGTCATCTCAACTTAACCTGCAATTGGATTTTGGAGGAATTGCCAAAGGTGACGCGGCCGATCAAGTCTTAAACTTGTTTCGAGATTTAGGCATTACCTCGGCGCTTGTGGATGCCAGCGGAGATATTGCGACGTTGGGTTGCTTACCCGATGGAACGCCGTGGCGAATTGAATTGCCGCCCCAAGAAGGCGTTCCGGCGATTACGCTGCATTTGGCCAATCAATCGGTGGCAACGTCGGGTAGTCTCAATCAAGCACTCGAAGTCGATGGGCGCCGCTATTCACATATTATCGATCCGCGAACAGGTATTGCAGTTCAGCACACCCGCCGTGCCACAATCATTGCCGCAAACGCGGCAACCGCTGATGCGCTCGCCAGCGCTTGCTCGGTCCTGCAACCTGCTGAATCGTTAAAGCTGATCGAACATACCGCGCAAGCAGAGTTGTTTTTAATTGGCGATCATGATGTCGAAAGCCCGGATTCTGCGAACGGGACGACTGTCCCCGCGAAATTGCGGCCAGCCAAACCGTTTAAGTCATGGATAAGCGCAGGTTTTGCAAACTATCTCGAAAAAGATTGATCGCGTAACACTTTGTGTTGATTTGATGGAATTGAGGAACGTGATAAGACAAAAAGCTTAAACGGTTGTTAAGCCGTTATTTGGGATTTATTTTGTTGAGTTTCCATTGGTAAGGCGTTGCCCGCAATTTAGTTATTCAAATAGCAGTTATCTTTTTGGTTGGATTTCGTAGTTCCATTCACCATGGAACTTATTTCGGACGATCTGCACTTCGGCAAGTTGATCATCAGTGATTTTCAGTTTATCGGGG
>JBGSMY010000082.1:0-4782 GCA_041739975.1 Pirellulaceae bacterium
CCCCGATAAACTGAAAATCACTGATGATCAACTTGCCGAAGTGCAGATCGTCCGAAATAAGTTCCATGGTGAATGGAACTACGAAATCCAACCAAAAAGATAACTGCTATTTGAATAACTAAATTGCGGGCAACGCCTTACAGGATTTTTGCACGCCGATATAAATACGGCCGAAGGAGCTGGGATGCTGACTTCAATTTTGCACATCATCAATACGATTTGATTCACAATCATTCTCGACCAAAAATCTTTGTCGCGAAATTTGTGGCAAACCGACACCGCGTTTGAGCTGAACCGGCCACTAGCAACTAAGTTGCTTGGAGCCGAGTCAAACCCAAACCACTTGAGGAATTCACCATTGACTAAAATTCGCCGAGGTAACCGATGCTAAGCGTCGGTTTGCTGCGTTTCGTTTTCGTATATCTTATTTGTCTATTTCAGATGAACCATTGAATCCAGGCGTCGTACCGCTTTCGGTTGCCGCGCACTGGCAATTGTTTCTGAAGTGTTTTCAAGTGTTAGCTAGCGCAACATACTTATGTGAACGCGCCGCATACGTATGAAAACTCAGTTGCCACTAATAGCTTAATCCGCCATATCTGGTGGTAGGTCTCGAATACTTCGACCGCCGCTTGAAATACGGACGGTACGCAAGTGGCATTTGAAGTACACACGAATTTGGGTGGTCTTTGAGAGCATCGATAAGCACCAAGGTTTTCACCAGCTCTCAAGGCCACCCAATTTTCTTTTGAAAACAAAGTGGTGTCGAATTCAAATAACGTCGCACATTATGCCGAAACAGAATTTATTTGGCAGTCATCCGTACGACTCGCTCTTAAGGCCCAGCAACTTGTTAACAGCCACATCGTGGCTGGTGCAAATCCAAACATTAAATCACTGGCAACTGTCCAACGATAAAAGGGCAAGGCCTGCACAAAACAGCTTTGCAAACCGGCCCAAGTGAAAGGGTACCAAGCCGTCAAAGCCCAAACCGAAAAATTCGTAATTGCAAAAAACTGCAATCCACCGAATAGCGAAAGGCATAACAGAATTGCAACACGACTCGCCAAAGGTCGTTCAGTCGCGACAATGGCTTGACGCGCCCATCGCCCCAACAACACGACAACCGCCAAACTCGCGTACACAGGAATTGCGATTTCGACTGGACTTAAACCCAAATACAGATCCGAGAGCAACATTCCAATCGCGGGAATGGCCAAAGCCCAGGTCCAACGTGAGAACAATAACAAAGACCACAAACAAATCGCCGCAATCGGTTTGAAATTCGGTGTCTCAATTAACAGTCTCGCCGCGATCATCACGGCGACCAGAACAATGGCCAATAAAAGGTTAGTCCAAAATCGATTCGTTGAAGGCATCATATCGGAACACAGGTCTTGGTTGAGTAAATGTCTGGATGAAACAGCAATCTCGGCACGAGAATTTTGAGAAAAATCAGTTCTGACTGCGACTCTTGTTCGTTAATAATTCGAAGGCACTCGCCACTCACTCATCAAAATTGACTTTTCCGCCAAAGATCCATTCTACTCGGTCATTCGGTTTAAGTACAACGGCGCCACAGCTTTGCTTGATGACCTGATCGTTGATTCGGTAAGTCCAAAAACCTTGGCTGCCGCGAGCGTCGCCTTGCCCTGCTATCGACTCGACAAACGCCAGCTCTCCATCACCTCGATGGGTAAACTCCAAACGTTTTTCGCGATTGAGTTGAGTCATCCAGCCCAACAGGGTCATCTGTGGGGTACAGTCTGCCACCAATTCCAACAGCGGTGGTTGGTCAGCCGTTCGAATAGTCAACGACACGCTAAAAGCCGCAGTGGCAGATGTGTCACTGGCTGCGCCTGCCGCCGAGCCGGGAGGTGCGGAACCGTTGCAACCCACAAGTCCGCCGATAAATAATGCGACCAGAACACCAAATGGCGGCAAGAACCGCTTAAGCCTATATTTTCGCAATCCGAGTTTCGATTTTTGCATGGTTATTTCTCGATCAACGTTACTAAACGGTTGCCGGTTGTTAAAACCGACTCGACCCACCACAATATCACGTTTTGGGCCGCTGGACGATAGTTCTATCGGCGATTGATCGGTTGGTTTCATTTGTAGACGACGATATTTATATGACTGCTCCGTTACCGTCGGCCATTTCTACCATTAATGTTCGCGTTGAATTTCTGCCCGAGCGGATTGCTTTGGTTACGCTCGATATGCCTGGCAAAAGCGCCAATGTTTTATGCCGTGAGTTGCAAGATAACTTGGAGTCAATTCTTGATGTCGTCTGTCAGACACCCGACTTAGTGGGTTGTATTTTGTTTTCAGCGAAGCCCCGAATTTTTGTGGCCGGGGCGGACATTCAAGCGATTGTGGAAACTCTGGACTGGCCCGATGAATCAATTATTGAGTTTTGTAAGCGAGGACAAGACCTGTACGATCGATTCCATCGACTGCCCTGCCCTTCGATTGCGGCAATCCATGGCGCTTGTGTCGGCGGTGGAATGGAACTGGCTCTTGGATGCGATTGGCGTCTGGCGACTCGTTCGTCACAAACTTTTTTGGGCCTACCCGAAGTCAAGTTAGGGCTCATACCGGGTTGGGCGGGCACGGTTCGTTTACCTCGCCTGATCGGTCTCAAACGCGCCGCAGATTATTTACTGAGCGGCCGCAACATTCCCGTCGAAGAAGCACAAGCGTTGAAACTGGTTGACTCCGTGTGCGAGCCAGAACAATTATTAGCGGCGGCCAAAGAAATTTTGTTGACGGGTCAGTGGCAGGGTCAATCCCTTGTCGATATGAATTCGGCCCGATCTATGCAAGATAAACCGGCCGGCGAAATTCCTGCGGATTTAGAACAATTTCGCCAACAAGAATTGGAGGCCATCGCAGCTCGTCGAGACATACACGATTTTGCCCCACATCAACTCCTTGACCACATGATCCACAGTTGTCGCATGTCGTTTGCCGCCGCGTGTCACAGCGAAGCGTTGGCCATGGCGAAAGTTTACGGCTCACCATCAAGTCGCGGCTTGTTGAATTTATTTTTTCTCAATGAGCACAATCGCAAGAACCCTGGTACGGTAAATCTAAAACTTACCCCACCACCGCTCCAAAAAATTGGAATTGTTGGCATCGGAGTCATGGGTCAAGCGATTGCCCAAATGGCGGGACAATGTGGCTTGGAAACCTGGGTCTACGATACTTCGGCCGACGCGTGCAATCGGCTTCAAAAAAACTGGAATCATCGTCAACCACTCCGCATCGCGGCTGGCCTTGCGGACTTTGGTGAGTGCCAACTTGTCATCGAATCCACTCTCGAAGAAACCGCGGCTAAACGTGAGTTGTTGCAGGCGCTTTCCAGTGTTGTGCCGGCAACCACAGTGATCGCGACCAACACCTCGGCCATTCCGTTAAAAAATCTTCAGTCGGCTGTTACAAACGCTTCGCGTTTTTGCGGCATTCATTTCTGTCATCCTCAGTTGATGCAGTTGATCGAGGTGATTGGGAGCTCGGAAACCAGTCCTGAAACGCTTGCGGCCGCCGTTCATTGGTGTCGCCAATGGCGCAAAACGCCCGTGGTTGTCGCGGATGCTGCCGGATTTGTGGTCAATCGCTTGTTGGCTGCGATGTTAGAATCCAGCTTGGAACTTTTGACTGCCGGGAACCGTCACGATGTGATTGATGCCGCCATGCGAGATTTTGGGTTTCCTGGCGGACCGTTTGAAATCATGGATGTCATTGGACTCGATACGGTAATGCACGCTGGTCGCGAAATGGTGTTGGCCGGACATCAACATGTGTCACGATCGCCCATCGTTCCACGAATGGTCAAATTAGGTCGCTTGGGGCGGAAATCACTGATGGGCTTTTATAGGTACAATGCGGCCGATGCCCAGGAGGAGATCGACCCATCGGTTGAGCCATTGCTCAGGTCATACCAAACGGCTTTGGAGAGCCGCACGACAACCGAGATTCAACGGCACATATTGTTGGGAATGGCGAAACAGGCGAAATCGATTGTTGCGGCCGGCTTGGTTGCCGATCGCCGCGATCTCGACATCTGTGCGATTTATGGATTAGGTTTCCCCGCCCACGTCGGCGGTTTGTTGTTTTGGTCCGATCAACAATCGTAGATCGATTGTCCTCCATCGATTGCGCCCTACGAGCCGTATTTCCGAGGCGGCGCCTTACCCGTTCTCACATTTTTTCAACCGCGTCGTTCGACCTAATGCGGTTGAAACTTCAAGTATTTCAGGTTATTCAAGAATTTTAGTGGCTTTCGCGGAATGTGGGACAAGAAAATGTGGGACAAGAAAATGAAAGACAAAAAAATGAAAGACAAAAAAATGGAGGGCAAAAAGTGTAGGACAACGGGAAATGAATGGCCAATGTGGGGTGGAATTCAGCATTGACTATCGTGGTTGGTATCCTGTGTCGGCATTTCTTCTTTTCTTTCCCCTCGAACGTTATACAGATCGCTTGACCTAATTTGCGATGCCGCCTTTAGGCACTCAAATTCTTAAAACAGTTCAAATCTTCTTGTCCCAAATCTTCTTGTCCCAAATCTACTTGTCCCAAATCTTCTTGTCCCAAACCTTCTTGTCCCAAATCTTCTTGTCCCAAATTCCAGTTACTCAAGAATTCTTGTGGCGGGCCGTGGACGATGTGATTGCAATAAAAAAGGAATACAATTTTTGGGTTTATTTTGCAACGCACTTAGTTCGCAGGGGCTTCATGTTGCTCAAGAGGTTTGGCCACGGTGGCAAATGCTCC
>JBGSMY010000151.1:0-4311 GCA_041739975.1 Pirellulaceae bacterium
CGACACATGACAAAATACCCAACGCTAAAAAAACCCCGACCAAGTCGAATGCGATTACTAATAAATGGCCCCTCACCACCCTTGCCCGCGCCTTAAGTCCACGCCATTCGGGGCAAGCCCTAGGGTATTTGTGGTGACGGCTGCAAAAGAAAATATGTATGTTGGAATCGCCCGTGTAGTGAAAAACAGAATCATCCCCGGGGCAAGCCCTAAGCTTCACGAGCACTTGCCGATATGTTCTCGCATCATGGATGCTCTTGTCTACCGGAGCGTTTTGCCAAATCGCCTTGGAAAGCTATCTATTGACTCTATTTAGGCAGATCGCAAGATGTGAAGTCGCCAACCGCCCAGGCCGCTTAGAACCGCGGGTCTTGAAAAGACGCCGGCATGGATACAAACTGATGATGAGACCTCGAAACCAACTTCGCCGTGAACTACGTAAACACTGTACCTGAGGCCACTTGCGACTCGACAGTGCCATTCGTTCCTGACACCTTTTCTCGTCCGGTTCCTGACACCTTTTCTCTTCCAAAAATACGACCACAATTCGGCCCGTAACAACTAATGTTGAAATCTCGAATCGTTCTTTTCGATTTCCTCGAGCGGTACCATCCGCGAGTAGCGAGGTAGCTCGGTCTGCTTGTTGAATACGTCGACGATCTTGTGAATGTCCTGATCGCGCAGACGGTTTTTGGGCCCATCCTTCATGTAGCCGGCACTCGCGTCGATCATGAAGATCCCTTTGCGAGCTTGCCCCCGTGTGTTCTTTATCGTGTGCTGGGGCCACGCTCACGCACAGGCGAACGAATGCCAAGAATCGCCAGCAGGGCGATAGATACAGGCTTGAAGACGTTTCACGAATGGCTGGCGATGCGGGAAGGCTTGTGGCTCAACGACAAGAATACCGTGATTAGGCTTTCACGGCTGAACCCGCTGCCGAAGAATTCGGCGGTGAACAAGAGTTTGGCAAAGAAGCCAAAGCCTGCGAAGGCAAAGCTGGGCGTAGCAGCGACGCCCTTCAAGCCCACAGCACCGGCCGACGTTCAAGGCAAAGCCTTTCACGTATCTACGGTTCAAGTAGAAACCGGTGATCGCAACGCTTCTTTTCCGGCATCAGTAATATGCAGCCGGGGAAGAGGTTCATTCTCCACGGGCCGTTCTTCGACAAGCCCAGCATCCAACAGTGGCTTCAAAGTTAAGTCTGCCGGGCTGTCCAACAAACTGAGGCACGCGCGCCCCAGCTTGTACCAATTCCACTGCCCATCGTGGGAGAAGATTGTTTCCAGCAACACCCGTTGGCTTTTTGAAAGGCTCATGTTCGTTATTCTCCTATGAATGGCAGAGCGTCCGGGTGGTACAAAAGATCGTCACGACGTAGTGGCAGCCCGAAGTCGTCGAGCGTGGCACTATGAGTTTGCCGCCACAAGTTCAGAGCGGCATCACCATCAGCAGGCACGCCATTCGCCCAGCCCAAGCGTCGGTAGCGGACGAATTCCCGAAGCTCGTGGGAATAGAAGTTCAAGTCTTGAGGCGTTGCCTGCAACTCGCCACGAGCAATCTTCTTCAAACTATCAACCATTAACCCGTTCGCCTTGTCTGGGCCGAATCGGCCAGCATGCCTTTCGACAATCGTGATTCCACGATCCGTGACCTTGATACGGCTTGTCGTTAGATCGCGAACAGGGCCACCAGCCAATGCCTCTTCGAAACCATCCCACGCCGTAACTGGCCCTCTCGCTCCCTTTGGAGCAACAATGTTGACGTTGTTACCCCCCCCCTTGTCATTCCGCGAGAAACCGGCCCAACGAGACCACCTTGGATTGACAAACCTGTTCCCATAAGACTAACAGTTCCAACACCAAGTTTCAACCGTCGTTCTGTCAAAGATTGAACATGTGCATCGACCGCGTCTCGCTCATGAAACGAATCGCTTAGGTCGCGAATACCAAGAATATTGGCAATTAAGAATCCGTTTGAAACGTAAAATCGTTCCGCGCCAGATAAATCTGGAAATGAAACATCCAAATTTCTTTCCACGACCTTTTGCTCTTTGATCACGGGTCTTACCTGCGTGTCATATATTGCGTTAGCTTGTCGATCCATCATCGACGCAGGTTTTTCCAGTCCAGTCGGGTCGGTGTGATGAATACTTTCATTCCCGACATACCTCGCCAAATTCGCATCCCCGGCCGCAAACCCTATTGGATCCTCGCTGATCCATTTGCCTAGCGCCGGATCGTACCAACGGTTCCAGTGGTTGGAGAGCTTAAATTCTTTATCAAACAGTTTGCCGGTGAACCCAAAAAGACTAGAAACACTGCCGTTGGTTTCACTCGTTAAATTCCCAAAGCTGTCGTAAACGCGGTGATTGGCAACGGTGTAAGCCGTGCCGTTGAAGTCAACCATGTCGCGAATGGTGCCCAGGTGATCGCTAGCGGCCCAGAGAGTATTCCCAGCATTGGTGGGATTAGTAATCTGCTCGTCGGCAAAAAGTTCGTCGACAATGTCGCCCCACAACAGTCGATTAGTCAAATCACCGGAGTTAGCGCCATCAAAAATCAGCGTGGGATTGATGCCTTCAAATCCCGCAAAGAACTGATCCGCAGCCGCGCCCGAACCAGCACCATCCGTATCCACTGTGCGTTTGATCAAACGATTGAATTAATCGTAAACATACGTGGCGGTCGCCAGCACGGTACCTGCTTGTGATTTTCGCGTGACGCTAGTCAGCCGGTTTCGATGGTCCCAAGTGTAATCTTCGTAACTGTTGTCGCTAACTTTGGTGCGACGCGTGCGGTTCCCTTCACTATCAAATGTGTAAGTATAGGTGCCGTCGCTGGTGGTTTGATTATTCGTCCCAGTCGCATAGCTGCCGCCAGTGCGGTTTCCATTGTCGTCGTAATTAAACTGTTCTGCTGGACGCGGGTTGGCGTGCGTTGCATTGGTCAATTGACCGCGCAAGTCATGGGTGAAATTACTTACGCCATCAAGGTATGAATTGATCGATGTAATCCGGTTTAGAGCGTCATAGCTAAATTGGTAACGGGCCAATAATGTGGACGAGGACTGGGAGAGATTGTGCCGGTGAGCGAGTTCCGTCAATCGATTGGCTTTATCGTAGGTATACACCGAGCGCAGCGCCGGGTTAGTGGCAGACAGGTTTTCAAAGCGATTGACAAACGTGTACTGCCCCAGCGCGTTGTATTGCAGGTTGACCCGTTTTTCTGCCACTCCATGAGGCGTCACGCCTCCCATGGCCGATTGGTCGACTTGCGTCAAACGATTTAGCGCATCGTAGTAATAATTGTTGGCGTAGTCGTTAACGGTTGTGCCACCAGTGATCAGCTTGGCGGACAAACCCAGTCGATTCCCGACCGCATCATAAGATCGAGACAACTCCACCAGCGGATTAAGGCCGCTGGCACTGTAGTTTTGATTTTCTTGAAGTACGCGCCCCAAGTCATCGTAGACATAATCATACTCGGCAGCTGGATCCGTGGTTCCCGTTAGTCTACTAGCTTCATCGAAGCTAAACGAGATTTCCCGTACTAAGGAACTTGTTTGGCTGCCGCGCACTGCCGCCGAGATTTGCGGTACATCTTGCGCTGCCAAATTGCCAACAAATGTAATGGTGTACGTACGCTTTCCAGTTGCGGTTGCTAGTGAAACATTGATATCCGAACTTCCAATTGCAAACAAACCGTTTGCAGGGCGATATCGAGCATTGGCGAAAAGGCCGGCGTTGTGACAAATCGCGACCGCGGAGAATTTGCCAGCGCCCACGATCTACGCCGCTCGTTTGGTTCGCGTTGGGCTCGCAAAGTGAAGCCTATCACCCTGCAACGACTAATGAGACATACGAAAATCGAAACGACGTTGAAATATTACGCGGACACCGAAGGCGATTGGACAAGCGAAGAAATCTGGGGAACGGTTGCCGTTAGTTGACACTTTCGTTGACACTAGGCGATTTTAGGCCGTTTGACGTTGGTTGATTCCAAGCGATCGGTCGACCGGAAAACGAAAAAAACCGCGTCAAAAACGCGGTTTTGTTTCAGCGGAGGGCACGGGACTCGAACCCGCAACCGGTTACCCGGCACTTCATTTCCAATGAAGCCGCTAGCCATTCGCCTACCCTCCAAATTTTCGTCAGACTGGCGGTTACTGGCACCTGTTAACCAGTTTTGCCAAATCGCAATGCATGGGGCATCTCATCAAAAACGAAAATCGTCCCCCAAAACGATGCAGTTAAATCGGATAGTAACGTGCCTATTTCTCGTTTTGTGGTGGCACTATTTTAGCACGCAATGA
>JBGSMY010000175.1:0-9745 GCA_041739975.1 Pirellulaceae bacterium
GAGGACAGCGGCGACTACCGTAGTCGCCCCCTAGCCAGCTTGTTGGCAGGAGCGAAAGTTTGGCAGCTAGAACGCTAAATACCAATCGCCGCTGAGGACAGCGGCGACTACGGTAGTCGCCCCCTAGCCAGCTTGTTGGCAGGAGCGAAAGTTTGGCAGCTAGAACGCTAAATACCAATCGCCGTTGAGGACAGCGGCGACTACGGTAGTTGCCCCCTGCCAGCTTGCTGGCAGGAGCGAAAGTTTGACAGCTAGGCAGCGCTCGCCACACACTAACTGAAGTTCGGCCCTTGATCGCTACCGCAAAATCGCGAGCATCGGCGCGCCATGGTCGATTTCTAACCGCTTGCGACCAGGAATTTCCAACTGCCTCGAATCAAGCCCCAACTGATGCAGCACCGTGGCATGCAAATCGGTGACATAATGGCGATCCTCGACCGCATGAAATCCGATTTCATCCGTGGCGCCGTGGGCGATTCCACCCTTGACGCCACCTCCGGCCAAGGCCACTGAGAATCCATAAGGATGATGGTCGCGGCCATCTGAATTCTGGAAACCGGGCGTGCGGCCGAATTCGGTTCCGATCACTACCAACGTCTCATCCAACAAGCCACGCTGTTTCAAGTCTTTCAACAACGCCGCGATCGGTTGATCCACTTGGCCACATAAAGCAGTGTGTCCATCTTTGAGTCCTGAATGCGCATCCCAAGCACCTGCACCTCCATTGCTGCCGTGAAACAATTGTACAAAACGAACGCCGGATTCTACCAATCGCCGTGCGACTAAACACTGTTGGCCAAACGTGCGGGTCGAGTCCTGATTCAGTCCATACATCTCCTGTGTCTGAATTGTCTCTCTCGCAAAATCTATCACTTCGGGCAACGCAGACTGCATGCGAAACGCTAACTCATACGACTTGATGCGGGCCTTGAGCGAGGCATCATCGGGGTATTCGATGGCCGACAACTGATTCAATCGATTCAACAGCTCGAACTCGCGTTGTTGCTCTTCACGATAAACATCGGCGCCCGGCGTCGCAAAGGGCAGGGGATTGGCCGGGTCCACATTGAGTTGAATTCCGTCATGCTCCGGTCCTAAATAGTTGGCCCCATGCGCCCCAAGTCCACCGCAACAATCCGCAATTGGCGTGCCCAAAACGCAAAAACTCGGCAAGTCATCATTTAATGAGCCTAGCCCGTAATGTACCCAGGAACCCAAGGTCGGAAACTGACCCTCCAACGCATGGCGACCCGTGTGAAACTGCAACTGCGCTCCGTGATTGTTATCCGTTGTCCACATCGAACGCACAATCGCCACATCGTCGATCACCTCACCCAAATGTGGCCACCAATCACTGATATCGAGTCCACTTTCACCGCGTCGCTGATGCCCGACTTGCATCGCAAACAGCTTGGGTTGCGGACGATGCAAGCCTGGAATTACTTCCCGCAAATTCGATTTTAGATATGGCGAATCAAAAACAGTCTTGTAAGGCGTCTCGTCAATCGACATCCCCGCGTATTGATTGAGTGCGGGCTTAGGATCAAACGACTCCATCTGCGACATTCCCCCAACCAAAAAGATCCAGATTACACTTTTGGCTTTGGGTTGCTGACGAATCGCCGCTGCCGCGCGACTGGCCGCCTTCACTTCTTCACCGCGAACCACTCCATCGCGATGCAACATCGCGCCCAATGCCAAGCCCGTAAATCCCATGCCGACATCGGCAAGGAATCGGCGACGAGTGGCCGGCAATGCAATGGGAGCCTGCTTGCCGAATTTATGTGATCTGTTCATGTGGAACTCAATCGAATTTTCAGGAGGTTGATGTATCTGGCAACCCAATAGTTATCGAACCGTAACAAAATCGTTGTGATTAAATAAAACGTGAATCAAATTCTCGCGAGCACGCTGAGCGGGATCGGCGGAAGGTTTAACGGATGTGTCTCCGCCTGCCGGAAATGCCGTTAGTGCCGCAACGGAAGAAAACTGATCCGTTTGTTGTTTCAAAAAGCCAATACACTCCGTCGCCTCTAGCTCACTGGGCTCGCGATTCAAGACCTTGCTAAATGCTCGCGCGACAAATTCCTGCGTTGCCCTGTCGTGCGGCTCGTTCGCTAACGATTCACTGAGTTCCGCAGCCACAATTCGGCTGTGGGCTAGAGTCAGCGGGCTATTGCTCATCGCCAACGACTGCTGCGGCGAAACGGTTTCGGGACGCTGATAACATTCGACCGGGTTGGGCCCATCAAAGGCGGAAAGGAACGCCATCTTCTTTTCTTTTGAGTTTCGAAAATAGATGCTCCGCCGGCCGAGTGTTTGACCCGCGTTCGGATCGATATCCGGACCATACAACGTCGTATCTAACTTACCGGCTACATGCAGCGTGGCGTCGCGAACCACCTCGGCTTGCATTCGATAACTATTCTGCCGCCACAGTTGACCATTATCGGGATCGACCGTTGCATTGCGGCGGGCGATTTCGCGGTGTTCTGCCGAAGGTGACGAGCTCCGACGATAAGCCTCACTGGTTAAGATCAATCGATGCAGCGATTTCATTTTCCAACCTTGATCCATCAGTTCACAAGCCAGCCAGTCCAAAAGTTCGGGGTGCAGAGATTGCTTGCCATTCATGCCAAAATCAAAAACGGTCGGGACCAAGGGCTGATGAAAATGACGGAGCCAGATGTGATTGATCGCCACGCGAGCCGTCAATGGATTTTCGCGACTGGCAATCCACCGCGCCAACGCCAAGCGGCGTCCGGTACTTGCCGACGGATAGACGGTTGTCAACCGCGAATAATTCTCGCTAGGTTCTGCCAATGCCTGCTGCGCTGAATCAACTGCCGTTTTCGCCGCCAACACAGCAGCCTCTGCATCGGAAACAGCTTTCAATTGTGTTTCGGTGGCGGTCGATCCCTCGAGCGGCAGGCTTGATTTGGCACGTGAGAGCGATTGCTCGGCGATCAATAAATTGAGTTCAGCTTGAAACAGTGCTTGTGTCCGTTCGGCTTTGGCCGCCACCAGCGCCAGTTCCTTGAAATTGGCCGCCGGTGGCTTTGAGTAGCCAGCTAGATCGGCAGCCATACAAGTTCGAATTTTATCCAAGCCCGCCGTGGCCACGCGGTGCTTCATTTCGGCAAGTCGCAAAGCCGACTCCGCAGTTTGCACCGATGCTAGTAAATCCGCTTCATTGCGCACCGCATCGCCAGAGATCTCAAGCGCCAAAAACTGTGCCGTGGCATCATAAGTCCAGATGTGAAATCGTCCTTGCCCGGGTCGCGCGTGTGGTAACGTATAACTCAGCACGCGTTCACCGTTGAAAGTGACTTGCAATTGTGAACCTTGGACGGCGACAAGTATTTCGTGTTCTCGATTGAGCTCGATGGGCATGCCTTTTGCCCCCGCTGGAGGGTACTGATCGGCTCCTTGAACACGATGAGCAACCTGAATTTTAGAACCACCGGCACTGGCGTACACGTAGGAAAAATTCTGTTCATCGGTAAAGTCAAACGCAATGCCGACCGATTTATAGACGTCCCCACCCGTGCCACGAAATTTGAGTTTGGCAGAAAAATTGAGTGGATGTGATTGACGCGTGATCCAATTGCACATGGTATCCGCCGGGTCAAGCTGTTCTAGGTGCCCGTTTTGATATCGCCAATTGCCTACACCTGGCGCCCAGATGTCTGGACTCGCACCAGAAAAATCTTCGACCAGAAAAGGCTCAACTGGTTTGGCCACGGAGTTGGATTGTCGCCAAGCAATCAACTCTGATTGAGCCCGTTCTACGGTTAGCTGGGCAGTTGCCAGAGTTTGCGCCGAGGTATTAGCTTCTGTTTCAGCTGCGCTATGAATTTCCGCGGCGAGATAGCTTTGCAACCCAGGATAATAAGCGGCAGCGGGCAGTTCGACCGAATGTATTGCCAGTTCACTTGAACACAGCGCTTTGGGTACTCGCGGAGACAAGGGCTGGTCGGCTAAAGGATTTTTTTCGTCACCGCGGACAAACAGCAGCGTCTGCGTCTCGGCATGTGCGTCGTAAATCCGAGCGAGACCGTCTTTAGTCACATCGCTTTGGCCCGGCAAGCGATCCGTGCGGACTTCGTGGGGTTCGAAAAAAGCGCGCAGTTGATAGTACTCGGCTTGTGAGATCGGATCATACATGTGATCGTGGCAACGAGCACAATTGAACGTGACTCCCAAAAAGGCTTTACCCGTGTGTTCGACTGTGTTGTCGAGCCATGTGTTGCGATTGAACAAATACCAATTGCGCACCAGGAATCCAGTGGCTCGCAGCGTTTGCGGATCCAGCGGCGCGATTTCGTCGCCCGCCAACATTTCCAGAATCATTTGATCGTACGGTTTGTCGTCGTTCAGTGACTCGATGATCCAATCGCGCCACCGCCAAATGTGCGGCTTGCTCTCGCGGACCTCGGCCGCGTGTCCGTCCCAATCGCTGTATCGCCAAACATCCATCCAATGCCGTCCCCAGCGTTCACCGTATTGCGGACTGGCGAGCAACTCTTCAATCACTTTTTCCCAAGCATCCGGAGCGTGGTCCTCTAAAAACAATTGAAGTTGTCTGGGCGTCGGCGGGATGCCAAGCAGATCCAAATAAACGCGGCGCAACTGCACGTGTTTGGGTGCCGCGGGAAGCGGTTGCAGTTGCGAGAGTTGATGCCGTTGATTGAGGAACGCATCGATGGGATTGATTTTAGAAACAAACGAAGAGGTACCGTCATTTCCAACACTGTCGGCTTGCTCTATCTTCGGCACTGGGGGGCGCGAGGGTTTTTGGAAAGCCCAATGGTTAACTTGGAATTCGTTTTCCGGAACGACTGCACCTTGGTCGATCCAGCGACTGAGGATTTCGACCTGTGATTCGTCGAGCGGTTTGGCTTCCTCGGGTGGGGGCATTTTCAGATCATCGGTCTGCCGGACGGCCTGAATCAGCAGGCTTTCCTGGCTGTTACCCGGCACAATCGCCGGCCCACTATCACCGCCTTTGAGGACTCCGGCCGACACGTCCAGTCGCAGTCCACCTTCAGCCTCCGCTTCGTTGTGACAAGTTGAACACTTCGTTCGCAGAATAGGGCGGACATCTTTGATATAGTCGACCGTTAGTCGCTTGGAGCTTTCGACCACGTTCACGTCTTGGCCGAAACTCAATGCGGAAATCAATCCGGCGGAAACCGACACGAGCCAACAAAATGGTAAACGGTGACTTGGTTTCACAATCTCGAACCTCGCTTGTAACTGGGACGAGGAATGCGGACACTTGGACAATTCTACAAATAAACATCCGATGCTTCGTTGTGTATCCACTCGTCTCTATATTACCATGTCCCAGAGCAGGGTACACCAGTTGAACTTGCCGAGAACAGAAAGTTCTACTTTTATTGCCACACAAGGTTTAACCATTCTTTTGGCTTGCCGCGTCCAAATTTTAGTCGCATAACCACGGCACCGTCATTGGCAAAGCAAAGTGAAATTCGTGCCTAACTTTTTAATACATCGTGACGCGGACATGTTTCCAAGGGTTGAAAGCTCGAGGAACAGGTGCGAAGATTACATAATATGATTTCGAGCTTTTAAAATCGGAAACTTATCATCAGCTGTGAAAATAGAGTCCATTTTAATTGGTGTTGCCTTGCGGGAATGAGCTGAGCGAATTTCAACCGCATTTGTTACTCAGAGAATTGGAGTCGCATTTTGTATTGTACAAAAAAACCCCATTCGCCAATGTCTTTCTCGATTTGCCTGCTTGGGGTTTTGTCGCTACTCTCTCCATTGCATTTTTCTTCAATCCAGGCACAAACGGTTGCAGATCAATTTGCTGAAGTTCTTGCGGGTTGGAAATCGATGAGTGATTCAGAGGAACACTTAAGTGCGACGGTTGTTGAAACTCGAAATATCTCCGGCGACCGCAAAAGCGTTAGTCGATTTAACGTCAAAAAACGAGGACCATTTGTTATACAACAAATGGCTGTTGATGGTAGTATTTACGTGGTGGGACCTGACCATCTATTTGCGGTCACAAAATCTGAAAACGATGCCGGTTCGTGGCGTCTGGCGAACGATGCTGTTCAAGTAGACCAACAACTTGTCAATCAATTGTGGTTATTCAGGAAATTTAGTGGCTTTCGCGGAATTTAGGACAAGAAAATTTAGGACAAGAAAATAAAGGACAAGAAAATGGAATGGCCAAAGTGAGGTAGAAATCAGCATTGATTATCGTGGCTGGAATCCTGTGTCTGCATTTCCTCTTGACTGTCCCCCGCACGGTAGCCTTTTGGCTTGATCTAAATTGCGTTGCCTCCTTTATGCACTCAAATTCTTAAATGAGTTCAAATCTTCTTGTCCCCAATCTTCTTGTCCCCAATTTTTCTTGGTCAAGTCGTTTTTACCGTTAAATTCCAGGAACTGCCTGATGTTGCAAAAATTTTAGTTTTAGATTGTCAGCCCCTAGGACAATTTGGTCTCCTTTTGGCGTTATTCTCAGCGGCATTTGCCACGTTAAGATTTCTCAACGCATCCACACATCGAAATTGAATGGTTAAAATGGTTTTGCGGCAGCAGGCCTTTTTAGGGGTTTGGAACCGCGAAACGATTGCATATTGCGACAAACAATGAATGTTCCATTTGACCTGTTAGCTTGAGAAAGCCGAGATCGATGTCAATTCCGTATAATTCAAAAAATGAAATTGTAAAACAAACTCGTCCGATGCGAGACTTAATCGCTGCAGCGATCAATCGGCGCTCATTTATTCATGTGAGTTGGACCACTGCCTGTGCCGCGGTCATGACCAATGCCTGGTCGACATCAAAAGAGGTTGGCGGTGCAGTGCCGGCACCTGTGGTTGAAGATTCAACAACGTTAGCCACCACATTATTTCAATTCAAGAATGTACCGACGTCTCAATCGGATAGTGTTGTCGTGCCAGAGGGTTATGTGGCTGAGGTGTTGTATCGTTGGGGCGATCCGATCAATGGAATTGCACCGGAATTTCGAAGTGATGGCTCAAATACAGCCTTAGATCAATCGCTACAAGCGGGCATGGGGCACGATGGTATGGAGTATTTTGCCATCCCCGGAGTCGACGCCAACCAACGTGGATTGTTGTGTGTTAATCATGAATATACCGATCAGATTCTATTGTTTGCCGATGGCATTCTGCCTTTTCCGCCAGACGTGATGCCGCTAGAAAAAGTGCGTAAGAGCCAAGCGTCGCATGGTGTTTCGATTGTCGAAATTGCTCGACAGCCAACGGGCACTTGGCAGGTGGTCGAGTCGCAGTACGCTCGCCGTATTACGGCGGAAACACCGATTGAACTGTCTGGCCCGGCGGCTAGTATTTTGGGCGACCGTGTTCGCGGCACGATCAACAATTGTGCTGCCGGCCGAACTCCCTGGGGAACGTATTTGACTTGCGAAGAGAATTTCCAAGGCGTCTTTGGAACTGACAATCCGCAATATGAACGAACCCCCGATCATCAGCGTTTCGGCTTGCAAGCGCAAGGGTATACGTACGTAATTGCGGATGAAAAAATCCCTGTATACCGCTGGTGGCAGCAAGATCCGCGGTTCGATCTGGCGCAAGAAAATAATGACTCACAACGATTTGGGTATGTTGTCGAAATTGATCCCTTGAGACCTGACCTGCCGCCGGTTAAACGAACGGCTTTAGGGCGATTCAAACATGAAAACGCCGAGTTGGTTTTGGCCGCCGATGGACGTGTGGTTGTTTATATGGGAGACGACGAGGCCGATCAATTTATTTACAAGTTTGTATCGCGGCGGCGATACGATCCTCAGTCGGCCGATTCTTTTGGCGTGACATCCAGGAATGGATTATTGGACGAGGGGACGTTGTACGTAGCTCAGTTCCACGAAGACGGACGTGGTCATTGGTTGCCACTACAGCCTAGTAAGCGTCAATTGTCAACTGCGGGGAATTCACCGGACGACGGGTTCACCTGGGCAGATATTTGCATTCATACCCGTCACATTGCCAAAACGGCCGGGGCAACCCCTATGGATCGGCCGGAATGGATCTCAGTCCACCCGGTGTCAGGAGAAGTATTTGCATCGCTTACGAATAATAAGAGTCGTCAAGTAAGTCACCCCGCCAACCCGCGGACGACGAATCTGTACGGGCACATCTTGCGATGGCGCGAAACCGCTAATGATGCTGCCTCCGAGTCTTTTGAATGGAAAGTATTTGTCATGGGGGGTAGTCCAGCGGCTGCGGATGTGGCCAGCCGCGGCAACGTTCAAGGCGATCATTTTGCTTGTCCCGATGGACTCAAATTTGACCGCTCGGGTATTTTGTGGATTCAAACAGATATCTCGTCATCCGTGATCGGCCAACCTCAGTTTGCCGATTTGGGACACAACATGATGTTAGCCGCGGATCCCGCAACGGGAGAAGTTCGCCGATTTTTGACCGGCCCACGTGGTTGTGAGATCAGCGGCAATGCAATGACTCCTGACCGTAAAACAATGTTCGTGAATATCCAGCATCCGGGAGAACCTGCCGATGAAGTCAGCAATCCCACCGACCCAACAAAATTTAGCGCCTGGCCGGATGGACCAACCGGTGGACGACCTCGATCCGCGACAGTCGCCATACGTCGCGTCGATGGCCGCGAAATTGGTTTATAGCTGGCGCGTCAATTCAAACATAGAATTCTTGACAAAGTTTAATGACTTGACGGTTACAAGTTAGTCGATTGTTGGCTAACTGATTGTTGATCCGCGGCTTGGGAATCGTTGTCTTCGAAAATGCTCCAACCGCCTTGTTCCGGGAGCGGTGGCAGTTCTTGTCGGGGATTGCGACAATGCTCGTGCAAATGAGCTCGTGCCATAAAATGAGCAGAAATCGGTGCAGTCAAAAACAAAAACAGTGTGATCATTAATTCGTTTATTGATAACAGACCTTGATCGTTAAAAAAGTACATAATCGAGGCGCACAACAAGGCCCCAACTCCCAAGGTTGTTGCTTTGGTCGGTGAATGTAAGCGAATCATAAAGTCTGGCAGACGAATGAGACCGAACGAGCCAATCAAGGTAAATGCCGCGCCCACGACAATCAATACTGACACAATGATTTCAAATGTCACACTCATAATTTTCGGCCCTATTCAATGATGTCGCCGCGCAAAACAAAGCGACAGTAAGCGACTGTGGATGTAAATCCAAACATGGCAAATAATAAAGCCGACTCGAAATATTGAGTGGTCTCCTGTCGCATCCCAAACACTATGATCAAGGCAATGGTGTTGATGACCATGGTATCGGCTGCCAAGACGCGGTCCATCATCGTAGGACCAGCCAAAAGTCTCCAGACATTCAGTAGCAAAGCCAAAGCGATGGCGAAAAAGGCGATATCCAATGCATAGCCGATGATCATGAAAAGATCCTCAACAGCCGCGACTCGTAACGTTGTTTGATTTTCCTGACCTCCGACTCCGGATCGACAGCATCCAAACAATGCACTAACAAACTGCGGCCATCAGACGATAAATCGCAGCTAACCGTGCCCGGCGTCAAAGTGATTGTCCCGGCCAGCACAGCAATTGCCTCCCGCGACTCAAGTTCCAGTGGTACCGCAATCCATCGCGATCGAAGACTGCGCGGCGACCGAAACAGAATTAAGGACGCGACCTGCAAGTTAGCAATAATCACGTCCCAAGACACCAAAACACAATAAACCATGGCGTGACCCCATGAGCCAATCCG
>JBGSMY010000217.1:0-49174 GCA_041739975.1 Pirellulaceae bacterium
ATCCAGTTCTTTTTCGACGAGTTCTTTGAAGGGTGTTTTTTGTTCGTCTCGCAATGCCAGATGGGTCGAGAACAATTCAATACCAGTTTCGAGCATCAGCGCACGAATCGCCTTCTTTTCCTGACGACGGAATTCATCCAATTTCTGTTGTTGTTCGCTCGTCAAGGTACTACTAACGACTTTTAACCAAAGCGCGTGTTCGTTTGGTGGAGTTTGTTGAAACATCTGTTCCGGCGAGTTACCAATATCGATCATTTGCCAAGCGAATTGGTCGACATCGTTGAAATCTTTGACCTCATCGATTTCAACCGATTGGATGTCCTGTTGTTCCCCCGCTTGGTCCGCCTTTGGCGGAGGCACAAATTGCGAGAAGCTGGGGTCTGTTCGGAACTCCTCGATAACTTTTTTGACAACGCCTTTGGCACCGACAGTTAATTTTGACTTTTGCGCTTCGTTTAGACCGCAAACTTTTGTGAGCCGTTGAATTTCGATCGCAAAAATCTGATTCAACTGAAATTGTTTAGCCCCCAACAATTTGCCGGGTGTCACGCCCATGATGCCCATAAGCGGTTGGATTTGGACAGCTTCTTGCAATTCGACTTGACCTACTTCGGCTTCATTTTCCTGAACAATTGTCGCTTGGGCCGGATTAGTGAATGCCACAACCGTGGCGAAAAAAACTACCATTACAACGAGTCGCATCCCGATCGTCATGCAGCAAACCTTTTTCATTAATAGCTGTTGGATTCAATTGGGCGTAAGGTTACTTATTCGATTCGAGCGCTTCGAAATAGCGATCCAATCCCGCGCGAAATTCGTCGGGTAGAACCCGACCCGTTTTTCCCGTGGCTTGGTTGGTATCTCGATCGACAACGACCGCTTGTTTCTCTCGCGACTCGCCCAGCAAAGCCAATGCTGAGGTCGTAAGATCAGCTCCCGTTCGGTTACCGTCGCCTGGATTACTTCTACCACCCCCACCGCCGCTGCCCGATCGTTTGGTTTGCAACAACCATTCGATAGCTTCGGTTTCTGCGGCGATCGCCGGGGCGCCTGTATCGGGTTGTCGCAGAATGATCTCAGCATCACCCATGGCGTTGACGGCGTTGGTGAGTTGCGCGATTTCTTTAGCAAATTTTTCATCGCCTTCCGGTAAATCACGAATTTTTTCGATCACGATATCGGTACGATCGAGTAGCTTTAATTGCGTCTTGGACAATTCGCGAGCTTGCTCGGAAAACCTATCTGAAGCGGTTTGTGGTTTGGCTTGCTCGGCCGTGCGAGTTTCTTCGCGCAGATTAATCTCTGCGGTTAAAATTTTCATGACTTCTAAAACGATGGATGGCGGCAAACTGCCACCTTTGGAGCCCGGTCACGAGCCCCCCAGTCAGCCAGGGCCGACGAGCTGTTCGGCCCATCGGTCCATGGTATCGGCCAACAGTTCGGCCTGTGCAATTGACATGCCCGGTTCATTGATGACCATCCGATCGGCCACCATGGCGACTTGTTTCACAATTTCCGTTTCAGTCATTTCCTCAAGAACGGTTTTATATTTGCCATCGGCAACGCGATTAGCATAAGCATCGAGGTCATCGATGATATGTTGCATCGTGGAACTGTGCGTGCGTTGTCGCTGTGCCAAAACATCGATTCGTTTTTGAGTTACGTCTTTGACATTGGCCTGGGGTTCTCCAAAAGCGGTCAAGGTTGAACCATCGATATCGTTGGCCAACACAAGTTCACGTCGAGAAAGGGCTTTGAGCCGTTTGACAAAAGTACTGCCCTCCAAGTTGCCGATCAATTTTTGCAGTTCTTCGGCGATCGATTGAAATTCTGCCAGCAGGGCTTCTTGGTCATCAACGGCGGCTGCCATATTATCACCAGCCGGACATGCGCCACCGCCTGATTTTTTGTTTGGGTCATTCAGTGTCACAGACGGCAACGAAAGCTTGCCGGGTGAATTGTTCGGCGGAGACTCATTTGCGTCCTCGGTTTCTTCTTCCTTTTTCGGAATATCCATCGAGGATTCTTTTAGCGTGACACTTGGCGCTTTGGGTGGTTGTTTGTCGTCGGATTGTTGGTCCGTTTGTTCGAGGTTGTTTCCTGCAAGTTCGTCACCCGCGCGTTGGCCAGGATCATCTGTAACGGATTGCGTTTGATTCTGATTGTTGGCCGATTTGTCCGCGGGAGACGCCGATGGACGACTATTGGGGTTCGAATTTTGCCCGCTGTTGGTTGTCGAACCGGCTTGTGCATCAGCCGCTTGTTTCAAGAGGTTGGCAACCGATGGCATGCGATTGTCGGAAATATCGCGTAGCTTGTGGATCATTTCAGCGAGTTTTTCCAAATGATCAACGCCGAATTGACCATTACGAGCGGCTTCGCGAGTCAATGCGTCACCACGATCGGTCAAAGCGTTTAAGCGTCGCGATTGAGCGTTTTCGGCGGCCGCTTGTGATTCGATCTTGCGACGCGTTTCCGGACGATCGAGTTCCTCAGCTGACAGGTTTCTCAGCTCAACGTTGCGTTTGAATAACTGTTGTTCGAGTTCGTAGGTTTCCAAGGACTGTTTGAACCATTCGTCTAATCGTCGCGTTAGCCAAATCGCATGTTCGTCTTCCGATAAAACGAAGACGGTATAAACGGGTGAATAGACTCGCGGACGATCGGGGCGATAGTCTTCAGCAAATATTCGCAGTTGCAGCGTTTGCGGCGCTATTTTTTCGCGTTGCGGAGAAAACGTAGCGGCAACGGCTGAGATTTGTTCGGCTTCTGGATTGCCGGCATAAATTAATTTTTCTCCCTGAGCCGCTTCTGCTTCAGAACCCGCACTCGGTGTCCCTTTCCATTCTAGCCCTAGCGTTTTAACGCCATAATCGTCGCTGGCGTCAATTTGAAAACTCAGCAAATCTTGGTCCATGATCACAATCTGTTGGTCCAAGTCGCGGCATATAATCGTCGGGGCTTCATCGGCGGCCGCGCGTATCTTTAATTGGAGTGGTGTTTTTGCCGATAACCCCAACGCATCGCGCCATTCGAGCGACACGGTTCGCGTCGCTGTAATGCTGGTCGGCACCGTTTCCAAAACCGCACCTTGAATATTCAATGGCTCGCCGTCCATCGTTGCCGAAACCAAGTCTCGGGAGGCTTGAGCCGTCAATTTTACTTGACTCCCTTCCGCCACACTCAGTCCACCGCCGCGTACATCGCGATGAAGTGGTTTGGTTCGTTGCAAATAGGCAGGCAGTTCCACGCTGGCTGATAAGTCAACGAGCTCAGGTCGCGATTGCGGGTCCAAGGTAACTTGTTGACGGACGTCGCCGATATTGACGGCTAGTTCCGAGGGCTCTTTGATGGGCGGCAATTGAAAAGCAAATTCACCGTTTTGTTGTTGGCTTTCAATTCGCTGTGAGCCCAACCATGCAGAACCCACATTGGGGTTCCACAATGAGTCATGTTGCAAGCGCGCCGCGACTGCCGCTGGTTCAGCAACAGGGATCACCAATCTTTTGGGCAACGGCTCAATTCGGGCGAAAGTATATCGTTCAATATCGCGCCAAGGCATCACCCAGCGCCAAAACGCATTGGTGCCTGCGGCCGGTACCAACGCTAGAGCTACCGCAGCAACTAGTAATGGAACGGCGGCAGCAAGTATCCAACGACGATGTCGCGGATTCGGGATGTCCCGAGAAAAATCTTTGGTCGCCGTTTCGCGGTCAGCTTGTTGCAAAGCCGCACGACACAGCGTCTCACTTCGACCATCGATATGGCGGTCATTTACCAGTTCAATCACACCCAGCAGGTAATCACCTAAACGAGGGTGCCTCGTTTTCAAGATTCGAGCGACTTGCTCCCAACGTCGACTGCGCCAAATCCACTTGTGGCACATCCAGGGCAACCAAACTGCTAAACCTAATGAACCGATGACCAGAATTGCCACTCGTTGCAGTGTCGTCGTTTCAATGACACGGTCTAAGGCAAACACCAATAGATATGACAAACACAGCCCAAAAGCCGCAGCGCCAATCGCTTCGATCAGTTTGATCGTGCGAACTTGACGACGATACGCCGCTAGTTTGGCGCGAACATTGGGAGGAAGCGTCAAATCATTTTTGGATTCAGTTGACATAAACTTTCCAAAGCCTAGCAATCTAACCAGTTCGATAGTTCTTTTCGCGATAGTACTTTTCGGCTTCCGTTCGATGTCGAAAATATCGAAGGTCGCTTGACCAAGTCCACAATTGAACCGAACGTTTTAAGTTATTTATTTCGCGTCTTGCCGAGATCAGCGATCAAGCGCCGGTCGGGGTTGACGAACTTTCTAAACTTATGGGATTCTCCGATTCGTTCGGCAACGATCTCTAAATTTTCCAAAACGATGTCGGAGGAGGGCATTGCGTCAGCCGTTGAAATCTTCCGGTCGCCGGCCAAGTCTTGACAGATGCACTCAATCTTGTTTGTCAGGTACGACTGGGACGGCAGGAGCCAAACGCATCGCGGGCATGGCCCGTTGCACACGAACCCCATTAGCCATCTTAGCGAAATCTAAACCAGTTTGGAAATTTTCTTTCCAAATTTCTAGTTGTGTTTCGGACAAAACACTAGCCAAGCCTTCCAAGAATGGGCCGTTGTCGACTACCTCGTCGCCACCAAAGAATCCGATGCCACCAAAACCGGCCACATTTTCAAAATTAACATCGCTGTAATGGACAACCAATAGCTCATTTAATCGACTGTTTTGTTTTTCATTTAACAGCAATTTTACATCAACTTTAGCCACAAAAGCGCCTATGCTTGCGGTGCGGGCTTTATCTGCCCGTGATTTTGCGACTTGGCCATAAGTGGTTGATTGTTCTTCTGTCAAAGTCATTTTGAATGTCTTCTTCCAGATTTCTTGTTCTGCGGGACTTTCACCACTCGCTGACGACATCCAACCCAAGGGACCACCCAGGCGAACCGCAACACCAGGTTGACCTGCAGGCAGCGCTTGAATTTCGATCGTATTAGCAACTTGCAGCTCTGCTTCACCTTTGTCAGCTTGTTCGGCTTTTTCCGCGGCCCCTTTTTCTTTAACTTCTTGTTCTTGTTGTTGATTGGCCTGTTCGACCCGAACGACACCTCCGCCCACATCTAGTGGCGCACCGGCTACGGCTTGTAGCGGCACCGCGTTCATTTGCCCTTGCTGGTCTTTAAAACTAGCCAACGATTTTTCAATGGCTCCTTTCGCTGCAACTTCCAGCTTTGATTTTTGTTCGGCCGACAACTGGCAAGCGGCATCGATGTCCGCGAGCAAAATTTTCATTTCTTGTTGCCAAGTTAACTTTTGCTTTTCCAATTGTTCTTTGATTGCCGCATTCCAATCCACTTGTTGTCCACCAACGGCAATCGCCGCCCGCGGTGCTACAAACACCTGTTGTGCCATGGTCAGCGCTGGCAATACGACCACTCCCAGCAAAGCGCTGCACGTCAGCGCCAAAGTACGAATTGAATTTTTCATGATGGTTTCCTTGTTTGATAATCTGGTTTCGTGGTTACGCGATTGTTCTGTATTTCGTTCACTCAATCAATTCCGTTTTCAGTCTGTTTCCATCAAGGAAACGCGAATCAGACGACTCCCGCTAGCTTGCGGCCAACCCAAAACACGGTTAACAGTGTTAAAAAGACAGCAATAAAAGCTGGGTGTGCCCATAGTCGAATTCGCTTTAATTGCGGTTCGGGTTCGGGAATTTTTCCAATTTCGGAGATTAATTCATCAACTTGATCCAGTGACATTGTTTTGCCTCGGGTGATTTCGGCGATTTCGCGGAGCGTCTCAAAATTGGCGGGCTGACCCAAACGTTCACGTTCGACACCTTGGACACTGATTGTCGTTTCCAGCGACGCGCCGGATTCTTGACAAGTCAATATTGCGCGATGTTCGCCGCGTTCTTCGGGAACAAAGTAGCCCGTGAACAAACCCCAAGTTTCTTGATTAACTTCGGCAGCCAATCGAACCAATTGCGAGTTTCCCGACGGAGCAACAATCTGCACCGCCACATTTCCGGATTGCAGTGGCTCGCCATCGAGTCCCATGACATTGGCATTGAGCGACAACGTCTGGCCGGTTTTCGGTCGATCGGGGGAATAAAATAGGCGCATCGATTCACCGCCAGCCATATTGCGTTGATAAGCCATCCAGCGCGCCACTTGTCCCCAAAATCGATAATGGTATTTGTCCTCAACGCCTTCGCGCCAACGCCAAGCGCCGTCAGTACCCATGAACAATATTTTTCCTGAGCCAAACGTTTTTGTGACGAGCAATGGAATTCGTCCGGCGTCGTTGGATTCGGTTGCGTGCACGGCTAAGACTTGAGATCCAACCTTGGCCCGCAAGATGGCGGCGTACCACTGGAATCCAGGCAAACTGCGCCACACAGAACGATTTGCTTCCGGCGAATCGGCCAATTTAGTCAATAGACTTTCACTGCCCGCGTCGGTCAATTGAAACTGTGCCGGTATCATGTTTCCCCAACCTCGGCGTTGACTGGCATCTAAGACCACGGGAAACAGCTCGCCTAATTCCGTTTCTTGAAGTGACAGTTGATAACCGCGAAAGCCGGGCATCAGGATTAGCCCGGTCGCTTGGCTTTCGACCATACCCCGAATTCGTCGACAGTCTTCCGACGTCAATTGGTCGCTGCCAACGCCCACATCGCCCAAAAAAATCACATCATATTTCGATAATTCATCCAGCGATTGCGGAAACGATTTGATGTAGTCTTTGCCACCGCCGAGCGCTTCGAGGTCGGGATGAAACAGCAGACACTCGACATCCACTCCCGGATCGCGGGCTAAAGCGTTGCGAATGAACCGATACTCCCAACGCGGAAATGACTCAACCATTAACACTTTTAATGATTCACTGCGAATCGAGATTGGCGTTGAAATGGAATTGTTCGCCACGATAGATTCGCCCTCGCTGGGCGGGATCGTCATTGTCAATACATAATCGCCCACTCGTTTGGGGTGCCAAACAAATGCGTCTTGCAATCGACTGTTGGCTAGCAATTCGAATGAGTGCGTCAACTCATCGCCATCACTTGAGGACAAGCTAATTTGGACGGGCACTGTGCGGGGCAGGGTGCTCGTAATTGAAAAAGGAATACGGGTCGGTTTGCCGACAATTCCAAAGGTCGGCGCGTCGAGTGAAGTTGCTTCGATGTCGGGCAAAGGAATGTCGCTGCCGACACCCACGGTAAACACGGGAATCTTTTGCATTCTAAAAAGCGTGGCGGATTCACTCGGCGATTTTCCAATGTTCCAACTGCCGTCGCTCAACAAGACAACGGCCCTTAAATTCGGGTGCCGATTCAACGTATCTGTCAAAGCCAGGTTGAGATCCGTTGCGCGTTTGAGATTAGGTTGTGGCGATGAAAATGGTGCGATATCGATTTCGTACTTTTCACTAAATGCCGACCAGCGCTTGTCAGTGATCAGCGGTGCAATTGCTTGGCGACGCGAAACGGTGGCTGTGGTTGTCGCGCTGTCCAAACCGGCGGCATCTTCCGTCTCCATACTGCCCGACTCGTCCCACAAAACAGCAATAGTCGGTTCTTCCTGGGGCACATAGTTCTGAACCCATTCGGGCTGGTTCAGGACGATGGCGATCAGCAAAACAATCAAAAACCGGAGGGATTCCAAAAATACCGTGGCGCGACGAAAGGCAGCTCGATTTATCGCCAACCAGGACAATACGCCGCAGACCGCAACAGCCAATATTCCAAAGGCGATGCCAAATGGAGTTGCCAACATCGAAAGCCATTGTGAGTCCATCATGCGGCGGCCCTTCCGCTGTTCGGACTGATGGCTTGATCCTTGGCGCTGGCAACTTTTTCCGGCATCGATAACACAGCTTCCAACAACAATGAAATCAAGACCAGCACAACGAACAGTTTCCAAATTTCGCTGGCCAGCGATTGGTCGTTGGTGAGCGATTCGGAGACTAAGTGAAAATCGAGTCCGGCGAATAGTTCACCAAAGGATTCGTCCGTCAGTGGCGATAGTTGTTCCTCAGCGACCGGACGGTTCAGCGCGATAAACTCTTGTTCGTTGCCATAAACTCCTGCGCGAAATGGATTCATTTCGGCCAAGCCAGGGGTAGATTCCCAGGCATTAGGGCGCTGTACAAGAACCTTGCAGTTTGCCACGGCACTTGCTGCGATGGCGCCCGCATCAAACAACTTGGCAGCGCCCTGAGATTCAGCGCCGCTCAATAAGGCTCTTTGCACCAGGACATAGAGTGAAATGCCATCGCGATCTAAGGTCGAATAGGCCGTACTGGGCAACGTCGTCAACGCATAAACCGCACCGCCCGATTCCGTCGAACGGAGCAGTAACGACGCACCGTTGTCGAGTTTGGCTAAAATCCGCCCGCTGCCTTCCAAACGACACACTTGATGAACAATGAGTTCGTCGATGGGTAGAGATTGACCGTCGCGAGTTTGCATCCAAGCATCAGCATCGTTATTCCAAGAACCGATCTTCGACCCAGCACCGCCCGACGGTTCCCAAGCGGTCCAGCGCCAACCGCGAAAAGACACGGAGCTTGGTTCAAGTGGAGGTAAAAAAATCACAGCACGTCCGCTGGCGATAAACTGGTCGACCTGTTTGGCCATGTTGCCTTCAGGCAAATCAGCTTGCCAAACGAGCAGCGTCGTTCGGTCCCAGTCGATTTCCGAAATCCGATCCGGGGTTAACCTCGCGACAGTTGCGTTGGCATTTTTTTGCGACGGAACACCGGCCGCTAATTCGATTCCCCGAATGGATTCAGTTTGAGAGGTGACAATAGTTGTTTGAAATGGAACGGGTTCCGCGTACGCAAAATAATATTGATCATCGCTGGGATTAGAATCCGAAGGCAATTCGACACTGCCCCACCCAGAAAGCGACTCTTGATCCAATGGAATTCGATGACCGATTAAACTGGCACTGTCGTTTTCCAAACGTACATTGACCCGCGAGCGAATGCCTCCAACGTTGATGGAAACGGGAATGTCCACGGGCACTGGATTGTCGCTCGGCGACCGCCGAATGGAGAGATCCAACACTAGTTCCGCTTGAGAGTCGCGGAACGAGCGTTCCCAGCGATCGAGACGAATCGAAAAATTCTCGCGAGCGGGTTCGCGATCATTGAGCACATGAAACCGCACGCCTTCCAATTGTGAATACGCGCTACGAATTGCCTGCCAACGACTGGTTTCTGGGAGCCAGTCGTTTGTCGCTCCGTCGGATAGGACCCAAACATCAGTTCGGCCCGTTTGATTGGTCGTGATGAAATCCAATGTAGACTGCAACATCGCGGGAATGTCGACGGTGGCATCGCTGGGGCTGGCGGCGGGCAAGTCCATCAAATCTTGAGCGCGCTGCAATTGAATCACTCGGTTTCCAGTATTCTTGGAGAATGGGTCGAGCAAATAGATACGAAAATCGCCGCCCAAAGTATTGAGTGTTGCGGCAATCATTTCCGCACCAGCACGCAATTTGGATTGTCCCGCTAGGCTGGATTGTTGTTGCATGCTTGCCGATCGGTCCAAAAGAATAATAACCGTCTCTGGTTTTCCGCCGCTTAACATTCCCAGCCAACCTGTCGACAACGGTCGCGTTACCAAAAATACGAGCCCGGCAATTGCTGCCATTCTCGCAGCCATGATTAGCCAGTGGCGAAGCCGGGCCATTCCCCGACTCATCCGCTTGGCGGATATTAAAAATTGCATTGCACCCCACTGAATGATCTTGTGCCGACGTTGATTCCAAAGATGAATCAATATCGGCAAGAAAATCAGAGGTAATGCCAGCAGCCAGATTGGATTAAGAAAACTCATGATCGGTTATCGCTGTGTTACACTTGGGTCGCGATCCATTGTAGCAACGACGAACCTCTCTGTAATATTGATTCTTGACCGCTATCCAATCCGCACAATTCCAGGACCCACAATCTGGTATAACGATTGGAATCAACCTATCTTTCACAAAATTGTGGTTCCAAGCCAAATTTTTTAGGGGAAAGTCGAAGTCGCCTCTGCACTCAATGCATACGGTGCGCGAAGCGCAAAATTATCACGAAATGTCCGATGACAAACTAGCGCCGACCAGTTAGACTCGCAAGGGTCAAGTTATACTTTCCACGTGCTTTGTATTGGGAGCAGACTAGATTACGCCAATGAATTCAAATCAAACACCGACACACAATAACGTTTTGACTCCCGATCACAAACGGTCGCAAGGCAATTTAATGGCTCACGATGACGTGGCCGAGATCGATGAATTGGGACGGATCTACCAACAGCTCAAATCCGAATTGGGCAAAATCATTATCGGCCAACACGAAGTGATCGAGCGTTTGGCAATTTGCCTTTTCGCTCGAGGCCACGCACTGTTGATGGGTGTTCCCGGTTTGGCGAAGACCCTGCTCATTAGCCGTTTGGCCGAAACCATGTCGTTAAGTTTTTCACGAATCCAGTTCACTCCGGATCTGATGCCAATGGACATCACGGGCACCGATATTTTGCAAGAATCGGAGTCAGGCCGTCGGGATTTTGAGTTTGTCAAAGGTCCGCTTTTTGCCAACATTGTCCTAGCCGATGAAATCAATCGCGCGCCGGCGAAAACCCAAGCGGCCATGTTGGAGGCCATGCAAGAGCGACGAATTACGGTGGTCGGCAAAGCCTTTCAATTAGAGCCGCCGTTTTTTGTATTGGCGACTCAAAACCCTGTAGAACAAGAAGGCACTTATCCGTTGCCAGAAGCCCAACTCGATCGGTTTATGTTTTTGATCGAAGTCGATTACCCCAGTCGCGACGAAGAAATTCAAATTGCCCGCAGTACAACCGGCGGCGACTTTCCGACATTGGCGCATGTATTAACTGGTGCCGATGTGATTCGGTTTCAGTCGTTGGTTCGACGCGTCCCAGTTCCCGAACATATTTATGAGTTTGCCGTTGATCTAACTCGCCGTTCGCGACCCAATTCAACAGACGCTCCGGAATGGCTCAAGCCCTTAGTAGGTTGGGGCGCCGGTCCCCGCGCTGTACAGTATTTAATTTTGGGCGCGAAAGCCCGTGCGGCTTTACACGGAAGTTATATGGTGCGGCTGGAAGATATTTTAGAGGTTGCCGAGCCCGTGTTGACGCATCGAGTTTTGACAACGTTTGCTGCTGAATCCGAAGGCATGCGAAGTCGTGATATCGTCAAAAAGTTATTGGAACAATTGAGCAAGGAAACTTAATTGGCAACTACCCGCGACTTTATCGAACCGCGAGTGATCTCGCGACTGAAGGCGTTGCCCCTGCATGCCCGTTTGCCGATGTTAGGCAGTGTGGCGGGGATGCACCGCAGTCCGCATCGCGGCAGCAGTCTTGAGTTTGCCGAATATCGCAAGTACGTACCGGGTGATGACACGCGTCGACTCGATTGGCGCGCTTACGGCCGCAGCGACCGTTTTTATATCAAAGAATTTGAAGCGGATACAAATTTACGATTGTGTTTAATCGTCGACACCAGCGGATCGATGAATTATGCCAATGGTGGTCAAAGTAAACTTGACTTGGCGCGGAGGATTGCGGGAACGTTAGCGTATCTGGCTGTTCAACAGGGTGATGCGGTTGGATTGTATTGTGCGGGGAAAAAGTTTCATCGCGAAATTGCTCCTAAACGCAGTGCTTCCCATTTGCGCGTGATCCTCGATGAATTGGCGGATGTTCAGGGAGTGGGGGAGACCGGACTGCCGGCCGCGTTACACGAAGCGGCCGAGCGAATTAGGCAACGGGCCTTGGTGGTTGTAATTTCGGATTTATTTGTGCCGTCTCAAGAATTAAGTCAATGTTTTCAACACTTGCGATTCCGCAAACATGACACGGTGGTGTTTCATTTGCTGGAACAAAATGAAATTGATTTTCGTTTTGATCGACCGATGCGATTTGTCGATTTGGAAGGCGGTTCTCCAATTTTGGCCGACCCGAGTATTGTGGCCAGCGACTATCGCAAAGCGGTCCAGGGTTATTTGGCCGATTTGAAACAGATAATGCGCGACTCAGCAGTCGATTATCGACGATTGACCCTCGATCAACACTACGGCGATATTTTGGCAAAGTTCTTACTGGAACGCGCGCCAAAAAGAAAATAAAGCGATTTGAAATTTGAGCATTGAGTGAAGGTTTCGCTTGGTTTGTCTAGCAGAGCTGTCTGCTTTTTGCTTGCGCGTCTTTGGCAAAGCGATTGAGGAAAATCGCTCTGCAATACTAATCCCGCTGGGTTTGTCCAGCGGTGTTTTCGGTTATTCACTACACGCAGTTGTTTTCATGATAGAATTTTGACCATGCTTCGTGTACTCAATGACCTTCGAATAGGTGAGACAAAAAATGAAATACCACAATCGATTATTAGTTTTGATTTTTTTGTTAACGCCAACGATTTTGCGCGCTCAAGACGAAAAAGCGGCGAGCAAGATCGAGATGGTGGATGCACGCGTGCGGGTGACCGATCCCGATGGCAATCCAATTGCCGATGCACTGGTTTATTGCACCGGATTGCGAATGAAACAAGAACCGGGTAGCCATTGGGGTTGGCCGCAAGACATCGAGTTGCTAAAACTTAAGACAAATGAGGAGGGAATAGTAACGTTGCCTTATCCCAAACAATTGGGCAAAGAAATGGATGTGGGCCAGATTACTTGGACCGTGGAGCATTCTGAGTTTGTCTCTTTTCGCGAAGATCGCGCTGTGGAGGATAATCCGGCAGAGATTCAATTGGTACGCGGTTACAAAATTGCTGCCTCAGCGATTGATGCGGTTACCCGGGAGCCTATCAAAACCGATTTGTACGGAATCGTCCCCGATGGCTCGGGTGCATGGAAATTGTTTGACAATGGAATGATCGTCTCACCCACGCTGAACCCTCGTCAAGTATCATTTCGATTGATCAAGATAGTCGACAACCAACCGATTGCCTTTAGCGATATGCTGGTGGCCAACCCGGAGGGTAAATCGCGAGTAGTCATCAAAGATGCACTGATGAAACCATCGGTAAAGATTAATGGCCGCATTGGCGAGGATGTGCCCAGGCCGATAGTCAACGGCACGGTGTCCTTGGCGATTTTGGTGGGTGATCGGCAATCGCAGAACAGATGGAATTGGTATGACACGACGACAATTGCCGCCGACGGCACGTTTGAATTTCCTCATGTCCCGGCACGTGAAGTAGTGCAATTGTTAGCGGTTTGCGATGGCTGGGTTCCTCAAAATCCTCCCGATGATCTTGTGCGATCATATTTTCCGGAGATGCGAGTTATCGATCCAAATCGATCGTATTTCACACCGTTTCGCATCGAGGACGAGTCGCTCGAGGTGGAGCTCAAGCTAAACCCAGGCCGGACGATCAAAGCCAAAGTTGTCGATGATCAGGATCAACCGGTGTCAGGAGTCGACGTGGCAGTGTGGCCCAATCAAGTGTTGCTTAACGACGGTTCACAATTGCTTGGCGCCGGATTTTCAATGGCGCAACGTTTGGCAAGTCCTCAAGCCCAATCGACTCGTCCCGACAATCGTTATGTTTCTAGGACGGATGAAAGCGGAGTTGCAACCATTGTTGGGGTTCCCAAAGACTACAGCTTAGGGATTATCGTAACTTCGAAAGACTATGAAATGATCGATGGCGGTAACAATGGAATGGACTTCAAAATGGCTGACCAGCCGATAACCGAGGTCACGCTAAGAGTAAAGAAAATTAAATAACTAAACGCGAATATCTTTTCACAATCGAGTTCGAGACGATTATCCGTTAAGTTCGTTACGCGCGAGCGGCTAAAGCGCCGACGTTGCACGCGCACGTTTAACGGCAAGCCAGAGCGGAATTTGCGGGTTTTGACTTGGCTATTTTGTTTGATCATTGCCGCAAATTCCGCGTCGGCGACGGTGTGATATCTGGTACACGCACTAATATCACAGGAGAGTTCGAAACGAAAACTACTTAAGTTCGTTGCACGCGCAAACGTTGCACACGCAAACGTTTAACGGCAAGCCAGAGCGGAATTTGCGTCCTTTGATTTAACCACTTTGCAAAACCTTTGCCGCAAATTCCGCGACGGCGACGGTGTGATATCTGGTACCCGCACCAATATCACAGAAGAGTTCGAAATGATTATCCGTTAAACGTTGCGCGCGTTACCCAAACCGATTTCGCGCGTTACCCAAATGTTTCCGAGCTCAGCGTAGATTTTCTGCCGAGTACCCGACATCACACCGTCGCCGCCGCGGAATTTGCGGGAGTGGTCGTTTGAAGTGGTCGACTCGACAGCCGCAAATTCCGCTCTGGCTTGCCGTTAAACGATTGCGCGGTACCAAACACGATTGGAATTTGGGTAGGTTGCCATGTAATCGGAATAGCATCCCGAGAAAATTTGTGGGACAGAAACGCCGGGAGTCCAGGACATCGCATGACTGACCTTGAAAAAGAGTGCCAGCTTCGACTAGCGGCAATGACCGGAGCCGAACGTGTCGCGCAGTCTCTGGCCAGGTGGCAGTGGGCTTGGGAAATGATCGCTCGGCAGATACCGATCACGCTACGCGCCACTCTGTGTCCTCTGTGCCTCTGTGTTTTAATCGCGCGCATCCGCGCCCGTGAAAGAAGTTCTCCTGACCTTAAAAATGGGTTTTTTTTAAGGGCGCGTGCAAAGCAGGAGCCTTACACCCACGTAATCGTGCAAGGCAGGAGCCTTACACCCACGTAATCGTGCAAGGCAGGGAGCCTTACACCCACGTAATCGTGCAAGGCAGGAGCTTTACACCCACGTAATCGTGCAAGGCTGGAGCCTTACACCCACGTGGGGCTAATCCTAACAAGCGAGGCACGACAGAATTTAACCACTCCAGACCCGAACCGAACCGTTTCATTCCTCTTGATTAAAACCACGGATTATCTGGCGGTACGACCAGTTCATAGAGCCAGAAAAAGTTTGCCGGGAAATTCCACGTCGGTGGCGGTGTGGGGTTACTGCCGGGATTCTGTGGTCCAGAAACGGGATTGCCCGAAGGGTCTAAAAGCACCGGCCCTTCGTCGTCAGATACCGATGCACCGTCCAAGGTTACCGTGGAAGCGCGAATCGCAGCGCCATTGCGTGTCCGTGCAGTGAACCGCAAATAATGTTCGCCAGCAGGTAACCAAACAAACACCGTGACTTTGCGACCCGAACGGACCGAAGTCACCAACTCTTCCCGACCCGAATCGCTGTAAATGGTCAACTGAGCGGCCTGGTTAGCGTTGTTGCTCGAGGTCATCGACAAGTCAAATCGGTAAAGTTGAGTTTTATAGGTCGTCATGATTCCAAACCGATCGGGTTGCGCGGCACTGAGTGAGACTTGTTGGATTCGCTCCAGCACTGCGGAATCGTCAGCCACGTTCACGAGCAACAAATAATTACCAGTGCGCGTGTTTCCCGATTTATTTTGCACGCGAACATAGTAGGTGGCATTGGGCTGAATGTTGCTAACTTCGACCACAACATCACCCGTGCTGCGAAAATGCCGACGGATTGGCACCGATGCACGCGCACTGTTATAGACGCGAATATCCAGTAATGCCGGCTCAATACCTAAGGGCGCTAAATCAATGGCCATTGTTCCATTGGCCGAAGGTGAAGTCACGATCCGGTACATATCGACATCGCCGGTTGACGCGATCGCACTAAGCATTTCAAATCGTGAACCAGTTGGGGTGCCCGGCGGTGAATACAATTGTACGGCACGAGGAAACGAATTGTTTGCGTTGACTTCAAAGTCGACTAAACCTTCCAACGTATACAGTGCATCAACTAACTCATCATCATTCGCTTCAAAGAAACGTTCTTCTTCGTCTTCATCATCGCCTTCTTCCAATTCATCGCCGCCGTTCGCATTAAAGTCCAGAACTAATTCGTAGTCGCCAAAATCAAAATCAGGTACCCCTGACCAATCGACAACCGCATAGATCAACTCGTTGTCTTCGATTCCGGTGATTTCTTTGATAATGGTGTTGGCCAAAGGACTTTCGGCAGAGATCGTCGCCAACTCGTTGTGCTCACTGTCATAGGCAGTAATTCGGGCGCATAACAAACTGTGGCTTCGCCCACGAACTTTCAACCAACAATTTTCAGCCAAGTCTGTGCCACGAAAGGAATAGACATCGATATCGTCAGCGGCTTGAATTCGTCCCAATCGCGATTCAATCAACGTTGTCCCAAATTCTTTGCCCCATTCAATCGCACTGGCCGAAGCAAAAGTCTCGTTACCTGCAACCGGTTCAAACGAATCCGCCGCTGGCGGCCCATACAACCCACGAATCGCAGCAATGTCTTGAGGATCGAGATCCCCCCGCGGGCCGACGTAAGCAAAGAACATGACGCTGTCAGGATTTACTTCGTTATCAATCAACCCCAATGAATTTCCTAATTCGTGCAAGGCGACTGAATACAGATCATAAAGTTCTGGCGGCGATCCACCAGAACCGGATTCGTGGATATAAAACTGGCGATTCGTATCAAAAAAAATGTCGCCAGCCCAACTGCCCGCCGCGGCATTGTAGGGCACGGCATTGCCCAGCACGTTCTCTTGAGGAAATGCACCAATCCGGATATCTCCGAAACGCGGATCACCCTGTGCTAAACCCGGCACGCCAAAAGCACGTGGGCTATCTGGGACAATCGCAAACTGAATATTGGCATGCCGCGACCAAGTTTGCATGGCTCGTAAAACCTCAATCTGCCAATCAGGGAAACTCAATTGAGAGTTAAGGTGTTGAAATAGCTCGTTTCGATATCGACCGACCTCAACAAAGTCCGGTGCGAAACTAACGGTAAGCGGACGAGCGCTCGGCCAGCGTTGAGGCGGCAAAGAACTAGTTTGCCCCCAAATTGCCGATGTCAGGCCAGAGCAAATCAGAGCAGTGCAAAGACTCCAACAATTGAGCCAAACGGCCAATTGTCTTGGACGACTGGCGGCGCGGCTTAGCAGAAGTCGATTGTTGGAGAGGTAATTCTTGGTGCACATAAAAATTTTCCGCCGTTCGAGTTTAAATCAAGTTGCTCATGTCGCGTTTACTCCAGTCAACATCGACTTAGGGCTTTCGCGGTGGAGCCTGCCATCGCCGAAGCTCTCCCAGCCCTTTTTTGATCAGCTGAAATGATTCTTCCGATTCGAGTGACAACAAATCGTTGTCCTTGCCAATCAAGTTACCACCGTAGGCCGGTTCCACCGCCAGCGATAAATGGTGCAGAGCCTCGTCCACTAACGAACCATCGTTAACCGCAAGGAGCGCCAAAGCACAACTAATCTGATAATGAATTTGGGGCGTGAGTTCTTCCGATTTGAATGCCCGGATATCCGCCAAAGCGGATTCACGTTGTTGTTGGCGGGCGTATAAAACGGCACGTCCCGCTCGCGCTAAAACAAAATCGGGTTGCTCCGCCAATAGTTCTGAAAGCACTTCCAGAGCTTCCTGGGGCCGTTGCAGCCGTTCGCTCAAAACATGAGCCATATTTTGGCGGGCCACGATTGCTTGCGACGGCGATTTGGCGGCCTGACGAAAGTCGGCCAAGGCTGCTTCTGGATTGTCACTGATATGCGCCAAGCCGCGCATAATCCAATCTTCAGGGTCGCGAGGTTCTAAGTTCTTTACAAGTCCTAAATCGCGGTCCGCTCCCGCGAGATCACCTTTTTTGCGTTTCAACCGACTGCGGATCATTATATAGCGCGACGTGTCGGGAGCTAATTGCAATGCACGATCAATTTCTAATAGCGCTTCGGGCCAACGCAATTGTCGCTCCCGCAACAACGCTTTGTTGACATAAATTGCTGGGATGCTGGGATCAATTCGGCTGGCCCGTTCTAGGTGCTCCCAAGCAGAATCGTCCTGTCGCATCCAGTAATCGCATAAAGCGCGGCCCAAAACACTCAGTGCCGATTGCGGATCGATATGGCTGGCCATGGCAAAGCCATAATCCGCTTGCCGGTATTCCCGTTGTTCGTAATAACATTTGCCTAAAAGAAACCACAGCGCAAATCGCCGGGGCTGCGATTCAATCGCCGATTCTAATTCTTCAATCGCTTGTACAAAGTCGCGCTGCAAATAAGCTTGGCTGGCTACAACCACGGGATCCGTCCATTTGGAATTAGGCTTAGTCTCCAGTGCAGAAAGCGAAATCGCCGGTTGGTCTTTCGTGGTGACGTGCTTTACTTGCGCGACTAACTGATCCAAAAAGGCAACTTGCTCTGACATCGATCGTTGGATTTCAAGCGGTAACGCCAAGAATTTTGGTTGCTGCTGCCAATGCTGTTGGCCGCAGTCAAACAGAGCCAGAGCCTGTCCTGCCCGATCAATGCCCGGTGAATAGGTGCCCCCATCAGGAAACAATAAAGAGGCTTCGGCCAAATGTGCGGCTTGTTGAAATTGATGCCAAGTGGCCAGTGATTGATGTTGTCGCGCTACCTGGGCGAAATGCCGAACGCCGATCGCGAGCGCGGCAATGATTATCATCGCCGCGCCAATTAATGTTGAGGTACGTTGTAAAGACGGGTGGCGACGAAAGAATTTTTGACTACGTTCCAACCACGATGAATTAGGCGCGAACTTCAGGGGGCGATGCGCTAATTGACACTGAATATCTTCCACCAATTGAGCCGCCGTGCCATACCGCGCAGTCGGTTCGACCGCGAGACACTTCGCCAGAATCGCGACCACGGCGGGAGAAACTGATTTGTTAATCGTATCCGCCGCCGCGATCGGTTGTTCCCGTTGCTCGACGGCCAAAGGCAAATGATCGGATGTCAACTGGTTCACCGGGTGTGGCAATCGACCGGTCAACAATTCGTATAAGACGACTCCCAAGGAAAAGATATCTGCCGTTTGACCGACCGCTCCTTCACCCAGCCACATGGCGCGTAAATGTTCAGGGGCCATATAAGGCAGCGTGCCACCAATTCCCCGAGCCGACTGTACCAGTGTCGACTGAATCTCACGACTCAAATTAAAATCCAATAGCACAGGCTCGCCATCAAAAGACATCAAAACATTGGCTGGTTTAATATCGCGATGAAGTATGCCGCGTTCGTGAGCATGCTTGAGACCCTGGGCGATATGTAAGCCAATCAATAAAATTGCATCGACGTAGTTTCGCTGCTGCCATTGTTGTCGCAAACCTTGAACCCTTTGCCGCTCAGGAACCGCTGGATCCATTGGCTGACCAGGTTTAGTGACCATTGCTGTTGAAGAATCCACCGTTACGGATGAATTGAAACGAGACAATGTTTGATCGACTAGATCAGCTTGCAAGCCAGATAACGAGGTTTGCTTAGGTCGGCGCTGAAACTCATCGAGCAGGTCCTTGAGTGTGGCGGACCCTAACCAAGGCATACATAGCGCGAATAAACCTTGATGTTGATGAATCGAATACAGGGGCATAATGTTGGCATGTTGTAACTTGGCCAATCGTTGCGACTCGCCCAACGGCATGGCGGTTACTTTCAGCACGACGCAGCGATTAGCTAGATCGCGTTGTCGCGCCAGAAATACGCGGCTAAAAGCCCCTCGACCCAACTCGCGCAACAATTCAAATTCGGCAAATTGCGTCCCGGCCTTGGGGAAATTCACAGACGAAGACGTTGAAAAGTGATGAGGATTGTTGAATTGATCCGCAGTGGCATCGAGACGGGCCGAATGGGTGTCAACTTTGATGGGCTCGGTAAGGATCGCGGCCGATTCGTCATGGCGCCGGGTTCCTGGGAGTTGAGACAGCGTAAATGCCCACTCGTCCAACCACTGCGAAGTATCAATGCCCCATTGTCGCGCGTACCACTCTGGCTCCGTATTGACCCCATGCAGTCGAGCTTGGCGAAAATCTTCGTAAGCAACCGGAGTCATAATCTCAGGCCGACGACTCAATTCAGGCAATTCAACCAAGATCTGCTCTAAAACATTGCGCGAGCCTAGAGACCAATCGTGTTCGATCCGGATCCGCAACAATTCACACACGGTTTCGACATATTGCAACGAGCTCGCGTCTGGAAAATAATTGAACACCAAGTTCGCAGAACCCGCAGCCAAGGCGGATTCATAACGTTCGACAATTTCGCCAACCGAATCGGTCGCCGAGATCGAGGCTCGTTTTATGGGCTCGCTGTTCATTGCGGTCGTATTCGTAATTTAAAGATTCGTAAAGGAATTAAGGATCGAAATAACCACTTAACAATTTGCGAAACGCCTGTAACTCACGCTCCACAGTACGTTTGCTTCGCTGTGTCTGTTCGGCAATTTCCGCTACCGAGTATGCCTCCAGACGTAAGGCGACAATTTGCTTTTGAATCGATGTTAACGGCTGACAAAGGTCGTCGATCGTCAGGCACAACTCGCGCAACTGTTGTTCGTCGTTCGAGTTTGCCAGTGGTTCTACAGTCGTCTCAGAAGTACGCCGAACATCTCGCGAGGCAGCCTGATGGTAGTACGCTTTGGCGTTTACTTTTCGCATCGCAATAACGATCAATAAATTGAACAGGTCGCCAGACTCAGGGGCCAAATAACCACCATTGCCAGCGCGACGAAAAAAACTTTTGAACGTCGATTGCACGATATCTTCAGGATCGACTCGCGTGGAGAGAAAACTCACCAGTCGCGAGCGTGCAGCAGCCATCAATCGGGGCGAATGCCGTGCAAAAACTTCTGCGGCCGCTTGATTGTCGCCAGCTCGCCATTGTCCCAACAAAGAATCATCCGAATGTGATTGATAGTCGCGTTTCGGTTCCGTGGTCATCACAAAAAGTATTCCCTATTAGTTGCAGCTAAGTTCGACGCGCTAACAACGGTTTCATTTTAGTTTGGTCGAACGAACCGACCATTACGACAACAAAAACAACCCGCCAGAACCTTTGCAGGCCCCGCGGGTCGATCAGATCCTCATAATTAGAACGGTTTGCACCTGACCGTGTCCAACCTAAGGAAAGATCTCGAATTCTTTAATTTCAGTTTTCGTACCACCTGAGACGCCAAAGTCGCCAAAAGTGTCCGATCCATCTCCACCTTCGAAAACGGCATCATAGACGGCCGTTACGTTGGTGCCCATGAAAACATCTGTTCCGATATCCATCGAAACTTTGATATTTTTGCCTGCAGCCACGTCCACCATGGTTACGGAATCGTTCTGACCACCTGTATAAACCCCGACATCTTCCAAAGTTGCGACGCCATCCAAAATGATCGTGTCGTTGCCCAAATCGGAGCTGACAAACAAATCAAAGCCGGTGAACTCGGTTACCGTAATTCGATCCGCTCCCGCTTTGGTTTCCAACGACGTTGAGTCGCCGACAAAACAATCAGTCACAGTTACGATATCGTTGGCCGAATCGCCAATCACCGTCAAACCATAATCAATTTCCAACCCGGTAAAAGTCGCATTAAGGGAACCGGTTTGGCCGTCCACATAACAATCACCGCCAAACACCCAACTGGTCAAGCGAATCAGTTCGTTGCCCGAACCACCTTCAACCGCTAAGTTTGCACCAATCGATGTCGGCACGGCACCCGCCAACAAACGATCGTTGCCCGCACCTAAATTCACATACAAGTCATTCGTAACTCGCAGGCCATTGACGGTTACAATGTCGTTGCCACCTTCCATCCGAATTTCCATTTGCTCCAGATTAACACGGCGCAAACGAACCGATGGCAGTCCATTGACCAAAGTTCCGTTGCGTCCGGTAACGATGACATCGCCAGCCGCATTTTGGGCGACAATGATCTGATTGCCAAAATTATCGCCTAGAACTTTTACCAGCGATCCTTCGAGCAAGACCTGAACATTATTTGCCGATGCCGAAGCACCCATTCCCAACAAGCACCCACTTAACGCGAGATACTTGCCCCATTGAAACAACCGTTTAATACTCATTGACATAACTCCGAAAAATTCTAGAAACCCACTCAATTTCATCCCAGCTCCAGCCAAACGGGGACGTCAATTTGGCCGCTCAAAAATGAAATGGGCACCGCGAGACGGATCCCGCCAAATTTTTTTGAGTGAAATTTGAGTACAAGAAGTCGAGCGATTGATCTGAGGCGCTATCCGCTCCAATGCATTGGTCGTGGAGGTCCAAAGATCGTATCGACGAAGCAAATGTCATACCGTGATTTCAGTTCGCGCGCGATGGGTGACGATGTGGCTACAAATTGAGGTAGTGCACGATTGTGGACAATCGTGCCACGAATTCAGGTAGCACACGATTGTGGACAGTCATGCCATGTTGTGGACAGTCATGCCATGTTGTCGCCACTAAATCGATCCCGCGTCAAAATTAGTTACGCGGATCGAGTGGAAAGCAACTTTGGGGTTGTCGCGTTCCAAAACTTTGGCGTCCCATTCGGTTTGCAGCAATACGGCATCGTGGCCGTACTGATCGCGAACTAACCGCGCGGAATACGGCAGTTTTAAGTTGGCTTTGTCGGCTTCCGGCAATTGAAACCATCGCGCAAGTTTGTAGGGGCGCCAGTTCAGAGTGGTGGGTGCGTTGTATTCCGATTCCAGGCGAAACCGAACGACGTCGAATTGCAACTCGCCGACTGCAGCCAAAATCATCTCGCGGCGCGAGGCTCGACCATCGTGAAACATTTGGATCGCGCCCTCTTCGACCAGCTGTTCCATTCCCCGATCAAACTGTTTGCGACGTGAAGTGTCGGGGCAGTCGAGCACGGCAAAATATTCGGGCGAAAACTGCGGCAACGGTTCAAATTGAAATACCGTGTTTTGGCACAAGGTATCGCCCAATTGAAACTCGCCGGGATTTACCACACCAATAATATCGCCAGGAAACGCTTCGTCCATCGTTTGGCGGTCTTGCCCAAAAATCTTTAGCGCTCGCGGCAAACGCAAACGCTTACCTGAACGGGCGACAACGATTTCCATATCGCGTTCGAATTTGCCGGAACAAACTCGCATAAATGCCACTCGGTCGCGGTGACGCGGATCCAGATTGGCTTGGATCTTAAAAACAAAACCTAAAAATTCTGGAAAACTGCCGGGAACAAACCCACGATTGCTGAGTCGGCCGCTGGGCGGAGGACACAGCTTCAAAAATCCGCGCAAAAAGTTTTCGACGCCAAAATTAGTCAAGGCACTGCCAAAAAAGACCGGTGTTTGCTCGCCGCGCAAGAATCGTTCCGGATCGAGTCGCGCTCCTGCCGTTTGCAACAAGTCAACTTCTTCGCGCGAAATTGCAAACTGATTTTCCGTAATACCAAGTTTCGCAAAGGCGTCTTCGCCAGCCAAAGCAACATCTTGGGCCATTTCGTCCCAAGTCTTTAGCCGAGTGGCCGTACGTCGATCTCCACTGCGATCTTGGAATAAATGAATTTGATCGCTAAGCAAATCGATAATTCCGCAGAATTCACGTCCACTACCTAACGGCCAGTTTTGCGGCACGGCTTCAATAGAAAATTTTCGTTCGACTTCGTCAATTACCTCCAAAGGAGTTTGACCGGGTCGGTCGACTTTATTGACAAATGTAATCACCGGAATTTTGCGCAAAGCACAAACCCGAAACAATTTTTCGGTCTGGGTTTCCACGCCTTTGGCTAGGTCGATCACCATGACCGCTGCGTCCGCGGCCATCAACGTACGATAGGTGTCTTCACTAAAATCGTGGTGACCAGGGGTGTCAAGCAAATTGACTTGGCTGCCCGCATATTCAAACGTCAGAACGGTAGAACTTACGGAAATACCGCGCTGCTTTTCCAGCTCCATCCAATCGGAAGTTGCTGATCGTTGAGTCTTGCGTCCGCGGACGGCACCGGCAATCTCAATCGATCCGCCGAACAACAACAATTTTTCGGTCAACGTCGTCTTGCCGGCGTCGGGATGAGAGATAATTGCAAACGTGCGACGGCGCAAACGCTCCGTTTCAATGGATGGATTGATGTTGAGTATCGGCAAGTCAGATTGGCCGTTGGCAGTGGCGGTCGAATTCATGGGGTCGAAAATCGTTCCAGGCAAAATATAGGATGAATGGCAAACCAGCGAGTCACTCGACAAGCCACAAGACCAAAGACTGTAATCATAACGTCCCCGGTCAACTCACAACACCGCAAATCGCTACGATTCGGCTGCACTCTCGACAAAATCAGAAGGAGACTCTTCGATGTGATTGTCTAAAACCGTAATCTCAACTCTTTCCACCGATCGTCGGGTGGCTTGACGAACTTGAAATTGAACATTTCCCAGCCGAACTTCATTGCCGACCCGCGGCATCGACTTGAGTTGTTTCATTAGCAGACCAGCAACGGTGTCGTATTCATCGTCCTCTGGCAATTGTAAAGCCATCCGTTCGTTCACGCGGTCGATTCGCGAATGACCGCCAACCAAGGCGCGACGCGGTTCCAACATGACAATGTCATCCGGTTGTTCATCGTCCGTTTCATCGACGATCTCACCGACAATTTCTTCTAAGATATCTTCAATCGTGACCAATCCGGCCACAGCGCCATATTCATCGAGGACAATTGCCAGATGCATCCGCTGCTGCAAAAACTGTTGCAACATTTCATCCAGCATTTTGCTTTCGGGAACTATCAACGGTTGCCGAACTAGTTGCAGCAAAGGGCGGCGTTTCCCCAGCGGCTGCAGTGATTCTTTCAACAGATCCTTGGCAAACAAAATCCCGATGACTTGATCGATTTGATCTTCATAGACGGGAATTCGCGTTCGACCGGAGGTTACCACAAACCGTACGGCGTCGTCCCAAGGCGTATTGACCTCGAGTGCATCCAGTTTGCTCCGCGGCGTCATTACGCTACTGACGTCTTTCTCGTCGAGTTCCATGACGCCTTCGATCATGTCGCGCTCATCGGACTCCAACAAACCTTCGCGTTCACCCTCGGACACTATCGAACGAATTTCATCTTCGAGCCATTCTTCATCATCGTCGATTTGATCGTGAGCTCCGACGGCGCGCTGAAATAAACCAGATACCATCTCGCTGCCTTTGATCATGGGCCAAGCCAAAAATGAGATCAGCCACCACCAGCGCCAAGTGTGAAAAATAAAAGAGCTGGCACCAAACTGGGCAATGGCATAGGGAATCCAGCTATTGCCGGCCAACAAGATGAGCGATAAAAAAGCTAACTTAGTAAGCCACTGCCCCACCGAGAGGCTGCGATCCTCAGAATACAGTAGGTACCAATAAGTACCGGCAGTAACAGCCAACACCGTAGCCAAGACGCGGAGAGACTCCGTACCCAAGATTAACCATTCGCGACAATCGATGATCGTTTCAAAGGCATGACGCCGTTGGTAGCGTTGCCCCAGCTCTTCTAGTTCATGGACGGCCAACGAATGCAACGATTGCGCGGCCGATGCTGAAAACATTGCTAACAGCCATCCGCCAATCGTCAACGCCGCCAAGAGTTCAATGGTCATGGCGCATCGGGCTCCAGTTGGCCGCCGCTGTCATTATTATTGGGTTGGGGGGATTTAAATCCAAACTGTTGTAGGAAGTGTTCTTCCCAGCGGCGCATGTCAGCGGCTTGGTCCTCAGTTGCATCGTCAAATCCTACTAAATGCAGCGAGCCGTGAATGACGTACAATAGCAATTCTTGTTCAAGGGAGCAGCCGTATTCCTGGGCCACGCGCCGCGCGGTGTCGATGCTCACAATGATGTCACCCTCGAGGACGGTGGCATTAGGTTCACTTAGCGGAAACGACAAAACATCCGTTTCGTAATCGTGTTGCAAGTATTGTTGATTGAGTTGTCGTATCGAGGGGTCGTCGACGACGGCGATGCTCCAGTTCGCTTGGGCAATCCGAAAGTGTTTTAAAACGTTGCGAGCCGCTAATTCCAAAGGCTGCAGCTCACAAGTCTGATCGGTGTGATTGACCAAATCAATTTGCAACAATCGATCACGCAGGTTGTTGGTCCGGGTATTTGATTCGGGCATGATAAGTGGCATTGAGTGATTTGATTAACGACATCTGGACGGTGTGCAACTGTTGCACTGTAATTGGGCAATCATCAAACTGTCCGTCATCGAGTTTTTTCTTGGTGATCTCTTGTACCAAATGCTCGATTCGGGCTGGTGTTGGTTCACGTAATGTTCGCGAGGCGCCTTCGATAGCGTCGGCCAACATCAAAACCGCAGCTTCAATCGATTGAGGCTTGGGTCCCGGATACCGAAACTGTGCTTCGGTGACGACGCCTTCTTCGGTCGACATTTTGGCCGCGCGATGAAAGAAAAATTGTACCACAGTTGTGCCGTGGTGTTGTTCGATCAAATCCACGATCCGGCGCGGCAAATGATGATTTCGGGCCATTTCTGCCCCGTCTTTTACGTGTGAGATGATAACCAAAGTACTCATCGATGGATTCAGATCGTCATGGCGATTTTCCCCTGCCGGTTGATTCTCGACAAAGTAATCAGGCTTTCGCATTTTGCCAATATCGTGAAAGTAGGCACCGACTCGACATAACAGACCGTTGGCTCCAATTTGATCGGCGGCTGCTTCGGCCATCGAGGCGACGTTAATGCTATGGTTGTAAGTGCCCGGCGCTCGCTGAACCAATAATTTCAACAATGGATGATTTGGATCGCTCAATTCCAACAAACTAATGTCGGTTTGCACATCAAACCACCGTTCCAGAAATGGAAACAGAGCCGTCATAATTAGACCGGCGGCACCGGCGGCACCGGCGAACCAGGTCGCATCGACCAATGGTTCCCAACGCCAATCGTGGCCCGCGAATAAATGCAATCCAATGACCACGGGAAATACTATCGCTGCCGTAATCAGTCCGATATAAACCGATTTAGTTCGACTGCGAATTGAGCGACATGACAGGGCAGAGGTTGTCACGCCAGCCGAAAGTGCCACAAATTCTGCTAGGTCGTAGCCGTGGCTCAGCGTAAAGGCTAAAGCCACAATCATGCCTAACATGATGGCCAGTTCGGTTTGAAAAGCGATTGCCAAAACCATCGAACACATAACTAACGGAATAATCTCCATCCGCGCTTCGACGTTATAAGCCAATACCCAGCAGCTCAAATAGGTGATGACCACTGCAAACACTAGCACACTAAAAACACGGAAATTGGTTAACCACTGAGGTTGGCGTTGCCATAGGTAAATACCGATTAAGCCGAACATGGCCAAAAATTTACAATAAAAAATGGCACTCCGCAAAAGAATCTGGGGCAGACTGGCTGAATTAATTAAGGCCTGATGTTCGGCCTGCAATAACCGCACATCATTGGCATCCAGGGGAATGTCGCCGCCAATAGTATTGCGTCGCGAAGGATCGAGATTGTGTCGCTGTAGCGGCGTTCCGGGCTCATACTTTCGCATCTTGGTTTCGACCTGAGAGGCGGCCAAGTCAGCCGCGTCACGCGAGGCGACCGCATCAAACGTTAAGGTGACTGGCAACCGAAGCTTCAACCAATGATAGACTCGTTCGGCGACCACTGCAGGTTCAGAAATATTCGGTTTTTCTTTTTCAAGTTCACTCAACAAGCTCTTGCGTAAATTCTCAATAACTTCCGCAATCCGTACCTTTGAGACATCAACCCGCAAAGAGTTTTCCCGATTGCCAATCGGGTAGACTTGAATCTCACGCATGCTACCCTGGTTCAGATCGTGGGATAGATTTTCGAGTAAACCGTAGGGATCGATGTCAATAAAAGCCTTTTCCATCGCGCGACGAAAGGCCTCTAACGTGGTATCGTCAGCAATGGCAGCTTTAAAAGCAGCGAGAGAGTCGGCATTGGCAATCGTTTGAGAATCTGGCGAGTTGCCTGGGGCCGGAAAAAATTGGATCCAAACCGTTTCCAAGATGTCGGCCGTTGGTTTGTCGCGGACTTGAAACACCGAGTCAATTAATGACTGCCGCAACTCTTGCAAGGCACGCGCATCGTTTGCATAAAAACACAACGTTTTGCTGCGAGCACGGGCAACGGCCTCTTGCGTGGCCAATAGATCTTCAAACTCAAAGGCAACACGGGCACTCATTTGACGCAGAGTCATCTGCCGAACCCGATAAGGAAAAGCAGGCTGCCAGCCGTTTACCAAAACAAATACGGTGGTGGTGGCGAATATACACAAGGCAGCGCCGAGCCAAAATTGGCCGTTGCTGGCCCATTGCTGCAGCGATCGCCAATATGATCGCGGTGCAGGAACCGACCAGCGAATACGATGATTCGATTGAGATGCTGACATGGCTATTGATTATAAATCCCGAGCACTGGGTTTACGATCAGCCGATTCAACATGGCCGCGAGATTCCGCTTCATAGGCCTCAACAATTTCTTGGACCAAGCGATGACGGACAATATCGGATTGTGAAAGGTGAACGATTTTGACCCCTTCAATTTCTCGTAGTCGCCGCAGCGCATCATTCAATCCACTGCGCGTGTGCGGAGGTAAATCCGTTTGAGTCGGATCACCCGAAACCACAATTTTGGCTTGCTCACCCATCCGCGTCAAAAACATTTTCATTTGCGCGATGGTCGTATTCTGCGCCTCGTCCAAAATAATAAAGGCATGGTTCAATGTTCGACCGCGCATATAAGCCAACGGTGCAACTTCAATCACATCCTGCTGCACCAATCGTTGGACTTGATCAAATCCAATCATATCGTGCAAAGCGTCCAGTAACGGCCGCAGATAGGGATTGATTTTTGCTTGTAAATCGCCGGGTAAGAAACCAAGACTTTCGCCCGCTTCCACGGCTGGGCGCACTAAAACAATTTTGCGGACCGTTTGATGCTTGAGTGCTTCAACTGCCATCGCCACGGCTAGGTAAGTTTTTCCAGTACCCGCTGGTCCGATTGCAAACACCACGTCGTGGTCACGAATCGCGTCGACATAAGTTGCTTGTCCAGCCGTTCTGGGGCGGATCTCGCGCCCGATTTGCATGACGTCAATTGGTTCGACGACCCGCAAGGGAACAGCATCGCCGGTAATTTGTGACAAGGTCTCTTCGAATAATTCTGGGGTCAAACGTCCATGCCGTCGTACCAAGTGCGACAGTTGTTCGATCGCCGCGGTCGCTTGCGCCACCGCTTGATCTTCGCCTGAAACTCGAATCAGTCCATTTCGGAAAGTAATATTGACTTGAAATCGATCTCGCAATCGACGGAGGTGTTGATCTTTCGCGCCAAACAGCGGCATAACAATCGCCGGTTCAACCGAAGAGATAGTGGCTTCTGTCATTCCAAATGCCAAAGCCGATTTGTCAGGCTTTGTCCTAAGACCCGGAAACGCAAAGTCTACTAATATAGCAATTTTGCTAAATTGCGATGACTACCAAGTAATCATTCGTGAAAAACTTGGTTTCGTCACGAAAATTAAGCTTGGCCGGGGTCCAACAAGGCCAAAATGCCGACTAACTGACCCAAATTTTCCGATTGTACAGGTCAAAGACAATTTGTTTTTCTTGGTGAACGCGAGAGGGTGAATCCAACGCGAAACGCCGGTTTGGTTTCAACTAGCTGGTATTTGTTCGGGCACTAGCCGCTACAGTAGCCGTCCGCGCTACAGTAACCGTCCGCTGTCCTCAGCGGCGGAATAGAAAGCTCTCTTTATTTTTGTTGCCAGAAATTAGTCGTCGATTGTCAGCTTGAGGACAAGCTGACCTACCGTAGCGGCGGAATAGAAAGCTCTCATTATTTTTGTTGCCAGAAATTTATCATCGATTGTCAGCCTGAGGACAGGCTGACCTACGTAGCCGCTGTTCCAGCGGCAGTTCGTGGGAGCTGGTTGGTTGGCAACTAAAAAATCGACTATTTATCCGATTTATCCGTTTGTTCGGTCTTCGATCGATCGGGGATTTCTTTTCCTTCGATTCGATAAGAGACAATATCAGCTAATGGCAACCCTGAGGTGCGCAGCGCGTATCCGATTTGACCGCTAGTCATTGCCACTTTACCTTGAGGATCAATCAGCCAAACGGACGGGATTCCGTTGACGCCGAATGCCCGCACCACCGGACTTTGCCAGCCTCCGGCAAGCGCGACGGGGCCTTGTTTGCCATTGGTTGCAATAAACTCGGCTACGTCTTCTACATGTTGATCCATGCTGATCGATAACAGTTCAACCGCATGTGTCTGGCGAATTTTCACAATCGCTTCATAGAGCGTTTTTTGGAAATCTGACGAAGGCGGACTCGTTGCTGCCCAGAAACTGATTAACAAAAATTTGTCCGCAAAGCTTTTTTTGGAGACTTGGCTTTTATCGGTCGTTACCAAATTGAAATCAGGCGCAACTTGACCCGGCTGAATGATCGGCGTTACCACGCAATCGAGTGACTTGACGACAACTTCGTCAACCCCCGATTGCACCGTTAACTCACCGAACAATTCAAACGCATAATCTTGGTTGTTGACTTTTTGATCGACTCGACCACGCAAAATATAGACGGCGGCTGGAACGTCGAAAACGACAAATCGACCATCCGTTTCAATCCGGACCTTAAACCGCGGTGCGTTGTCAATTTTGGCTTGACCTTCGCGAATGTATGTTTGGCCTTCTTCGGATTGTTCAAATTTTTGCCACCAAGCGTCTTGTTCGGCAACACTTAACTGTTGCCAGTTATCCGGTAATTTCGGATCGGGAATCTCGACTTGAGCGACCATTTCTAATGGAATTGCGTCGGCTTTGATGGTTTCTTTCCAGGCCTCTGGAATAACGACTTGGCCTTTGACAGTTGCCAATTTTGGGGTTTGAGCGGATTGTTTCGCGGATTGTTGTTGCTCCTGAGCGGAACATACGGGACCGGCAGACAAGCCAAAAATCATGGAAGTAATGAGTGCAATGGCCCCAAATGGTTGAAGGCGGCGGTTTGTCGAACCAAAAAAATGCACGAAGCTCATCGAACGACTGACTTTCTAAGTGTTTAAATTCAAATCCCAATCAATGTGCACAATTATGCTCGAAAATCGCGAATAACGCAAAGCGCTGGAAATGCGAAAACCTGGGGACGAGGGTAGGTTGACCAGTAAAACCGTTAAAAACTAGACTGGTGGGTTGTTTCGTTGTCGACTTCTCGTTCTGAGAATATCCATTTGTTGTCGATCGTCCGTTCAATTTCGAAGGAGTTCGTGTGTCTGGAATTTGTGTAATCGGTTTGCAGTGGGGAGATGAGGCAAAAGGCAAACTGGTGGACTTATTGACTGCCCAACAAGATGTCGTGGTGCGATATCAAGGTGGAGCGAATGCCGGGCACACAGTGGTTGTGGGCGACCAAGTTTATAAACTGCATCATATTCCCAGTGGAATTTTGAACCCACAAGCTTTGAATGTCGTTGCCGCCGGCGTTGTGATCCATCCGGCCACAATCTTACGCGAAATGCAAACCTTGCTGGACCGCAAAATAGAATTGACCGGTCGATTGATCCTCAGCAACCGCGCTCATGTGGTGATGCCATGGCATTTAATCGAAGATCAATTGTGGCACGAATCGAGTCCAGGCGAAGACAATATCGGTACGACACTTCGCGGCATCGGACCGTGTTACCGAGACAAAGTGGGGCGCAGTCACGCAATTCGTTTAGGTGATTTAACCCGCGAAGACTTTGCGGACCGCATTCGCAAAATTGTCGAAATCAAACGCGCCATTTTGAAGGCCTTGCCGGGAGGCCAGGATACCACGTTATCCGCAGATCAAATCATCGCCGAATTTTCTGACTATGCAGCCCGATTAAAACCCTACATTGCCGATACCACGCTGTTATTAATGGATGCTGTGGAAAGCGGCAAACGGGTGTTGTTTGAAGGCGCCCAAGGTTCACTGCTCGATATCGATCATGGAACGTTTCCATTTGTAACCAGCAGTAATAGCTCGGGTGTAGGGATCTCCGCTGGATCGGGTGTCGCACCACGCTGGCTTACAAAAATAGTCGGGGTAGCCAAAAGTTACAGTACTCGAGTGGGCGGCGGTCCTTTTCCGACAGAACTTCTCAACGAAACGGGCAATCAGATTCGCACCAAAGGCAAGGAGTTTGGAACAACCACAGGTCGACCGCGTCGCTGTGGTTGGTTCGATGCGGTTGCCGTCCGCTACACCCGACGTCTGTCAGGCGTGGATTCATTGGCGTTGATGATGCTGGATGTTCTCAGTGCTCAACCCGAACTGAAATTGTGTATTGGCTACGATTTGGACGGTCAAAAAATCGACTGGTTTCCCAGCAGTGCCGACGACCTGAAACGCGTCCAACCGATCTACGAGACCTTGCCGGGATGGGAGGCAGAAATTACGGAAGCGCGTACCTGGGGTGATCTACCCAGCGCCGCGCAGAACTATGTTCGGCGAATCGAAGCTTTAGTGGGGTGCCGTGTCGAGTATATTTCGGTTGGCCCCGACCGTGCTCAGACGATTCATCTGCCGCTCACCGAGACAGACCTGAGCGCCACTAAACCTGTAACACGTTCTTGTTGAAAGCCAGATCAAAATGAGCGCAACGATGTTTGAATATCCCAAGGATGCAATCGATGCCGGAGAAAGGTTGCTCCAAGAAATTCCGCGCGCGCGGATTCCGCGACATATCGCCGTGATCATGGATGGCAATGGCCGCTGGGCACAACGTCAAGGTCAACAGCGGATTGACGGACATCAACGCGGCGCACTGACCGTGCGATTGGTGACCGAAGCCTGTGCGCGACTTGATGTGGAACAACTTACTCTTTATTGCTTGTCGAGCGAGAATTGGAAACGGCCCCAAGCAGAGATCGATTTTTTGATGGAGTTGTTGAAACTCCAGCTTAAACATGAACGCCCACAACTCGTGGCCAATAATATTCGCTTGAGCGCCATCGGTCGGCTCGAACAATTGCCACCCGAGGTCCAAACAGAATTGCAGAAATCGCTCGACGCGACGGCCAATTCGACGGGCATTCGGCTATGCCTTGCAATCAATTACGGAGGACGGAGCGAAATTGTCGATGCAGCCAGAAAGCTGGCGATGGCCGCACAAGCCGGATCGATTGATCCTCGTGAGATCGATGAATCGATGTTCGCCGAAAATCTATATACGCGAGGAATGCTCGAACCCGATTTATTAATTCGCACAGCCGGCGAAATGCGAATCAGTAATTATCTGTTGTGGCAAATTAGCTATAGTGAATTGTGGGTCACTGAAAAAATGTGGCCAGAGTTCGACGTGACCGATTTACACGACGCCATCCGCAGTTTCGCTGCTCGTGAACGCCGCTTTGGCGGTTTAGACCAACCCAAGGATTGCCCGTGCTAGGCAGGCGATTAATTTCAGCTTCCATAATCATCAGCGTGATGATCGGATTAGTTACTCTCGACCATTGGTTGGGACGCGACCAAGTATGGCAACGCCCAGGCTGGATCTTGGGATCGATCACGTTGGTGTTTCTCGGTTTGGCCGCCGCCGAACTGGCTGCGATGTGGCGAAATCACCTGCGAGACGTCAGCGCCCGTGTATCGGTCATCAGCACGTTGGCCATGGGTACCATCGCAATGCTGCCGATTTTTGTGCCGCACTCCTGGTGGGTCGAACAAATTGGGCTATTCGGCGGTTGGGGGTTCGGTTTGTTTGCTGCCCTCATCATTTGTTTGAGCTGGGCCATGATTCGTTATGGCCAACATGCTGACCCCGTTGCCGTCGTCGGCTATCACCTATTTATCGTGGTTTATCTTTCCTTAATCTGCGCGATGGTGCCTGCTCATCGCCTATTGCTCAATGACAATTCAGCAGGGATGGTCGCCGTACTCTATGCATTGGTGACCATCAAGTTGTCCGATGCGATGGCCTATGCTGTGGGAAAAACAATCGGACGACATGCGATGTCGCCGCGCCTCAGCCCTAAAAAAACAATCGAAGGTGCGATCGGAAGCATACTGGGCGGGATCTTAGGTGCATTTATCGTCTGGTACTTAGTCGCACCTCCATTGTGCGGCGATACCTTCTCACCACCCTGGCTGTGGGTCGTGACCTACGGTAGCCTTGTTGCCGTTGCCGGCATTTGGGGCGACTTGGCCGAATCCTTGATTAAACGCGAGGCCGGATGCAAAGACTCCAGCGTTTGGTTGCCCGGTCTCGGCGGTGTTCTGGATATCATGGACTCCATGGTTTTTGCCGTTCCTGTCTCCTGGCTGCTGTTGCAGTGGGGCACACACTGGTAGTGAAGTGCCCATGACGTGCCCTTTTTAGGCGAAAACGCTAGCAGACAAGCCGCAAATAATGCTCAAATTGCCCAGACCGCATCAAGCGTAAAGTCAACGCTGCCGATACTTCTGATATGACTGGAATTCCTTCGCAATTTCATTTGTTGGGCAACGCGCTGCTGTATACCGAGCAAGGTCACCGCGTGTTGAGCCAAAACATTGCCAACGTCAATACGCCAGGTTATCAAGCCAAGCAACTGACGTTTGATCAATTGTTAGAACAAGCGGAGTCGGGCGCGGAGTGTACCAAGCCAGGTTCGTTTCAAATTGAACAAACACCTGGGCTCACAGCCCGTTCCAATGGCAACAATGTCGATCTGGACGAAGAGGTTTCACTCTTAAAAAAGAACGCGATGTTGTTCCAAACCTATTCGCAATTGTTGGCTTCACAAATGAATGTGATGCGAAAAGCAATCAGCGGTTAGTTGCCAGCGAAAATTGCTACAAGCGGTTTGCCGCTTGCGGCTGATAGGTCTGCAGTCAGAAATTCGCAATTGTATTGTCACCTTTGAAATCTCAGCTCGCGAATCACTAAACGATTTCTCGCCAATGCCCCGATTGTGGGTTGCGGTGGATCGTTGTTCAGTAACTTGTAGTTACAAGTAAACCGTGATTTCGATTTTAAGGTGTGACGATGAGCCAATCCATGTTTCCTTCGATCAGCATCAGCGGATCGGGCTTAGCTGCCGAACGGCGGCGAATGGAATTGGTTGCCAACAATATTGCCAACGCCAACTCAACGCGCGGTGCCGACGGGGAACCTTATCGCCGCCAACAACTTGTTTTTGCCGCAGCCATTCAAGATGGTCGTGGTGCTACCGACGACCCCGGACAACTCAGCGGCGTTAAGATCATTGGTGTCGAAGGCGACGACACCGAATTTCCATTGGTGTACAATCCAGGACATCCCGATGCGGATGAAAATGGCATGGTCCGAATGCCCAATGTCCAACTCCCCAATGAAATGGTCGATCTGATTACGGCCAGCCGATCTTACGAAGCCAATCTGCGGGCGCTGGCCTTGTTTAAAGAAATGATCGAACAAACGCTCACTCTATTGCGAGGTCGCTAATGAGTACGTTTGGTGTGGCAGGACTCAATGCGGCAATCGCGGCAAATCCCGCGGTAGGTTCGATCGGTGGCAACGGCTCGGCCGCTAATGTATCGTCGGGAATTGGCAATTCATTCAGTGAATTCATCCGCAGCACAAATCAACAACAAACCCAAGCCGATCAGGCCGTTCAGGGTTTCGTCGAGGGCAAGACAGACAACGTGCAACAAGTTGTATTGGCCATGGCTCAAGCGGAAATGTCTTTCCAATTATTCATGGAAGTTCGCAATAAACTGACGGACACATACAACGAACTAATGCGAATGCAGTTCTAAACGGGGGCAGAAGAGATGCAGTCATTAAAAAATTTCCTTGACCAAATCTTGTTGATCTGGCGAACATCAACGCCAGCCGCACGATTGGGAATAGGACTCTTGACGTTGGCTTGCATCGCGATCATCAGCGGTGTTGGCTATTGGTCGGTTCAGCCGAACTTTGTCGAACTCGCCAGTGATCTCGAAGCCACCCAAATGCAATCGTTGATGACAGAACTCGACCGCGATTCCATAAAATATGAACTGCGGGGCGGGGGTAACATGTTAATGGTTGATAAACGCAATTATTCCCGCGCACAGTTAATCGCCAAACGGTTTGGTGTGCTCACGGAAGAATATGTTGAGAGCGAAGACTCAAGTATCGCCATGAGCCCATTGGACTTTGAACGATTAAAACAACTCAGGCTTGAGCGAAAACTGGCCTCCATGATCAAACGCAACAAGAGCATTGAATCGGCCGATGTCAAACTGGCCATCCCACGCGATCATGCGTTCTTGCGAACCAAAGAATCACCGACTGCTGCCGTAACGTTAACGATTAAACCTAATTCAAAATTTGACGATGAAACCGCGTCAGGGATTGCTGCGATGGTCGCGGCCACGGTTACCGGAATGTCAAAGACCGATGTCACCATCGTCGATCACTTAGGTCGGCAGTTCAGTATCGATGGCGAAGGCTATGGTGCCGTCAATGCCCAAGAAGAAATGCGAATTGCCAGAGAACAATGGCTAACCAGAAAAGCCATGGACATGTTAATTCCTGCCACCGGACTGGAACACATCGTCGTGAATGTGGCCGCCGATATGACATTTGTCGATGCCTCAAAAAGAATGTATAAAGTGAGCCCGGAAGAGCGTGTCGTCATCAGCGAAGATGTGGAAAGCAAAAAGGATACGGACAACACGCCCAAATCCGAAATGGGTGCCGCCGGAATCAACAATCAATTGTCGGGCAATGGTGACACCAAAAAAAACAGCGTCCTCAGTTCCACCGAAAATTCAAAAACGACTTGGAAAACTTCCGAAACGGAACTAACGGAACATGATCGAACCCCCAAGATCAATAGCATGACCGTTTCGGTGGTTGTCAATTCAAAATTGATCGAAGACTCGGCAAATAGTGCCAATCCAATTACCAAAGAACGAATTGAAGCGATTGTCAAAAATGCGGTCGGCTTTCAAGAAGCGCGCGATACGATAACCGTGGAGTTCTTGCCATTCCTGGAAATCACCGACGATATTGTCGCGGCACCCACAACGATACCTTGGCAACAAATTAACGAAATCCTTCGCAATGTGTCGTTGGCCGTTGCCGCCGTTGTTGCCTTGGTCGTAGGCATGATGGTGATGAAAAAATTCAAACCCGGCCCCGTCCGCGGACCGATGGGTTTGGCGCTTTCCGAAGATGGTGTCAACCGAATTTCGCAATTGACGCAGTTAGCAGAAAAGAACCCCGAGGTCTTTTCCAAAATCATTTCCGCCTGGGCCAAGGCCTCGGAATCGTCGGGAAAACCGGCTGGCAAAAGCGGTCCAGCGGCCAAAGCAGCTTAGCCAAAGAAATCATTGATCCATGATCGAAACACTCAATGACGACCAGCGCATGGCGATGTTGTTGACCTTGTTAGGCGACAAGACGACTGAATTGGCGCTGCGGCAATTGCCGGCAAAGCGAGCGCATACGCTTTTAGAAATCATCGAAGACTATCGCGATGATCCTCCCAGTATGGATGACATCGATGAATTGCTCTCGGATTTCGAGCGCTACTTTCGGTTTGCCATGAATTCGCTCAACCGAACCAACAACGGCGAGCTTGGCGAGGATGAAGCCGACGAAGTCCTGGCCAAACGACAATCACGAAAAGCGGTACAGCGAATCGAATTTATTCAGGTGGCCGCCACGTCGGATCCGGCCGATGGACTGAATCGATTGGTGCCCTATCAAATCGCAACGGCCATTAAACACGACCAACCCAAGACAATTGCACTCATTCTGTCACAAATGTTGCCCGAAAATGCTGCCCGCGTTTTAGAGGAACTGTCGGAATCTACCCGTGCCGCGGCTTTCATTTTCCTCAGCCAGCCTTTAAACGTACCACGTCCTATCATCGATAAAGTATTACAGTCCGCCTTTGATCGGGCTAATGCCGTGCGCGAACAAGTTAAAGAAAGCGACCGCGTCGAACAACTGGTGGAATTGATGCGATCGCTTCCCAAGAAAGTTCGTTCAGAGCTGCTGGCAAAACTGGTGGAAGAATCAGAAGAACTGGCGGAAAATGTTAAATCAAAACTTTATCGCTTCGACGACTTGATGCGACTCGATGATCGCTCCGTACAAGCGGTTCTGTCGCGGATAAGTTCCACGACCTTGGTGATGGCGTTGACTCGCGCCGACAAAGGACTGACGGCAAAAATGTTTGCCAATATGTCCAAACGCGCGCGGCAAACCATCGAAGAAGAAATCGGCTTTAACGAAAAAGCCACCGAAGATGAAATAAATATGTCGAGAATCGAAATCGCCCAGACCATTGGCAAAATGGACGAGTCGGGAGAGATTTCATTATGACGAAATTCTCAATCCCAGTTCCTGCACCGATTTCTTCGATTACGGGGTTCGATCGACGATTGCGAGCGCCGATTGAAATCCAAATCGTTGGCAGTCCGGAATGCGCAACATCGTCCCCTAGTGTGGGAGGTAATCCGTTGGTGCCGCCCGCGCCAGCGACCACCGTTGCCGGTCGATCATCCGTCGACAACAAAACGAATCCTCAGTTGCAACAGACTGAGATTGCCGCCAATTCCACACCGCCAAAGCCCGTGGGGCCCGATCTCAATACGTTGTTGGAACAAATTCAACTGCAGGTCCAAGAACTGGAAAATAACCGTCGCCGATCGCTCCGCGAATTACAACAATTGGCCGTCAAACTGTCGGTGGCCATCGCCCGGCAAGTTTGCCTGCGCGAAATTGCGGAGGACGATCATCGCGTTGAATCGTTAATCGCTATGGCAGTACAACAATTGGGTTCCAATGGACCGTTACAAGTTCATGTAAACCCGCAAACCCACGATCATCTGTTGCATGGCCTTGCCGCGCAATGGGATTCGAACCAAATCCAACTCGTCGCCAATCCGATCTTGGGTCCAGCAGATCTTCAAGTTCACTCTCCGGACCATCTGCTCGAAGCACGATTCGAAGATCAGTTGCAACAGATCGAACAACAACTCTTAGAGGCAATTGCAGATGCTGAAGTTGAACGCCGCCAAACTGGAACAGACGGTCCAAGCTTGCAGCGCTTTCCGGACCGTCGGCAATCTTGAGAGCGCTCAAGGTTTGCTGACCGTTCGATTGCCGGCGGCTGTGGGACACCTTTGCCGGATCGTTAGCCGGCAAGGGGATTCATGCCTGGCCGAAGTTATCGGATTTCGCGGCAAAGAAGTCCAGATCATGCCGTTCGCGCCGCAATTTCAATTTCAGCAAGGAGACCAAGTTGTCGCTTTAGAACGGCGTATGCGTGTCCCCGCCGGGTGGGGCCTGTTGGGCAGAGTCATTAATTGCCAAGGCCAACCGATCGACGGCCGCGGCCCCTTACACGGCTATCAAATGATCGACCTGCGCGTGGATCCGCCACCGCCTTTGGCGCGACAAGACATTCGCGAGATTTTTCATACCGGCCAAAAAGCGATTGATGGTGTTCTGACAATGGGTTTAGGACAACGTGTTGGCCTATTCGCCGGCAGCGGAGTCGGCAAAAGTACGCTATTGGGAGACATTGCCAAGTTCGCCAGCGCCGATTTGAACGTGGTAGCTTTGGTTGGTGAACGAGGGCGCGAAGTGAAACCGTTTATCGAGGAGGCGCTGGGGACCGCTGGCCGCGAGCGCTCAATTGTGGTTGTTTCTTTGGCCGATGAAACCCCATTGGCCCGGGTTCGGGCCGGTGAAACGGCCGTAGCGATTGCCAACCATTTTCGCCAACAGGGCCAACGCGTTGTACTGATGTTCGACAGTTTGACCCGCTGGGCTATGGCTCAACGAGAAATGGGGCTCTTACTAAACGAACCGCCCACTGCTCGTGGCTATACGCCATCGGTGTTTCAAAAGCTCGCGGTGCTGCTGGAACAACTGGGTAACTCCGATAGAGGCTCAATCACCGCACTGTTAACCGTTTTGGTCGAAGGCGATGACGTCAATGACCCCGTTGCCGATAGCGTTCGCTCCATCGTCGATGGGCATATTGTCTTGAGTCGCGATCTAGCCAACTCGGGTCATTTTCCGTCAATTGATATTCTTACCAGCGCAAGTCGTCTATTTCTGGAAATCACTTCTCCCGAACAGCGCCGCGCCGCTCAAGCGATTCGGCAAATCTTGACATTGCATCGCGATGTGGCCGATCTCCTACAAGTCGGTGCTTATCAAAAAGGTGCGTCACCCCGAACAGATCTGGCAATTCAGCTTTTGCCACAAGTGCAAAAGTACTTACAGCAACCCATCGGCCAACCCTGTGCTTGGGCCGAAAACCAACAATTGTTGAAGAAACTGAATGACGTTTGGAAGACCAACTAATCAACCTTTGCTCTTGACTCAACCTTGAAAACATGAGATGAGAACCAAGCAACGAGTAAACCGATTTCGGAAGCTAGCAGACTGGGACCAGCGACGTCTGGATGACCTGTCCGTTGAGCTTGGGCGCGCCGTTCGACATCTTGAAACCACACAACAAGCCTTGCAGCTCGTCGAACGCGAGATTACCGATAGTTTGATCGTCCCGACCAATATTGACACAACTAGCAGGTTGGCTTGGGGTCATTGGACACGACAGCTTGCGCGGCAGCGGCAAGAATGCCAGAAGGTGGTTTGCGAAGCGCAATCGCAAGTGGACACAGCTCGCGGTGCGGTAGAAAAGCAGTACCGTCGCGTGCAGTCTTGGGAACGATTAATCGACAAATTGAATACCAAAGTGCGCCGAGAACAAGAGTTACTCGATTACAAAATCAATGATGAACGGGCGGCCATTCAATCGGTTCGCCAGATTGAGGAAAATACGATATGAAATCGATGATCCAGCTCGCTTTAATCGGCGGATTATTGTTTGGTGCCGCATTTGCGGCCAGTTATTTTCTGTTTCAACCCAAGCCGGAGGCGAAAGAAGAAATAGAAAACTTGACCGCCGATGCCAATTCTTCCGAAGACACACCGCCGGCAATGCCTCCGGATGCGGCAACTGCCGAAAAAACGGAATTGCTGCCCATTGCATTTCGCAATACGGATTCGATCAATCATGAAACGATTATCGAAATGAACAATTCGATAACGAAAAAGGAAAAGGCACTTGAGGACCGCGAACGGTTGATGAGCAAAGACGAATTGCGTATGAAACAGATGCAGGGCGATCTTGATCGCGAGCGCTCGGAACTCAAAGCGTTTAGTGACCAGCTCGAACAAAAGATGATGGAAGCCGCCAAAATTTTAGAAGAGATCAAAATCGAAAACGCCGGATTGGCCGCCCAAAAACAAGAATTAGAAGCATTGAAGAAAAAAATGCCAGCCGACAGGACTGCGGATAAAGACGCGATGGCCGAACGCGTGGCGCCAATTAAGAAACTAATCGAATCACTGGACCCCAGTTTAGCGGCCAAGCTCATCACCGATCTTGCTAACAATGGGGAACTTGAATTTGCTGCGAATATTCTCAACAGCGTGCCCGCAAAACAAGGTTCAAAAATTCTGGCCGAGCTAGGTGATAGCCCATTGGCTACGCAATTGATTGAGGCGTTGTCAAACAAAAAATAACTAGCAATCGGAAACTGGAAATCAACGATTTCCTAAGAAGAGGCTGCAATGGATTTTAATGATGTCGTGTATATCGGCCGACAGTTGTTGATTACGTCCCTGTTGTTGGTCACACCAGTGGTCGTGGTTAGCTTGATTGTTGGTTTGATCATTAGCATTGGTCAAACCGTAACGAGTATTCAAGAACAAACGATGACCTTTGCGCCAAAAATCGTGGCCGTGGTGGCGGTGTTGATCGCCGCCATGCCCTGGTATCTGAATGTTTTAACTAGTTTCACGACCGATGTGTTTACGTTTTTAACGCGAGTGACTCAATGAACTGGCTCGCTGCGGCAACCCTGATTCTGATTTTGATCCGGGTTAGCGCTGTGATTAGCTTTTTCCCCATTTTTGCCCGCCGACAGATTCCCAATTCAATCAAAGTGGCTTTAGCTTTTGGTTTGAGTGTCTTTTGGTTTACTACGTTAGGCGACAAGATCGCCAGCGATTTACAGCCAACGCCAGATTGGGACGTGTTGTATTGCATCCTGGTGATCATTCGAGAGGTGAGTATTGGCCTCCTGATCGCGATGACACTGGGCTTTGTGTTAATTCCCGCTCGTATCGCCGGGGCCTATGTGGGTCAGGAATTTGGTTTTTCTCTAGGTAACATGGCAGACCCTTCGAGCCCCGATTCGTCGGCGACGGTAACCCAATTATTTGAAACGTTGGCTCTGTTGCTATTTTTTGCTTTAAATTTGCACCATGTTGTGATCGTTTTGATTCATGAATCGTTTGACAAGTTGGGAGGCAAGATCGACCTGTTGAATTTGCCTACCGCAGCAATTGTGAACTGGATTCAAGAGCTCAATCATTATGGATTGTTGATTGTTGCACCGGTCGCCATTTTTTTGTTTGCTTTGAATCTGTTGTTGGTTTTTCTCAATAAAGCGGCGCCGAGTCTGAACTTGTTTTCGGTTGGTATGACTCTGCGTGGAGCGCTGGGGCTTATTTGCTTGTTGGTAATGTTCCCGGTAGTGGTTCATGCCATTACCTATTATTTTGAAAAATCGCTATTCGGTTTAGAGCAGATTTTTACTAACTTTAGCGAGTAAACCACATCAGTCATTTTGAGACCTCATTGAGGTTATGGCAGACGATCAAGATCAAAAATCTGAGGCCCCCACACCGCGTCGTTTACAACGTGCGAGGGAAGAGGGGCAAATCGGGTATAGCGGCGAACTGGTCAGCGGCATTGTATTGTTGCTGGCCGTTCTTTACTTTTGGACAACCGGCAGAACACTTTGGCTAGCGCTGCAACAGATCTTGCAACAGCGCCTGCTGTCGTTCGAGACTGCCATTGCCTACCCTCACTCGCTCGCTTATCTCGCAGCTAACTCAGCCGAATCGCTCATTTTGCCACTCGCGCTATTGTTGCTGCCGATGTTTGTCGTGGCCTTGCTTTCTGGCGGATTGCAAACGCAATTCAATTTAACCATGAAGCCATTGGAGCTGAAATGGGATCGTATGAATCCGATTCAAGGCTGGCAAAGAATCTTTTCCGTACGCTCGCTAGTCCGCGGGCTGACGGCCTTAATCAAAACAGCCTTAATTACCTTGATCGCTTGGATGATGATCGAATCTCGTTTGCCCGCAACCTTGATGACGGCATTCGGAACTTTAGATCAATCGATACAAAAAGCCAGCGAGATCTTCATTGCCGTTTCACTCGCCGTGGCTGCGGCGATGGTACTGGTGGGTGTGGCTGATTTGGGCTTTCAAAAGTGGAAACACCTCCAGGACTTGCGGATGAGTATAAAAGATCTGCGAGACGAACACCGCGAAGACGAAGGCGATCCGATGATTGCCGCGAGAATGAGGCGATTGCGACAAGAACTGGTTAAGAAATCATTGGCCCGCGACGTGCCGCGTGCTGACGTTGTGATTACAAATCCTACCCACTTTGCAGTCGCTTTGCGTTATGACAAACACGAGTCTCCAGCGCCGATCGTGGTTGCCAAAGGCAGCGACTTTATCGCCAAACGAATTATTGAAATCGCGAAAGAACACAAAATACCTGTCGTCGAACGCAAACCGATTGCGCGGTTTCTGTACTACAATGTCAAAGTCGGCAAAGAGATACCATTCGACCTATATATGGCGGTGGCCGAAATTCTTAATTTCGTCAATCGCAATAAGCGTGCCGGCTAATTTTCAGCGGACACGCACATTGAGCGCTACCCATTTTTCAGTTGCTTCTTTCTCAGCCGGCTTACTTTTCGGCTTGTCGCGCTAAATCCAAACATTGCAGCGCCATTGCGGTTCCATAACATCGTCCGAGTTCATGGGAGTCGACAAAACAACCGTCGATTTCGGGTAACTCTAGTACCAATTGGCGTTGCCTTTGAGCCAACTCCCGACGTTTGCCATCATCTTTGACGGCTAAAATTGCTGCGCTGCGGCCTTGCATGCCATACCAGAAAAAGAATCCGCCGTAGGCCATTACCGAAGTGTGATCGTCGTATTTAAGCGCTTGTTGCAAGAATTTTTGTCCGGCCAAAGACTGTTCAATTGACGTGGCGAGTTGTTCGTCATTTGCCCGCCCCCAACGGTGCAGCCCCAATTCGCAAATCGGCATGCGACCACTCGAAGCGTTGATCTCTTGTTCCCCGGCGGGACGATTGGCATTTCGTCTTCGTCCGGTTCCATAAGGATAAGCGCCGTTGTCGAGACGGTCACTCATCAAGACCTGAATGCCCTTGTCAACTTGTTCGGAATTCACCGTGGCCCCTGCCTGTCGGGCCTCAGCCAATGCACAGAGAGCGGTACCGGTAACGAAAGGGTTAGGATACTCGTGAAACCAGCCACCACGAGCTGATTGGAAATTCTCAAGTTCTGTTACGCTGCTTTGTAGTTTGGGTTGCCAAGCTTCTTGCTCGCCCACTAATTTTGCCAGGAACTGAATTCGATACGCCAGGGCCCAAAACAATTCATCGCGATCGGCTCGATTGAGATTGTCTTCGTTGCTGACAAAAGTAGCGGCACGGTCGATGGCGTCCTGGATTGCTTCGCGGCGCTCGGGCACCAATTCGCGCTGATCCATTAAGGCGATCCCACACAGTGCCGTGACGGCCACATGAACATTGGGCAAACTATCGGTGCCACCAAAATCGTAATCGCTATCAACCCAACCGCCATCGTCGCGTTGCATCCCCAATAAGAACTGCACACTCCGTTGACGCACTTGTTCTTCGGAATACAGGCCCGGCGGAGCCGCACTGCCGGCTGAATCGCGACCGGCTCGCAATGCCGGTACTGGCAATTGATCGTAAACTTCAAATCCGCGAACAAAGGGCCCATATCCCTCGGCCTCTGCGGCAGCTTTCCAAGCAAAAGGATGATCGGGAAATTGCTTGCCGATTTCCAGCCAAATCGTTTTCGCCTGCGCGTGTTGACCCTGTCGAAAGGCGATCATGCCGCGCAACCATTGAGCGTAAATCCAATCAATCGGTGTTGTTAGATCCACGGTTGTGGCAGGCTGAAAAAGTTCACCAGTGGCAAAACGTTCGAAATCTCGTTGGATGTCAGGTCGCAATACAAAGGGAACTTGATTTTCTGAAGCCACAAGTTCCGCGGTGATCAGTTCGTAAAACCATTGAGGATGTAAAGTCGTCAAGCGATCCACTCGCCGCTGCACATCGCCGGCCGGTGAAACGACCAAGAACCCAGGTTCGACGAACTTAAACGGCTCCAAGCCAAATTGTTGTTGCTGTTCGGCCGTTGGCACGGCCACCACTGGGACAAAGTGCCGATTCAAAGCGAGTCGGGTTGGTTCCCAGGAAAACGGCCCGGCCATCATGTAACGGTCAATTTCTGTTTGCCGGTCCATGAAACTATTGGGCACCGTGGGGATATACCACAAAATCGGCTTGCCACTTTGTTCCGACAACTTTCGCGCCGCATCAAAGTCGTGTTGCCACTCGACTCCCATACCAATTTTTGACGCGAGCGGACCCGGTTTGACTCTGATCTTTTTGGTTGAATTCTCGACGACCGGCTCCTGAACACTTGGATTGGCGTTAGCAGCCTGGACGGTTCCGCCCGCACCAGCAATCGAGGAAGGCGGTAGGGCAGACGTTGGCGGATGAGCCTCCAAGTTAGAAATTCCAACAATACTGGCAAGCAAGATGATTGCCAGAGCCAACATCGAGGTCTGCATCGCCTTGGTACCGATCAAAGGTCGCGAGCGATCAAGTCGGATCATGAGATTTTTCCTCGGTGGTGACGGTGGGAGTCGAAGCACGTGCCGCTTTCGACGGCAGCATGACAAGTCGAACCCCCAACAAAAATGGAATTACCGAAAACAAGATGACTAAAATCGCCCAGGTCGCGACGGTCAAACCCGCATTGTCGTTGGGAGTTGGTAGCGGCGATCCATTGATCAGTGGCCAGATATCGCGACCAAATGAGAACAAATTGAGGAAACAATTGGTGGCGCCCAACACAATCAATGTGACACCGAGCAGAACGCGACCAATCGCATTTGCCAACAAATTTGTAGCCAACGGTGCATTGCGAGAATTGTTCATTAACGATTCCCGTAATGTTGAGCAACTTGCCGTTTCATAAACGACAACGCATCGCGAGTCAGCTGTTCCTCGCTCGTATACATCCGACGCCAGATTTTGGTTGCGGCGGCAATTGCCGGTAAAGCCAATCCAAACGCCTCAACAACCATCCAGCCGTCGTAGCCGATGGCTTTCAAAGCGGCAAAGTTTTCATCCCAACGAACGTTTCCTGTGCCGGGTGTGCTGCGGTCATTTTCTGAAATATGAACGTGAGCCAAAAACGGCGCGGCAGCCTGAATGGCGGCAGTAATGTTCTTTTCCTCGATGTTGGCATGGAATGTATCGTACATAATACGGCAATGCGAATGGTTTACTTCTTTGGCAAAACGTGCAGAGTCGGCGTGTGTGTTCAGTAAATAAGTTTCGAATCGATTGAGGCATTCGATGGCCAAGGTCACATTGGCTTTGCCGGCATGTTCGGCGACAACCCGCATCGACTCGACACCCCAACTCCATTCGTCGTTGGTTGGGCCGGCTCCGGAGAATTCGCCTAAAGCGGAATGAAAAGGGCCGCACAAATTAACAGCCCCGAGCGCATGGCAGCAATCGATTGCTCGACGATTGGCGTCGATTCCTGCTTGACGAATTTGAGCGTCAGGACTGATCGGATTGTCGGCACCCGAGCGAATCGTCACAGCCGTTCGGGCTAAACCCAAATCGTCCAAGCGTCGCCCCCAAGCGGCATAATCCAAGTCATAGTTAAACAAGGGCACTTCGACTCCATCAAATCCCGCTTGTTTAATCAATTCTATTGCCGGCAATACTTCTTCCTGAAGTTCTGCCGTCCACAACAATAAATTCATTCCATACTTCATTTGGCACTCAGATCGCTAAAGACTCGGGTTATATTGATTTAACGGCGATTGACTTGTCGCGAGGCGCTGGCCTCTTAATAATAGCGACGCTCCGATTTTAAACGATTTCGCGCGGGTGTCTATCGCGTGCCTTGTATGTCGGTATGCTATTTCGTTGCGTATCATCAAATCGTAGGGGATCGCCGATGTTCGATCTTATCGCCCAAGACAAAACCAGCCAGAACCGTTGGCGCCGCCGCATACCAGACGACATTGAAGTCGCCGTCGGACGTACGACCTCGCCGCTGGGTACTCCCTGGGATAGCCAAATTTCGCGCCGCCACTTTACGCTGCTGAAAAAAGGTACAAGGGTTCTGGTTCAAAAAATTCCCGAGGCCGCCAACCCCATTTTTTTTCGCGGTCGCGAAGTGGCCCGATTCTTTGTCTCCAATCACGAACATTTTGTAATCGGACAAACCCTCTTTACTGTGGTCGATAGCGAAGTTCGTATGACCCAAGATGTCCCCAAACCATTGCGGCAACGAAATTTTACGTTTCAATACCTCGACCAGTTGCATTATCGCGATGCTCAACAACGACTGACCATTCTCGGCCAACTGCCTAAATTGATTGCCAACGCCGTTACCGATGCTCAGTTGCACGATGCCTTGGCTCAAGTTTTGTTGGATGGTGTGTCGCGGGCAACCACTGTTGCGATTGTTGAATGGAGCCGAGGACAGGGCGAACCGCGCGTCCTGCACTGGGACGGACGCCATGAACTCTCGGCCGGATTTCAGCCGAGCGGATCGTTAATCCACCAAGCCTTCGATTCCGAACAAACCACGCTGCATATTTGGAGTACAAGCCCAGTAACCAGCAGTCGCTACACGGTCGAGCAAAACTCCGATTGGGCGTTTGCTTGCCCTCTGCCCACCAATGGCTGGGAGAGTCAAGCCATTTACGTAGCCGGACAATTTGAAAGTCTCTCGGAACAGGTCATCCAAGACGAGTTACAAGATGACATGAAATTCGTACAACTAGCCGGCTCGACCTATACCAATCTCATTGAACTCAATCGCTTGCAACGACGACAAGCAGGACTGCGATCTTTTTTTTCACCAATTGTTTTGGAAGCCATCTCCGGCCAAGATCCCGAGGAGATTCTGCGTCCTCGAGAATGCCATGTATCGGTACTGTTCTGCGATCTACGCGGTTTCTCAGCGGTTAGCGAACGTATGTCGGATCACTTGTTGGAATTATTGCAAGGCGTTTCAGAATCGCTAGGCATTATGACGTCCAGTATTCTCGATCACAAAGGTGTTGTTGGTGATTTTCATGGCGATGCTGTGATGGGGTTTTGGGGCTGGCCTCTGGAACAACCTGATGCCGCCAGCCGCGCGGTCCAAACCGCCGTAGCAATAGCGCGCAAGTTTGACGAAATCCGCGAAGCAAAAGCTTTGCCTGCCAGCGAATTGATTACCGGTTTAGGCATTGCGAGTGGTCCCGCCGTGGCCGGTAAAATCGGTTCGAGTGACCAAGTCAAAGTCACGGCTTTTGGGCCCGTAGTAAATCTGGCCGCGCGACTCGAAAGCATGACGCGGTCATTTCGCGTGCCGATCTTGATTGATCAGGCAACGGCTCAAGCCATCCAAGACGATCAAACGGAACTGGGGGTTCGCGTCCGCCGACTTGGCTGGGTATTGCCAAGCGGCTTTCAAAAACGAGCGTCACTATTTCAAGTGCTGCCCAACGGCGGACCTTATGTGGGAATTACGGACAGCCATTTGCATTTGTACGAAGAAGCGGCTCAACTATTTCAAACGGGCCAGTGGCCCGCCGCACTGGAGAAATTGCGACAATTGCCAGATGTCGATTTCGCCAAGCGAGTGATGGAACAGCAAATCGAACGCCAACCGCTTGGCCCGCCCAACGATTGGAACCAAGTGTTAGACGTTCGTTCGAAATAGAGAACTCGCCTTATTTCTTCCAAGAATCGCTTGCATGTAGATGCGGTTAGGTAGGTCAGCTACAGTAGGTCAGCTACAGTAGGTCAGCTACAGTAGGTCAGCTACAGTAGGTCAGCTACAGTAGGTCAGCCTGTCCTCAGGCTGACAATCGACGACAAATTTCTGGCAACAAATAAATAGAGAGCTTTCTATTCCGCCGCTGAGGACAGCGGTAACGTAGGTCAGCCTGTCCTCAGGCTGACAATCGACGACCAAATTCTGGCAACAAATAAATAGAGAGCTTTCTATACCGCCGCAGAGGACAGCGGTAACGTAGGTCAGCTTGTCCTCAAGCTGACAATCGACGACAAAATACTGGCAATAAAAAAAGAGAGCTTTCTATACCGCCGCTGAGGACAGCGGTAACGTAGGACAG
>JBGSMY010000297.1:0-3724 GCA_041739975.1 Pirellulaceae bacterium
CCCCGGAGTCCAAACACTCTGGCTCGGACTACAACGCGTATACGACTTCGCCAGAGCTTGGGATACCTTTGGACCAGAAACCACAAACAAAAAGTCAACGAAAAAAAATTTAAATAAAAAAACTTGTGTGGTACGATGAGCACCTTCGCAAGGGCTGGCGCGCATCAATCTCGGATTATTGTTAATGTGCAGCGGCAAATATACCTCCGCCTTACGCTGGGCCCGTGAAGCGATTGAATACCAACTTAGCCCAAGCCAAAAGTGTTACCTAGCGTTATTGTTTGCCAAACTTGCAGATCATCCTGACGGTATGGCGATATCAGCGGAGCTCCTTGCTCAAGCCGCTAAATTGCTGGAGCAAGCACAACCAGAAAATCCGAACGCCCTCCAGCCTCTACGCGAAAACACTATTTTCAAAAAGTACCAGCACCAACTATTCCCGATTCAGTAGTTTGCGGTGGATAGGGCATTAGAAGATCGTTCGCAAATATCTGTCGCTTTTCAATCGACATCTGTGTACCTCAGCATTCATTCAAACTTACCGGCACATGGTTTGCATCCAGGGTTGCCTTAACTCGACGAGGGGATTGTTGCTCCACTCGCTCAATGCCTATCCTCAAATGGTGGATTGCGCTCGAGTTGCCACGGCATTCGGCAAACAATGAAAAGCAACATTGGGTAATAGGAGGGAATTTGACTTAATACAACCTGACCAGAGTTCTAGAAAGGCGCAAAAAATTGGACCGTGTCCGTTAATTCAATAACGGCATTTCTAGGAACGACAATGGAGACCATCGGCCGTTTTTTACAAGGCTGTCGGTAGTATTTTGACCAGACTGATTGTTCTCAAACCGAAACATTTCGGCAATTCAAAGATTTTCAAGGAAACAAATAATGAAGACCAAGTTTTTAATGACATTTGCCATTTTCGCTATCACAACGTTTGCGACGGCGATATATGCCCAAGAACAAAAAACACAGGGCGACCGTCAAATCAAGCAAACTCAAGCGTCAACGGCGTCAATGACCGCACCCACGTTGCCACAGGTGCTGGCCTCCAAATTAATGCTGGGCAACCAGTGTATGATTAATCAATCGCGAATGGCTGTCGAACGCGCGCAACATCCCGAAGTTCGCGAGTTTGCACAGTTATTAGTGAGCGAACACGCCAAGGGCAACGAATCGCTAAAAACACTTGTACCACAATCGTTTATCAAAGAAATGATGGCGATGGATCAAGCTCGCGATGGACAAGCCAAATCAGACACAGATCGGCAAACCGCCGATACGCGACAAGCGGACCAAACGGAAACCGTAAATCGCGATCGACCAGCTAACAGTGAAACAAATTTAATTCAACAACTTTGCGATATCGAAAAATCAGCGACGATCAAAAAGTCAGACGCAATGCACAAAATGTTAAAGGAACACGAAAGCACTGATTTTGACATGGCATTTGTGGGCACTCAGATTGTGACACACACCGAAATGCTCGCATGTTTGCAGGCTATTCAAGAGGCCAAAGTGCCCGAACTGAATCAAGTTTGCGATCAAGCAATTGCCATGACCAAGAAACATCTGGACAAGGCACAGTCATTGGCCGAAACTCTGGCTAAAAAGACTGTTGTCAAAAAATAGTTTGGATGCGGCGCAAATACCTAATTTGTCTGCGACCATCGATCAACATATAAACGAGAACGGCCCAATCATTGGGCCGTTTTTTTTTACAGTTAGATTTACCATCTGGGCTCTTCGAGGAATTTAGTGGTGAAAAAGATTTAACCACGACAAACACGAAAAGCACGAACGACGGATTCAGGTGGTCAGACTGGTTGCAGGGAATTGCCGGCAAGATTGAATTCGACTCGACACGCACTTTCGCGAGGGTCACACCGAGTGGATCGGGAAGCTTCACCAACCATGGCCAATCGACTAAAGTAACCTGAAGCCCGTATAAACCAAGTCGATAGCAAGAAAACGCTCCGAGAAAAATACTTATCTTGGTTTATGGCAGTCGAATCGTCCCCAGCCAGCCACTAAAAATCCCGGATAACCGCCATCTGTTGCGACGGTTCCACCCACTATTGACTCATCCTAACGAACTTAGCCTGCTATCGATTGTCAAACGGAAACAATTGTAGACCGAGATTGCTACGACCGCGAGGATGACTCCGACGAGTCACCAAACAAAATAGTGAATTGGCTGAAGTGAGGAATATATTTCCCTAGAACTACCAGCCATAGAGTCATAGGAACGGCAATGACTAAACCAGCGGGCCCCCAAATCCAAGTCCAAAAGATTGCGGCGATTATAATGCCAAGCGAGGTCAATCCCAACGATCGCCCGTATAGTAGCGGTTCCAACACCAAATTGACGCATAGTTCGTAGACCACATACATCGCGCCGATACCCAACAGTCGACCCCAGCCTTCGAAAACTCCAAGCGACAAAAGAATTGGAATCGCTGCGCCGATCCAAGGACCAACATACGGTACAAACCGACAACTGAACGCAATGAATCCCCACAAGGGTGCATTGGGCAAACCAAACGCATACAGGCCGATAGCGACTGCCACTCCATAAATCGCATTGATTAGAAACATGGTCCGCAACCACGTCATCGAGCGTTCAGAAGCTTCTAAGAATGCGGTTTCCACAGAGTCGTCGCCGCCCGAATCGAAAAGGCGAATTAATCGTTTGCGAAAGTCACCTTCATCCAACAAGATGAAAATAGCTAAAACGATTACGATGCCGGCTGTTGCCATGGGCGCCAAGACGGGATTGACGAGGCCAATCACCATGGCAAACGGATTGGTGGAATCGGCTACAACCGCGACTTTGACTGGTTCGGCAACCGGTGGCTGTTCCGGTTTCAGTTCGTCATTATTCGATTTTCCGGTTTCAAGGGGGGTTTGGGATATCGGATTCCCCGATTTTAACTTGCCAGCCTCTGCCGGCTTCCTGTTGCTCGACTCGGTATCGCCAGCCGTTTCGTCGGTTCCATCCGCTTCGTCGATTCCCTCATCTGCCTTTTCGTCTGGATTTAAAACCTGTTGTTCAATTTTCTCAATGACATCTTTGGCTTTTTCCAGCCCCGTAGGAATCAGCGCACGCAATTGTTCAACGCGACGCTCGATATTCGACTCATATTGTCGAAGGTTATTGCTCAATTCAATCGATTGGGCGCCAAGCACCCAAATCATCAATGTCAAAGCAATGCTACAAATTGCCAGAACACAAATTACCGCAGCGACTCGTCCGATTCGCAGCCGCTCAACAATCTCGACGAGCGGCCCCAATACGAAACTCAGGAGTATGCCCAGTGAAATCGGAATGAAAACGGATTTCGCAAAATACAAAACCGCGATCGCCCCAACTGTCATCAAGACTCCGCGAAAACGAGCGTCACTGATGCTAGATTTGGGATTCATGCAGTTTTATCAATCAGTTAGGATAGTGACTACCAAATTTTCAACTTCCAGCCTAAGACGAAGCCAAGTCCAAACGTCCAAAACGCTACAACTTCCGGGCGCTCTTTGGCATACTCACGAAAACATGCCATCGCCGCTTGGCCACCGGAAAGATTTTTGTCCGCAACAATATCTCGTATCGAGCGATTCTCGCGGGTGCGTTGTGTCGCTTCAGACGAAGTGTTCGACTTTTTTGAAAGTTCAGCCATTATTCAACTCCTCAATAATTATTGTCATAAAAAATTATTGTCAA
>JBGSMY010000298.1:0-3886 GCA_041739975.1 Pirellulaceae bacterium
CTGACAATAACTGCAGCAATCCCACAACGGCGGGTGTACTCAAACTAATCTCCTTAATGGTAAACTACATTCCGTTAACTTCAGACAGCCATTATACGAATCAAATCCGCGCAGGTTCAATTAATGATTAGCCCTGGGCAATGCGGCACACCAATTGCAAATTGTGAGCCGTTCGTTATGAGAAATCAAAATGCCCTAAGTGCCATCGCTGACCGGTGACGAATATCCGAACGTGTTTTTGAATTCAGAGTGCAGCATGCCTAAAATCAAGGAGTAGAATAGTTATGGCCACTCGTTGGATTGTAATTGTCTCCATTACCTTTGCCATCATCGCACTTGTTGTCTTGGCTTTGGCCCCACTACAGACGATTGAAGTGCAATCCCACGCGAAACACGAGTTCACAATTAACGAACCAATGGAACGGGTGCGAAAGATACTCGTTCGCACCAACGCAATCAAAACGATTGTGGCGATGGCCGACGCGGAGTTAAAGGACCAACAATGGTTGAACTTAACGCTAGAAAATAACGCTCGACTATTGGATCGAGACTGGGAGCTTAAGGGTGAGGGGCAATTGGTCGTCGTTAGCAATAATACTTGGTTGGGTCGGCCAGAGTTAACCATGGATCAGAGAATCAACGTCAAACCAGAACGACTCGAATCCCAAAACACTCTCAACCAACTGGCAACACCCATTCAAGGTTATGACTCGATCCTCTTGTTGACCCCAGAAGCTAATGGCGATGCTCATTTTGCGACCACGCTCAAAATCGTCATCGTGACCCGCACCTCTTGGCTCGCGCGCGGATTGGTCCAATCACGGATTCAAACTGCGGCCAAAGAAGCTTTAATAACACAAGAAAATGCTCTGCGTAGCATCGTCCGCGAACACGAAGGGAAGTTGTTAATTCTTCCCGAAGGGCTGGGTGAATAGAGTTCGCAATCGAAGACATTTATTCTGAAAATTCCTTGGACCATTTTACAAAGGCTCTGGAGGTAACATCGTCGCTGGCTCTAAACGCTCGGCGGAAAAGAAACTGACCACATCCCTATTTGTGTTAGCCGTTTCTGCAAATTGTTCCATAGTCAATGGTTCTGGTTTGATCGCCTTAAGCTTTGCCACCACCGCCGTAATATTGTCACTTCCATCGATTCGCAACGAATCGTCGACAATCACTTGGCACGCTTCCGCCGCCGTTAGATCGCTTGCGAGTATTTCAGTCAACCGCCTATTCGACAACGAATGGGTGACACCATCGGTACACAACGCGATGGCATCGTTTAATTCGAGTTGAATGAAATGAATGGTTGGCGATAGTTGATTGTCGCGGCCGCCGACGATATTGGTGAGCACGTTTTGCTTGGAGTCGTCCAAGGGTTCCGAACCCGTTCTAAATTGGACCTTTGTTTCTGCCATCGGTTTGGAGTCGTCGTGAGTACAAAACTTAAGTTTTCCGTTGCGCACAAGTAATATTCGGCAATTGCCTGCCGTGGCCAACATCAAGTGAGGCCAAGCAATCCAAGCCAATGCTAAAGAGGCCGACATGTCCGCGTGATGAGAACTATCTAAAACGCGGGCTTCCCGAACCACGGCGTCTTGGCAAGTCCAAAACGCATTTCGGACTTGGTCCGTTATCGCCTTTTCGGATCTTGAATCGAAAGGAGCGGTCCAATGAAAATCGTCCATTAACCCTTTTACTAAATTGTCGATCACTAACGTGCTCGCTCTGGCCGCATCATCCGGTTCGCCGTTGCCGTCGCTGACGAACAGGTAGTTCCCAAAAACGCGCCCATAGCGAATCGCATTCGCATCCAGATCTAAATTCATTTTTTGGAAGGATGTCATAGCTCGCACTTCAGCAATAACGAAACGGTCTTCGTTAACGCGTTTACTTGTCCCTAAGTGACTCAATCCATCACAATCCATCAGAAACATTTTGCATCTCCCTCATCGAAAAAAGAACCACTCGACCAAGTCGCCGTCGGGCCGTGGAATGTTTGATTTGTTCCTTGTCGCCTCCGGCTAGCGGCACCTGCGGCTAACGGCGACCAATAGACATGAATTGGTCCCGTTGCGCATTTCTTGCCTCGGCATGTCGTTAAGTAGAGGTGCGAAGCAACAGTTGTGCCGAGCAACCAATTGGCAAGGAAACACAATTGCCAATCGGACAGTGATCGAGATGTGGATTGACGGCGCTCGCTTTGGTCGTTGGACTGCCAATCATGGCAATTTTGGTGAATATTCGGCGACCTTTACTGCAACATTGTACTTGCTGCAGTCCCCGGCACGCCAATTGCGTTACTGGATATCCATGCCCAATTGGTGCATGCCCTTAAACGCTCGAACAGGAAATAGTCATGAGTACCATTTTGTTGATTGTGTTGTTGCTGTTGTTAATTGGAGCACTACCGACTTTTCCTCATAGTCGCAATTGGGGCTATTACCCCAGTGGTGGTTTGGGGTTAGTGATACTCATCCTAATTATTTTGATTCTGATGGGCCGGATCTGAGTCGAACTCGAAAGATTGTTTTTTCGTCAAATCCATTAGCGAACACAAATGTCAAACGTTCGCCAGACTTTTTAGGAGTAGAGATATGAAACGGAAACCAGTGCTATTTTTGGTGGCATGTGGAGCGGCGACGGCCTTAATTTCGCTGGTCGGTTGCGATGTTACTACGTCAGATGTGGAAACAGCCCGAAATAACGTGATTGAGGAACAACGCGAAACCGAGGAAGCTCGGGCCGCAGGTGATCAAGCGGTCCGCGCCGCCGAAGAAAACGAAAAGAGGTTGCGCGAAACGGCCATGCGAGACGCCCGCGAGAATGCCGATGAAAGGCTACGATCCGCAGCGGAAGAGACCGCCGAGGCCAAGCGCGAACGAGAAGCCCGCGTTGCGAAAGAAGAAAAAGAAACGGCAGAAGCAAAAGCGCGAGCCGAACGACTTGCCGCTGAATTGGCTGCCACCCGCGCTCGAGATGCATACGTCATTGAGGCTGAAGCTGAACTTAAGAAGATTGACACTAGAATCTCGATCATGAAAGATCAATCGAGTCAATTGCAAGGGGAAGAGCTGGCTGCACACAAAACTAAAATCGAAGTGCTCGAGATTCGCCGCGAAGCGGTCTCGGATGCAATCGCCAAATTAAAAGCGGCCGAAGTACTTCAGTGGGAAACTGAAAAAGCTACGGTTGACACAGCCATCAAAACGGCCAACAAAGAAGACGACTAGTCTGCCTTAGGGCGAACAAAGACAACTCAATTGTCTTGGAAACTTAAAGACCGGTAAACTCTTCTTTGGTCATTAAAAATAGAAGCCAGTCGGATGGGAATAGAACCATTCGACTGGCTTTTTTTGCAGAACGGAGTCCCGCCGCATAATGCCTCCGTATGTTGGCACGGTCGCTTGTGGGCAGGAGCGAAAATTCGAAAGCTGGAAGCTAGGTCATTACGCCGGTGAAACATCCGAAACTACCGGCGAATGCCGGTAGTGAGTTACCTCATAGCTAACACCGGCAAACCAATAAATCCACATGCATCCGAAACTACCGGCGACAGCCGGTAGTGAGGTACTATTCAGCTAGTGGCGACAAATAATCAAATTCATATCACCGTTCAATTATTACGGACATGCCTCAACGCGGACTGGCGTCGGTTCATCGGATTGTTGTGTAATTCGGGACTTCGTTGTCCTTCGGAAACACACGGCGTTTTGTGGCGTGAGCTCGATTGGGACCGCCGGGCAGTCAGGGCAAATCAGTTTTATAGTTTGCGTAACATTTGAAATAAGAGCAAGGGCTTGGCTGAGAAGTCTCTAATGGTGGATGCGATGCCCTTGTGCCCTTCCAGTCGCATGGCGGTGAGACCTGCGTTTCGAAGAGTGGC
>JBGSMY010000302.1:0-25664 GCA_041739975.1 Pirellulaceae bacterium
CTGACAATAACTGCAGCAATCCCACAACGGCGGGTGTACTCAAACTAATCTCCTTAATGGTAAACTACATTCCGTTAACTTCAGACAGCCATTATACGAATCAAATCCGCGCAGGTTCAATTAATGATTAGCCCTGGGCAAAATCCGCTCTGGCTTGCCGTTAAACGTTGCGCTTGGACAGCGGAAATAATAGAGATCAAATCGATCGGGGCGCGGAGTCAGTACAGAAGATGCAATCGGGGCGCGGAGGCAGGGGCGCCGTCGCCGCCGCGGATTTTGCCGAAATAGTTGTCCGAAGTGGTGAAGTTGTGGATGGGCAAAATCCGCTCTGGCTTGCCGTTAAACGTTGCGCTTGGTCTGCGAAAATAGTAGAGGTCAAATCAACCGGGGCGCGGAGTCAGTACAGAAGATGCAATCGGGGCGCGTAGAAAGGGGCGCCGTCGCCGACGCGGATTTTGCCCAGATAATTGTCCGAGGTGGTGAGGTTGTGGATGGGCAAAATCCGCTCTGGCTTGCCGTTAAACGTTGCGGTCGAACAACAACAATTGGCGCGGTGCTGTTTGCGAGGTATTGGCTCTGCCGATTAAGTCTTACTGATTAAGTCTTACTGATTAAGTCTTACTGATTAAGTCTTACCGCTTAAGTCTTACCGCTTAAGTCTTACCGATCAACGCCAAGTAAAAACCACTGAACAAAGTATCAGGTACGATTCGTATCGTTTTCAAAAGGTCTGCCGCATACGTTTTGCCTTCAAATTGCTGCAACCCCGACTGGATCGAACAAGGCAATTCCGGAAGCTCTTGGATCACAGCCGATTGTGGATACTGGTCCAACAAATAATTAACAACCGCCTCGTTTTCCTCCGGCGCAAAACTGCATGTAGCATACAATAAGCGACCACCAGGCTTAAGCGAATCAAAAGCCGACGTTATCAATCCGGTCTGCTTTCGCGCACTCTCTTTGATTTTACGCAAACTCCAATTCGCGAAACTCGACGGATCATCACAACGAAATCGCGACTCGCTCGAACAAGGAGCGTCGAGCAATACCCGATCAAAACGCTCACCCACTTTACGTCCCACACTCCGACCATCGGTCATGTAAGTCTTGGCAATCGTCACGCCAAGTCTCTTCAAGTTGTCCAACAATCGAAAAAATCGCGGTCGCACCGCTTCCACCGCTGATAACAAACCCTGGTTATTCATCAATGCGGCGAGATGTGATGTCTTGCCTCCCGGAGCCGCTGCTAAATCTAACACCGCATCTCTGGGCTGCGGGTCCAACACGGGGGCAGCTAACTGACTGGATAATCCTTGCACAAAAACCAATCCTTGGTCGACCAAACTATGATGAGTCAACGCCGACCGCTGTGTCGCAGGAATCCACAATGCCGTTTCCTGGCCGGCGATTGCCTGCCACTGAAACTCCCCAGCCGTCAACAGACTCCGAGCATCAGCGATACTGGTCCGCAGCGTATTGATCCGCAATCCGCAATGACGCGGCTCAGAAAACGACGCCCAAACTTGAGGCCAGTTCGCCGAAGAAATAATCTGTTGCAATCGTTCAACAAATAAAGCCGGCAATGACTCGGTCAGCACTTTTTCCGCATCACGGCGGTCGATTGATTTCTTGCCGCGTCCCATGTATTAAACAGAGACCGACAATAGCGATTGAAATTCGGGTGTCTCGCGAATCCCGTTAAAATCCACTTCACGAGCAACCATCTCGCGGTACTTGTGATCGAGATCAAACGCGATTGCCAAATGTTTGATCGCTTCCTTCAGATGGCCCGAAAGCGATAGATAACAAGCCAAGTTGTAATGCGAGATTCCACTTTCAGGTTCCAGCACAACGGCACCGCGCATTACTTCGACGGCCAAGTCCAATTGGTTGAGCCGTTTGTAGCACCAGCCCAAAGCCAGGAAACAATAAATGTTCTCCGGGTCCAGTCGCAATGACTGCTCTAGCAAATTCACCGCTTGAGCAAACCGCTCGGCAGCCCGATGAGCTTGGCCCTTGAGAAACAAAATTTGAGGTTTAAAGCCTTGAGGATTATCCACTTGCCCCAATACCTCAATGATCCGATCCGCTAGATCGCGACGATGATTCAAAGCCAACGGCCAGCGATCGTCAAACAACGTCATCAATTCGAGATAGCCTTCGGCCTCCCGAATCAGTTGTTTTCGTTTTATTCGCGCCGTGGATAACATTGTCTGAATCCCGTTTATGATTTCATCGGCAACCGCATTAACTTGAATCCAGTGCCGTTTCATCTCCCGCTATTTATACTCTACTCAGCTATCAGTAAATCGTCGACGAATATTAACTGAAGTTAAAAAACCCGTGGATTTTTCGTAACGAAAAATCCGTTTGACACTTCGTTAACTTATCGCTCTTTCTTCATAATCTTTGACGATTGTTCTGATTAATAAGTTCGCCGGTTGTCGATTTTTGTCAACGCCGGATCCCGCCAATTGTTGCGAAAAAACCACGCCAGTTTGCAAAAACCATCTAAAACCAGGAAAAACCTGCGGTTTCCCGGCCATCAAATTCCTTTGAGAATCTGGCTCACCAATTGCTCCCTTCGCAGGACATGAACAAAAAATTGGCGGAAAACACGGCTCAAAGTGGCTTGTATCAAAACCAGACACTTGGAATCAACGGCGGTTCGCGATTTTGGCAGGTGCAAATGTCCAGGTGCCTTGGAATCGCTATGTTTCTCCTGGCCGCGGAAACAGGTGTTTTGACGGCAAACATCGGTTTTGGCAACACCGATGAACCGGCGGCAACTGCCGCTATCTCCTCGTCGCCCGAAGCTTTTATGTCGACAGATCCCCAATGGCGATTGACCCGTTTTGGCTGGCAATCAAAACACGATTGGTTAGAAAAACACACTCGGCCGCTTGAGCCGTGGGCCATTCATCCTCTGTTGTGGGCACCCGCTCTCGTGCTATTGCTGCTTACGGCCATGATTTGGACGACGGAAGAGTGGGAGTTTGATCAAATGTTTCCCACAGCGGCTGGTACTGGAAAATGTTGACACATTTCGGCCACTTGATTGCGAATCTGTGCGGCGACTTGCGCATCATCCGGATGTTTGAGCGATTGAATAATCCATTGACCGATTTGTTTCATTTGCTCAACCCCCATACCACGAGTCGTGAGCGCCGGCGTGCCGATGCGAATTCCGCTGGGATCCATCGGTTTGCGTTGATCGTAGGGAATCATGTTTTTATTAATTGTGATACCACAATTTCCCAGTGCCGCTTCAGCGATTTTGCCGCCAATTCCAAAGGGCGTCACATCAACGAGCATCAAGTGATTTTCAGTTCCACCTGAAATTAACCGCAGTCCACCAGCCATCAATACCTCAGCCAGCGCCTTGGCGTTATCAATGATCGCTTGTGCATATTGTCGAAACTCAGGCCGTAGAGCTTCGCCAAAACAAACTGCTTTGCCAGCAATCGCGTGCATCAATGGACCGCCTTGTATGCCTGGGAACACACAGCGATTAATTTCGGTTGCATATGATTCGCGACACAAAATCAGGCCAGCACGTGGACCGCGAAGTGTTTTATGAGTTGTCGTCGTAACAAAGTCGGCAACGGTTACTGGATTGTCGTGCAATCCGGCCGCTACCAAACCCGCGTAATGCGCCATGTCGACAAACAGCTTGGCGCCGACTTCATCGGCAATCTCTTTAAACTTGGCGTGTGGAATCTCGCGTGGATAAGCGCTGGCACCCGCAACAATCAGCTTGGGCCGATGCTCGCGAGCCAACCGAGCGACTTGATCAAAATCCAATCGATGTGTATCCGGCGTCACTCCATAGTGGTAGAACTTGTACAGCTTGCCGGAAACGTTGAGCTTCATTCCATGGGTCAGGTGACCGCCGTGAGCTAGGTCTAGCCCGAGCACCACATCGCCCGGTTGAACCAATGACAAATAAACCGCTTGGTTGGCCTGAGAGCCACTGTGGGGCTGCACATTGGCATGCTCCGCCCCGAACAGTTGTTTCGCGCGTTGACAAGCGATGGTCTCAATTTCATCGACGAACTCACAGCCGCCGTAATACCGTTTGCCCGGATAACCTTCGGCGTATTTGTTTGTCAAAATACTGCCAACCGCTTCCATCACCGCCCGACTGGTGTAATTTTCGCTGGCGATCATCTCCAAGCCCTCATGCTGACGATGAGCTTCGCGTTGAATGTAAGCGAAAATGTCCGGGTCGTGTTTTGAAAGTTGGCTCATGGTCACTGAAATCCTGCGGTTTGAGTCATAACGCGCCGCCGGGCGCGTTTTGTCTGAGTTGTCATTGTCAAAAAGCTCGGCGCAGTGTCAATTGGACAGCATTGTTCCCGCGAAACCGCTGCTGTTTTGTTATAATGGGACTGTGTATTGATGAACCCGTTTTGTTCTCACAGGCAGTTTGCACTTTATGAACGAGATCAATCGAGCGATTGGTACAACACATTTCTGGCGAAAGCTGCCAATCGTGACCATGGTCGCGTGGTGTATGGTGGTGGCGACCTACTTCTCCCCGGTTGTATCGGGACAAGAGCCAACACCAACATCGCAAAAAGAATCAATCGTGGCCGTAAATCGTTCCGACGCAAAAGCCTGGCCGCTATTTCGCGGCAATTCACTCAACAATGGTGTCGCGAGCAGTTCGTTACCCAGCAAATTAGAGGTGTTGTGGGAATACACTGTTCCCAACGGCGCTTTTAGTTCATCGGCGGTCTTAGTTGAAGCCGATGGACGACGCATGGCGGTTATCGGGGATCTTGACCAAGATCTGCATGCAATCGACTTGCAAACAGGTGAAAAGATTTGGACTTTTCCTGGCGACTTGGGATTTGTGGCAACACCCGCTTTCGATGGCTCCCATTTTTTTATCGGCGATGTGGCCGGCAAATTTTATTGCCTGGATGCCAAAGGCCAGAAGCGTTGGGAGTTCACCAGCGACTCGCAAATCGATTCGAGTGCTAATTTTTACGAAGACATGGTCGTGTTCGGTTCCCAAGATTCGCATCTGTATTGTTTGAAAAAAGAGTCTGGCGAATTGGTTTGGAAAACCGCCACCGGCGATCAAATTCGATGTTCGCCAACCATTGTCGAGGGGCGAGTGTTTGCGGCTGGATGTGATGGAATCCTGCACATTTTCGATTTGACCAACGGCCAAGAAACCGGCGGCGTGCCCATTGAATCGCCAACCGGGTCAACACCAGCGGCCGGCGGTGACCTGATTTTTTTTGGCACTGCTCAGGCTGGATTCAAAGCCGTTAATTGGCGCAAACCTGAGTTGGCTTGGACGGCACTGGCTGACGAAGGCGGCACCTCGGACCGCGGCAATGCCTTGGTTTACAAAAAACATGTGGTCTTTGGCACCGCCAGTCGACAACTTATTTCGCTGCATCCGGAAACCGGGGCCGTCAATTGGCAGACAACTTTGCGCTCTGGTATTGAATCATCGCCAGTACTGGTTGATGAAAAACGCGTCTTTGTCGGCGACGGTTCAGGCCGTTTGTATGAAGTAGATCTGGAAACGGGCAAAGTAATCAATGAACAATCGTTTCGCGGAAAACTGCCGGCAGGACCAGCCGTTGGATTTGATCGCTTAGTGATCGCCTCTGAACGCGGGGTTGTCTATTGTTTAGGCGAACCGACTAAAGGAGGATCGCCCAGTAACGCCCGCAATTAGCTCTTGGGCCAATGTGGGTTTATTACCTTTTCATTCCTAGCGATCGATCGAGTTCCAACTGCGATCGAATCGATGCAATTGAGAAAATATAGTTATGGCAACCGAGACAACCAAAACCGAAGTGGGCAGTTATTTTATCTCGAACTACCCGCCCTATAGCCAATGGAACACGGAAACATTGCCCGACTTGATGCAGGCTTTCCAACAACCGCCCCGCGCCGTACCGCTTGGTTTGTATTTGCACATTCCGTTTTGTCGGAAACGATGTAAATTTTGTTATTTCAAAGTGTTTACGGAAAAAAACGCGAACGAAATTGAGACCTATGTATCGGCACTGAGTCGCGAAATCGAATTGGTCAGCCAATTGCCAGTCATGGGTGGGCGGCCTTTTCGGTTTGTCTACTTTGGCGGCGGCACTCCATCGTTTTTAAGCTCTAAACAATTGACCAGTCTCGTCGATCGACTGCGGGCCAATATCAATTGGGATTTAGCTGAAGAAGTGACCTTTGAATGTGAGCCGGGAACGCTGCAAGAAAACAAACTCGTAACGCTCAAAGAGCTGGGCGTGACACGACTCAGCTTGGGTGTTGAAAATTTCTCCGATGCCGTCCTGGAAGAAAACGGACGAGCCCATTTGAGCAAAGAAGTTTATCGAGCCTGGGATTGGATTCGCAAAATCGATTTTGACAATGTTAATATCGACTTAATCTCTGGAATGGTCGGCGAGAATTGGGACAATTGGCGAATGAACATTGCCAAGACGATTGAGCTATCGCCCGATAGCGTCACCATCTATCAAATGGAACTGCCGTTCAACACGGTATACTCCAAAGACATCTTGGGCAATCGCATCGAAACTCCAGTCGCCGACTGGCCAACCAAAAGAGCTTGGCTCAATTACGCCTACGATGAACTGTTGGCCGCCGGATATCACGTCAGCAGCGCCTACACGCTGGTAAAAAACCCAGACAAAGTGAACTTTAGTTATCGCGATAATTTGTGGCAAGGCTCCGATTTATTGGCGACTGGAATTGCCAGTTTTGGTCACATCAGCGGTGTTCATTATCAAAACAAACCTGAATGGCCCGAGTATATTGGCGCGCTATTAGAACGCGGCGAATTGCCACTAGGCCGTGCCCTACGTCCGACCGCCGATCAATTGCTGATTCGCGAATTGATCCTGCAACTCAAACGAGGATTTTTAGATGTGTCTTATTTTGAAAGCAAATACGGGGTCAATATCTTAGAACGATTCGCTGAACCTTTGGCCGACCATCGCGCCCAAGGGTTGCTTGATTGGAACGATGATCGCGTTGAATTAACTCGCGAAGGTCTATTGCAAGCCGATGGATTATTGCCCGCATTTTTTGAGCCGCAATTCCAAGGCGTCCGTTACACCTAAATTCTTGCACCCAAGCCGTTACGCGATCAACCTCGTTGAGTGGCTCAGGTTGCGGTCAACATCCCGGTGTCCAAAGGCTGGGCATCCCAATTTTAGACCAGCAGGCAAATTCCCATTGTCAGGCCAAAAAATCAGCCAAGGTTTGTCCCGGCAAGGGGCGGCAATACAGCAGCCGTCGCACCAGTTCCGGCGAACCCACAAATCCGGGGCGTTGATAGTGCCACTGTCGATCCGTAGGGACCAATTCTTCGAAATAGGGCCATGGGGCAAACGGTCTGCGACCCAAAGCAGCAATTAATTTCTCATTGGCCATGGTTACATTGCCCGCTCGCGGTGGGATGGGCCCCGCTTCAATGCGGTAACATCCGCGAAGCAAATCGGGGTCATAGCCACCGACGCGATTGACAATTTGGGCAATCTGGTTGAGCGACAGTCGTCGTTCGCCTCCTAGATGAAACAGCCCTGACCAATTGCCTGCCAACAATTCTTCACACACTTCACTCAGACAATCAACATAGGTCGGCGTGCGCACTTCATCGTAATACAACGTGGCCGGTTTATTTTTGGCAAAGCGAGCCTGGATCCAATCAATGGCTCCGGCATGACCATTGAAACTAATGCCCATCGGCAATGAAATCCTGCCGATACATGAATCAGGCCGACGGGCAAGAATTAGCTGTTCCGCTTGAACCATGGTCTTGCCGTATACCGTTACGGGATCCGGTTCATCGGTCTCGACATGTCCACCATCGCCAATCCCTGAATAGACCAAATCGATCGATAAATGCACAAAACGAATTGGCAGGTCCTCCATCGCGGACAGCAGCGAATCAACGCATTGTACGTTGACGCGGTGCGCGAGAACTGTGTCAAGCTCGCATGACTTCAATGCGCAACTGCCGCCCGTATTGAGCACCGTGCGAATTTGATTATCGATCAAATAGCGACGTGTTGATTGGGTATCTTCTAAATCAAAACCCACAATTCCAGGTCCGCGCAATGGCCAGTTTTTGCTGGGCCGTTGACCGGTAACACAATCGCCATAGCGGCTGCGGAAATAGCCCAGCGCATTGAGCCCGGCAACACCAGCCACGCCAGTGACTAACAAAGGCAATCGCGCCACATCGGCCAGTCGCCGCGGATAAGCCTCAGCCGCCGACAAGGGCAGCGCAGTGACGTCGAGTTCCTGGGACCTTTGTATCATGGCGGGCTTATGTTAACGTGATATCTATTGTTATTGCCTGATCGGTTCATCGAATTTGGAAGGCACCATGAGTCGACCCGCGAGTTCATCCGCAAACCCCACCACCAAAGGCTGGCCATTTCGTATCAAAATCTGCGGCATCACCACCTTGGCGGATGCAATGATGGCTGAAGCGGCCGGCGCCGACGCTCTCGGATTCAATTTCTATCCTCGCAGTATGCGTTGCACAACCTCAGCTCAAGTGGCCGAAATCAAATCTCAGCTCAGTGACAAGATGCAATCAATTGGCGTTTTCGTCAACCAGGACAGCGCTTCAATTCGGCAATTTGCGAATGAGTTACAACTTGACGCGATACAGTTACATGGTGACGAAACAATTGAAATCATGGACCTGCTCAGCCAGTACTGCGTCATCCGTTGCATTCGCCCACCAACCGAATCCGCGTCAATCGACCAATGGCTAAACCATTGCCAGACTTGGATCTCAGCTGGTGTACAAGCCATCTTAATTGACGCCCCGCCGCTCGGACGTCGATCAGACTCCGACTCCAACCCCGCCGATGCCTTTGGTGGCACCGGGCAATCGACGAACTGGACCTTTGCCGCCGAACTTGCACACCATCTTACAGTACCACTTATTTTGGCCGGTGGATTGAACCCCAGCAACGTGGCGGATGCCATTCACACGGTGAACCCTACGGCTGTTGACGTCGCCAGCGGCGTCGAATCCTTTCCCGGAAAAAAGAACTCCACACAACTCGAATCTTTTATTTCGCGGGCTCACCAAGCGTTTCGGGAGACAGATGACAATTGATCGCGCGGACGTAGATTAGCGAAATGGCGACAGTTGCCGGATATGATGCCTTGCCTATTATCGCTCAAACATCTGCCAAGGTAGTTTCGGTAAACCAAGGCACGCGACTAAACAGCGCATTAATGACAGCGAATTAATGACAAAAATGCTCAAATACGGCGCCTTCAATTGACGCCGTTCGAGCTAAGTTTTATCTAGTGATGTCCGACAATTGGTTGACTAAACGGCGGTCAAGGTGGCCGTGCGAGCAGAAATTTGTTGTTTCAATTCAACAATTTTGTCCGAGCTCAAAAACCGTTGGGCCAATTGTCGGCGACCCGTTTCGGTGTGAACGCCCATGCTGCGAACGCAGGTATTGGTCTCTGGGCATGTAAACGAAATCTTGACGGGAGTGACGTTCACGATTTCGACATTCGAGTTTTCAGTACGATAGTCGACTGAAAACTGAATATTCCGATTATTCTCTTCGTCCTCCCAAGTGGCCAAAAATGTACCCATGATCCAAACACTCCCAATGTAAATAAAAACCCTAAACTTCACCCTCTTTACCACGTCGGCAAGTATCGGCTAGAAATTTGCGAGTAGATGGTTATTTTTTTTCAATTTTCGGATAAGGCAATAGCAATTCTGTGAATAAAAACGGGGGAAATCAAATAATTTAGTCCGCGAAATCGCTAAATCAACCTCAAGCCGCGTTAATGGCCGCCGAACGTGATTTTCAACCCCATTGCGAGAAAAATGGACGTCAGCCCTCGCTAAAACTATTTCCGTTAAATCTTTTCGTTCTCACCTGATTTCAACCGGATTACTTATTTATCATCGCCGGCTAAGATCCACCTTGAGTAACAGTCGCTGCTAGCGTTTTCCGCAAAAATCCAACTGTATCCAATTCGCCCGGTTTGATATAAGTTGAATGGGATCGCGCCGCTGACGCATGAGGCGTCCGCGGAACGGAGATATAAAACGAGAGCGTGCAAAGGAGTGCTGATGTGACTGTTGGAGCGTCGGGATATGACCAACGTATGATGCGCGAAGCGAGAATGGGTTTGATGATCATCATCGCCCTATTCGTGACGCTCACTTATTTTGGCTATCAATACCTTCGCAGTCGCGGCGATCAAATTCCCGATTACGTTTGGCAAGCTCCGTTGGCGATCGAAATCGATCCCGATGATGTGCTGCAAATGACGCGTCGCCGATTGGGTCATGCACCTGTGGACGAACGCCCCGAGTCGCTGGGCGAACGGTTTGCCGATCAACGGACGGAGTTCCAGCCAACACAGCCGATGCCGCGCCAAACGAGTGAACCGCGAAGCCTGCCGGCGGAATTACCCAGCGGATTGTTGAATCCTAAGTTAGTAAATCCGCCCCACCAAACCAGCAGTGACCCAAACCCTAAAACTTCGGAAACTTCCGATCAAAAATTCCAGTCGGCTTTGCAACCCCCGACCAAGACCGAAGTTACTAAACCGACCGAGTCACCGGCAACTTGGGAAACGATGCCGGCGACGGTGCCGCCTACTGCCCAGTCAGTCACTGTTCAGTCACCACCTGCTCAGTCACCACCTGCCCAGTCACCACCTGCCCGGGCCTCAACTCCAGGTCAACCCATTGGATTGACGGTTTTGCCTAATGCCCAACCACTTCCATCCTCTCGCGATTTTCAACCGCTGATTGACTCAAAAACAATTCCGCCAGCGGTTACAGCGAAACCGCTTTCCGAAAGCTCAGCTTTTCAACCTCACATGGAATCCAAACCGCCGCAGTCGCCGATTGCGGTTAAACCGCAACCGCCAGTAACACCGCCCGAATGGCCTAAACAATTCGAACTCAAATCACATGATTCATTATGGGATGCGGCCCGTACGATCTACGGTGACGGGCAGTGGTTTCGCGCGCTTTACCAACACAATCTGACGAGACTCGAGGGAACGACTGATCGTCAAAAGAGTGTCATGTTAGAATGCCCTGCGCCGTTGGATTTGGCCAATCGGTTTCCGGAATTAGCTCCGCCAGATTTTGTCGAACGCGACGAAACTCGCACGGTGGACCCAACTCAGTACATGACTGTTACTGGCGACTCTTTATTTGAAATCGCTCGACAACAATTGGGTCAAGCCTCGCGGTATTTGGAACTGCTCGAGTTAAACCGCGATCGTTTGCCACCAGCCGTAAGCCACCTAACACGACTTCCGGCCGGCATTAAACTTACCCTACCGAAATAAATTTTGGGTTATCCAGAAATTTTAGTGGCCGGCTGGTGACGATCTTCAGGTTTATCTAGTCGATTGGCTACGATTGATGAAGCTTCCCGATCTATAGGGTGTGACCCACTCGAAGGTGCGTGTCGAGTCGAATTCAATCGTGCCACTAATTCCCTGCAACCAGTCTGACGTCCGCCCGAATCCGTCGTTCGTGCTTTTCGTGTCTTTCGTGGTTAAATCTTTTTTACCACTAAATCCCAGGAAGAGCCAAATTTTGTTCACCGTTATCGATTTGAACTTTTGTTGCGTTTGGCAGGTTGCTTTAAAAACAAACTCAGCATGGCCGGCAGTATTAACAAATCGGCAATCAAGGCTGCGGTAATCGTAATGGTTCCCATCGATGCAAACAGAATATGGTCTCGAGCATCGCTAAAAAAGACACTGCTAAATCCGGCAACCAAGACGATGGTCGTGATGATCAATGCGGTCCCAACGCCTGTAAATGCGCGGCGAATCGCTTCATCATCCGAGTCTGTGTTTTCACGCTCTTCGAAAAATCGGGTCAAAAAATGTATCGTGTCGTCCACCGCAATTCCTAAACACACTGTAAACGCACAGACCGTAACGATTTCGAGTGATTCCCCAGCCCAAACTAAATAAACGCCGGCGACGGCCAGTGGAAACAAATTGGGCACAATTGAAATCAAACCAACCCGAACACTGCGATAGGTTACACCCAATACCACAAAAATAATAATTGCCGCCGAACCTAAACTGGCCAATAAGTCGATAACGATTTGATAAAGATTTCGCCAACGCCAAACCGCGGTACCAGCCAGCTCTAAGGTAAACCCCGGTCGACGTTGTTGTAGCTCCAAAAGTTGTTGTTCAATTCGCTCAAAGACTGGACCGTAAGTTTTGATTCCCAAGTCTTGGACGCGAAACGTTATCGTGGCTCGATGCTCCTCGGGGGAGTAAAAGGTTCGTTTGAGTTGTGGCGGTAACAGGTCGATCATCGCCATCTGACATTTGGTATTACCCTCACCGCTGAGCGCCGCGGCGATGGTCATGATTGAAAGAGGATGTCCGATCAATGGTTCGCGGTTGAGAATTTGATCGACCTGAGAAATCACCTCGCCCGCTGCCTGAACGTCGATGGAATCTTCCCAAATGACGCGGACCAGCGAGGTCTCGAGCCCGCCCATCGCTCGATCGACTTGGGCCATCGCCAATGCGGGTTCACTCGATTTGGGCAAGGTTGTCGTTTGCCGCTCATCGGGCCGCAACTGAGCGCAAATTGCGGACATGATTACCAATAAAATCACGCCACCGGACGCAAACCAAACACGTCGCGCCAAAACCATTTCGATGATTCCGCCGATGCGACTGAGGTTGCGTTCGATCAAACTGTGTTCCAGTCCGATATGCAGGCGACTACCCAAACGTGTCGAACAAGCCACGGGTATCCAAGTAATTACAGCTACAAAAGTTGCGGTTACGCCAATTACACTGCACATGCCAAAGTCACGGACCATTTCATGATGGGCCAGTAGTAAAGAACCTAAACCAATGGCTGTAGTCAAACTGGTCAACGCGCAGGCGAGTCCCACTTGGCGAATTCCTTCCACAGCGGCTTGGTGTGACGTCGCGCCATTAGCGCGAATTTTCCTGATTGTGGCCATCAAATGCACGCCATCGGTGAAACCCACCAAACTAACAAGCACCGGCAAGATCACATTGACGAGAGGGTTGAAGTCGATTTCAAAAAACCCAACCAATCCAACCGTCCAAAAAACCCCTAAGGCTGCGGCAATCGCGACAATTACGACCGCCGAAATGCCTCGAAACAAGACAACGCTCAGACCCAAAATGATTCCATAGGCAATCAACTGGTATTTGAGGCGATCACTGTCTTGACCGCGAACGCTGGTCACCACAATCGGAACTCGTCCCGTGACCGAAAAAGTCATCGCTACATCTGGAAACTCGGCCGCAGCCGCGGTCGCTACTTCGCGAAGTCCAGAGATACAAGCGTCATCCGACGGGATCATCAAAAAATCAAAATCTACTAACATTAACGCCGTTCGTGTGTCGGCCGACAATAGCTGACCGCGGATAAACGGATGCGCCAGCGCCCGCTGCTTGGCACGCTCAAATCGCTCCGTAGATGCTGGCGCTTTGGGAAACAATGGCTCGGCCAGCCCAAATAAATTCATCGAGGGAATTGAGTCCATCCAAGTAACGCGGGTGACATAATCCAAGGACTCCAACTCTCGAATCACATGTCGCATCGCATCTAAGCCGCGTTGCGAAAAGAACTGTTCGGATTCGACCACCAAGATTGCATCACCGCCCATTCGCATGGTGGGCACGCGCCGATAAGAGGCCGGGCGTTCATTGATGGCACTGACCGTTGTCGATGGTGCAGGGGTAGCGGATTGCGGAGGCTCCTTCCAATACTGCGACAACAACTGCGGGCGGACCAATCCAATGGACGCCAAGATGCTGATAAAAACAATCACCAAAAAAGCCAAGCTTGGCCGATTGGCAATCCACGCGGTGCTTTGATCAAAAATGCGACGCAAGCAGGCCTGACACTTTCTCAGAGGTGTGACTTAAACGATTCAGCCCAGATACGATTCATCGTTGATCGCCCTGACGATCGCGTTGGCGTTCCTCGTACCACATGAATCGTTCACGCGCATGAGGCTCGAGTTCTTGTCGCGTAACCCGCCCGTCATCATCGCGATCAAGATTTGCAAACCGACGGATGGCTTCGGGCAGTTGGGTCTCCCAGACAACATCGTCACCCGGTTTGGCAAACCGGCCTATGAATTCATCGATCCAGCGATTTGCCATCGCTTGTTCAGCTGCCGAAAACGGATCGCTGGCTGCGGTTGCAGCTACCGCGTCCGGAACGGGCAGTCCCGGGCTTGACACGACCTGAGTATGGCGGGAATGGGCCACTTCAATAAACACCACGGCCATTTCTTCCCAACTTTGATCGCCCCAAGCAACCGTAGCCATTGGGTTGGGGTTTGCCGGATTGGCGGCGGAATTATCAAATCGCGCGACGAACTCCAACCGCCGAAACGTCGACAACGGAACAGGGGTTTTCAATTCGTAAAAATGTTGCCAGTTGAAATCGTAACGAGGAACATTCAATAGCGATTGTGTCTCTGTGTCACCAACACCCAATAACTCAAATGCCTTGCCGCGGTAATGCATGTGAGGTGAATAACCTAACACCACAGCATCCCCTGGCAACTGATTCAATTGACCCGCGACAGCATGATTGTCGGCCAAGGGGGGAATTTCAAACTCTTGGTTGATGCCCATTAAGGTATAGATTTGGTGCGTGATTTGGTCCTCCGCGGCAAACAGCAAACCAACGCGAGTGGTATCTTCTTGCGGCCGCCCATTGGGCGTGTAGTGTTGTTGAAAAACTAATTTAGATCCGGCGGGGATAAACCGGCCATGCCCTGGAGGATAGGGACTTGGTCTTTGACCTGGCACATAGGCCCCCAACCAACCCATGCCGGCCACCTGTTCGCCGTCAGGAGGACGAATGAAGACAATGCTGTGATGAACCACGCTGCGATTGCCTGGTATGACCTCTACTCCCTCGATCCATTGATCGCGAGTCCAACCCGGATCAACGACAAAATACTGATAGTCCACCGTTCCTTCGGCGGGCACGGTAAAAGGCTTGTCACTCATGGCGATCACCGCATCCGGCTCGCGCGGCAATCGCCAACCCGTCGCGGCAGGAGCTGGCTGCGGTAATTCGTCTAAATTGCCTGGTGGCATCCCAGCATTGACCCAGTCGTGCAGGATCTGTTTATCAGCTGCCGTTAGCCCACGAGTGTTGACAAATTCATGAGGGCCTGGTGCCGCGTGCCATGGCGGCATTCGACCTTCGTCCACCACTTCCAAAATCATATCGCTCCAGCCCTTTACATCTTCAAAATCGACTAATGAAAAAGGTGCGATGTCTTGTTCGCGATGACACTCGACACAGTGCTGATGGAGCACGCGGGAAACTTGATTGGCAAACGTCACGGCCGACTCCGACTGAGCTTCACGCAAACGTCCGATCAAACAACCGGTAAACGGTGTCTCACCGACGCTGACTGGTTGGCCCTGTAAAAGCTCCTTCACCGCCTGCTGCAAATCAGCACGGGATGCGTTGGGCTTTGCGATTCCAGGAAAATACTGATCGTCGACACGACCGTGATAACGAACTTTTAAAGAATGGTCGAGTACAAAAACTTCCGGGGTGCGTGAAGCGCCAAATGACCGCAACAACTGTTGATCGGCATCTTTAATAACAGGAAATGTGATCGCCAGTTCTTGGACAACCTGTTGGATTCGGTCCGTTGTATCTTGGGGATTGCTATTGATTCCGAGCACTTGCACTTGCGCTGCTGGCCATTGAGCGGCCAGTTGGCTCAGTCGCGGCGCGTAAAGTTTGACCATCGGGCAGTCGTTGCCAAGGAAACAAACGACGGTCACTGTAGGCTTTTCATTGGCAGCTCGCGGTTGCAGATCGATCCACGCACCATCGATTGCATGTGCCGTGAAGGGTTGAATCTCAGTCGGAATTTCTGCGGGAGACTCTGCGGAAATCTCGCCTAGCAAATCGGCATTGTTCGCTGTCTGGGCGGTGGCGGAAGGTGACAACCACGCGGTGATCAACATTGCGAAAAATGCGATTAGATTCTGCAAACGATTCATTAACATTGGCACACTTTCGCGTCGACAACGAATTGACCCTGACAAGCAAAAAGATCGGGAATCCCGATCTCAATGCGCTATTCGCAATCCGAAAACAAAGTGTTGGATTTAACTTTCCATCACTTCTTGTTCCCGGGCTTTGGCCATTTCCGAGACTTTGTCTTCGAATTTTTTGGTCAGTACTTGAACTTCTTCTTTCATCGAATCGCGATCGTCTTCGCCAATGGTTTTGTCTTTTTCCGCTTGATCGATCACTTTGTTGGCATCGCGACGGATATTGCGGATGGAGACTTTTGCTTCTTCGCTGAGATCTTTGATCCGCGCCACCATTTTTTTGCGAACATCGGTTGATAGTGGTGGGATATTGATTCGCACCATCCGACCATCGTTTTGGGGATTAAACCCAAGGTCGCTGGCAACAATTGCTTTTTCGATATCTTTGATCGTGCTGGGATCATAAGGTCGGATGACAATTTGGGTTGGCTCGGGGGCACCGACAGAAGCGATTTGTTTGAGGGGCGTGGGCGAGCCGTAGTGGTCGACCCGCAACGAATCAACCAGACCGGGATTAGCGCGGCCGGTGCGGATGCCTCCCAAGTTCTTCTTCAGAATTTCGATCGCCTTTTCCATGCGATCTTCACTGTCCAGCATGATTTCGTCGACTGACATGTTCCTCACTCCTGGTCGTTAATCAATGACTCGTATTGGCCGATTTGGCTGCGGTGGCCGATATGATTGTACCGATTTTTTCTCCCACGACAGCGCGTTGGATATTGCCATCGCGCTGGAAATTGAACACTAAAACAGGCAGATTGTGCTCGCGGCAGTGGGAAATCGCCGTGGTATCCATCACCCGAAGATTTTGTTCGATCAAGGTATCAAAATGCAATTCAGAATACATAATCGCATGGGGATTTTTTTCGGGGTCCTCGCTATAAACGCCGTCGACTTTGGTGGCTTTCATCAAAATATCGGCGTCCAGTTCGAGTCCGGCCAGCGCGGCGGCCGTATCGGTGGTAACGTAAGGTCGCCCGGTCCCCGCGGCCAGAATGATAATGCGGTCTTTTTCTAAGTGCCTGGTTGCGCGGCGGCGAATATAGGGCTCACAAACGCCGTCCATTCGAATCGCGCTCATCAGCCGCGTGGTACATCCGAGAGATTCCAGTCCATCTTGCAAAGCCAAGCCGTTGATCACGGTCGCCAACATGCCCATGTAGTGAGCGGTGGCTTCGTTGACGGCCGTGTTTTGAGTGATGAACTGGCTGCCTCGCAAAATATTTCCGCCACCAATCACGATTGCAATTTGCACCCCCAGCTCTTTGATGACGGCCAATTGGCTGCACACCTTGACGACTTGCTCCATGCTAATTCCACGTTCCCCGGCGCGGGTGAAGCTTTCCCCAGAGAGTTTCAAAATAATCCGTTTGTACTTGGATCGTTGCTGTTCCATGGCGTCATTACTCGATGATTGAGAAGTCGGTGATATTAAAACTTAGTAGTTGAAAAACTCGGCGCATAACAAAAGCCATCGAGCTAAGAAAAAACCCCGGCGACTGCCGGGGTTTTTAGTTGAATTCGCTCGGGGCTTAGGACTGGACGCCCAATTCCCAGTGTACATACTGGTTGATTTTCATGCCGTGCGAAGCGGCAAATTGGCTCACCGATTGGCTGTCGTCTTTGACGAATGGTTGTTCCAGCAACACGCGTTCGGCAAAGAAATTTCGCAAACGACCTTCGACCATTTTGTCGACAATATTTTCGGGCTTGCCTTCTTTCAAAGCGGCTGCTTTGAGAATCTCGCGTTCTTTGTCGATCAAAGCCGGGTCGAGTTCTTCTTTGGACAACGACGAAGGTCGCATGGCGGCGATGTGCATACACACATCTTTGGCGGCGGCATCATTGCCACCTTCAACCCCCATCAACACACCAGAGACCGTACCCGAGTTGTGGCTATAAGCGCCCGTGCTGCCGGCAATGCGTTGCATGCGTCCGATGTTGAATACTTCGCGAATTCGATTGAACAATTCGTCCTTTTGTTCACGCAAAGTCACACCCGACTTGCTGGGCGACGGTAAATCCAATAGCGCTTCCGCAGTTGTTGCGCTGGGTGTCTCGGCCAAACGGGTTGCCAAGTCGTTGGCTAGCTGCACGAATTCTTCGTGGCCCGCCACTGGGGCGCTTTCACATTTCAGTTCGACGATCGCACCGGCTGGTTTGCCGATTCCAAAACAAATGCCAAAACGACCGAAGGTGGTTTCGCGGTCTGAGCGTTTTCCTAGAATCATCTGGCCTTTTTTGCGCAGAATTTCGATTGCCATGTCTTCATTACCACCGGCTTCGGTAAGCGCGGTTTTGCAGTCCATCAAAGGCAATCCGGTTCGCTCTCGCAATTGTTTAACACTGGTTGCTGTTATTTCAGCCATCTTTTTCCTCCACAAATAATAATACGTCTGTTATGAAATGCCGCGCGGGGGTCTTATGATCCAAGACGCTGGCACCGCGGGCCAAGGTTCGCAGAGCGAGTTTCGCTCTGCTCGGTTAATTTCAAAGTTTGATTAAAGACACCGAGATCACAACGCCCAGTGGTGAGCGTCTCAAATCTGGGCCCAAGTTGCGACGTTTTTGCGTCTATTCTGCGTCTTTGTCTTCGACAGCAACGGCTGGCGCACCTTTGCGAGGCGTATCGACACCTTCGTTCTTGGCGACCACAACTCGACCGCCCGCCATCGCGGCTTCAGCCAAATGCGAGACAATCAACTCGATCGAACGGATGCCGTCATCATTGCCTGGAATTGGCAAATCAACATCGTCTGGATTGCAGTTGGTATCAATCAACGCCACTGTGGTAATGCCCATGGCGCGAGCTTCGCGAATTGCGTTCTTCTCTTTGATGGGGTCGACAATGATCAAACATTGCGGCAATCGGTTCATTGTGCGGATGCCGTTAAGGTTGCGATACATCTTGCGATACTCGCGTGCCAACGACGATTGCATTTTCTTGGAATAGGTATTGATCTGATCCGAACCGCGAATCGCTTCCAATTCTTCCAAACGTCCCATCCGGCTGCGAATGGTGCGGAAATTGGTAAGGCAACCGCCGAGCCAACGTTCCGAGACAAAAGGCATACCGCAGCGTTCGGCTTCGCGTTGAATGATCGAACCGGCTTGTCGTTTGGTGCCAATAAACAACACGAGGCTACCTTCACCAGCAACTTTGGAAACGAATTTTTTCGCTCGCAACAGGCCGCGAACCGTTTCGCGGATATCAATAACGTGAATTTGATTTTTGCGACCGTAGATATAAGGTCGCATTTTGGGATTCCAGCGGCTGGCTCGGTGGCCAAAGTGAACGCCAGCGTCAATCAATTCTTGGACAAGTGTGGACATAGGATCTCCTCGTTAACCACCCGGTGATGCAGGGCCTGCGGGGCTGAGTTGGACTCAAGCCGCATCGCAATTGAACTTCCCGGCACAAATCCCCATCGCAAACAGTGTTCTAATGACACCGCACTCTAACGACACCGTTCTCTAAGGAATCTGTGGCGTACTGAGCGGCAATCGATCGACTTTTGAAAAAATCGAGCAACTGCTGCTTGGCAGGGGGATTTTCTTCGATAGTGGCAGAATAAAAAATGTAAGGTAAACGTTCACCGCGAACGATTGACCTGACGTACCCGATTGGATATCGACCGATTTAACTTACCAGTCCAGCCGTTTTGGTTCAATTGGACTTGGTCCGAAGTGAGGTTAATTTGGGGTGAATTCGCGGTTTTTTGGAGGCAAGTCGACAATTTTGGCGATGAACAGAGAAGTGGGGCGAATACGTTTCCTTTAACCGGATGATTTTTCCCGATTCTGGCGGACCGTGCGGCAATTTGGTAGGAAAACGGATATGACTGACAATCAAAAAATCGAGTTTGCCTGTATCCAGTGCCAAGCCGTACTGCGACTGGGCGTAGAACATGGAGGCAAACAAGCCCGTTGCCCCAATTGCCAATCGGTAGTTCCCGTTCCATTGCCCGCACCTGGCTGGTCGAATTCTCCGCGTGTGGAGCCGGAACAATTGACTGATTGGTCGAACAATAAAACTGGCCGAACGGCATTGGACCCGGCGACGGTTGCGAAACCGATGACATTTGAGACGGAAGAGGTCGCACCAAAATTGCCACCCCCGCCACTGATTAATCCGCCGACTCAAGACAATCCGTTTTCATATGCAGGAGCCCAGCGCCACCCGCCAATGGCCGGCCCGCCTGTGTATCGAGGAGCCGATAATGGCCGGATCACGGCCGCTTTGGTGCTGGGCATTTGTGGAATCTGCAGCAACCTGTTGTGCTTTTGTGGCGCACCGATTGGATTAATTCTGTCCAGCATCGGTCTGGGCATGGTAGGAACAGCTCAAGGCAATAACCGCAACGCGGCATTTATCGTGAGCCTTGTCGGATTCGTGATTTCGGGTTTGGTGATTTTGCTGTTTATCTTGGGATTGGTTTTTGATTAGACAACGCGATCCTGTCGAGTCGTGGCTGCCGACGTCCACGTCGGTAGGTTTATTTTAGTTGCCAATATCTACATCGGCGCACCCACCGTGGCTGGCAACTTGAATTGCAATTAATTAGTCTGGGATTGTCAGCCTGAGGACAGGCTGACCTACGTTACCGCTGTCCTCAGCGGCGGAATAGAAAGCTCTCTTTATTTATGTTGCCGGCAATTAGTCGTCGATTGTCAGCTTGAGGACAAGCTGGCCTACGTTACCGCTGTCCTCAGCGCCGGAATAGAAAGCTCTCTTTATTTATGTTGCCGGCAATTAGTCGTCGATTGTCAGCTTGAGGACAAGCTGACCTACGTTACTGCCGTCCTCAGCGGCGGAATAGAAAGCTCTCTTTGTTTTAGTTGCCAGAAATTAGTCGTCGATTGTCAGCCTGAGGACAGGCTGACCTACTGTAGCCGCCGTTCGGTTGAGAAAACATTGCTCCGTGCTCAACCAAAGTTGTGACCGCGGATTCATTGGCCAGTTGTTGCCACCAGGAACTTGGACGTTGACTCGCAACAAAGTTAGGTGAGGACGGCCTGCAGGAGCGCCCACAATCTGAGGTTCACCGTCGACCGAATAGTAAAAGCCCTGTAGATACCGCCAGTGCTCAGGGCGACTTTCAGGACTAAAACCGGAAGGATCCACCGGTACGGGTTGAGACGTTACCTGCTCCATCGCTGGGGCCAAAAAACTAAATCCATCTTTGGCCAAATCGGGGTATCGACCGTACCGCACAAAGAATCGATCTAAAGCGAGACGCAGATACATGTATTGATAATTGTCGGCTTTGATCCTTTGCGTAGTCTGATAACCGGTCACCCGCGACTCACGATAACGAGATTCATTTAAAACACTCCAGATCCGCTGGCCAGCGCCCACATAGTCGAATTCAATTGGCTCGAATCCCGTCCGTGTCGAAGAACGATATAAAAACAGATTCTCTGCCTGAAAATAGTAAGACTCGAAATTGGATGCAAATTCATGCATGTACCAACGGCGCTTAGAAACATTAAGATACAAACGATTTGCCACCGCGATATCTATCAGATCGGTTCGCAGATCACGGATATTCTCTGACCACAACAACAAAGCAAACGTTCGCGATTCAAACTCTTTCAGTTGATCGCGTATTTCTTGAAACAGCAGATAGGGTGCAACTTCTTTTTTACCCAAAGTGATCAACATGGGCATCGCGTCGGAAAGCAGGTCTGTGGTTTGTGCTGGATGTTCCGACCACCGCAAGACCGCCGGCTCGGCATAACGCAGAATCGAGGAATTCGACAGGCTCAATCGACTGGCTTCTAAGTTTAGTAACACACGCAAACATTCCCACGCTTCTGCTAACCGATTTTGTTCCAAATGGGATTCGAACTCGATGGCAATATCGATCGCATGGGCCATCGTCAAGTCGTTCCATTCGTAAACCTTCCGCCCCTCAAAACTTGGTACGACCGGCGATTCTCTAAATAGTTCTTTGACTGCTTTGCGGGTTGCCGAGTTCTCACGCCAATTCGGTAGAAGTGCTTTCCAAAGGGCTGGGATTTCAGATATCCGGGACTTTGAATTGGGGTCGCGGTATTCCATTTCGACATGCGGGCCACTTAGCAACGGCACCTGAAATTTTTGCTTCATATACGCCCGCCGTAAACCGTCTTGCAATTCTCCATTGGCCGGCAAATTCCAAAGGGCATCGCCATTTCGATAATTTTCGCGAAAGCTCGCAGCAAACGTCGGGATCGAATATTCAAATTGCCGATGACAAAGGTATCCAAGGAATTGACCAGTCCAAATCAAGGCCACAGCAACGGTCAATCCGGTCGCCCTCGCAAGCGAAAATCGTCCGCTCAGTCGCAGTCGCGTCAGCCAATATCCGCCAACCAAACAAGCCAGGGTCCCGGGCAATACAAATTGCCATGTGGGCTCGTTATGGTCGATCACATACAGCGACCAAGTCACCGATAGTGAAGCCAATACCATTTGCAGCAACAGCAAGATCATCCCATTGGCAAACAATAACGACAGAAACTGCCCTAACGCTAGAATCGAAAGCAATATCAGCGGCACTTGAAAAAGATTCCGGAGCAGCAACTCGTAGATCAAGTTGTCGATAAACCGGATTCCTGAATAGTCAAACCGGTCGACGTAATGCGTTTGCGATGCCATGAATTGCTTGTCCGTATCCGAAAGCAACCATTGGTTGAAACCCACGGCAAAGGCCGCGATTATTAAAATGGCAAAAGTCCAAATGACCATTCGCGTGCCCCAAAATTGCAGTGGTGAGGCGTGGTGTTGGATTGCGAATGGAAACGACTTTTGCACCTGATCGGGCCAAAATACCGCAACACTACACAATGTCGTCAGGACAAAAACGACACACAAATTGATCAACGGTTTCGCCATGTGAGTCGCCAGATCGCCCAGTCTCATTTCGCTGGGCCCTATCGCTAAAACAACTAAATATCCGGCGATCACACTTACCATGAGCACCGCGATCCACAGGCCTGATTGCCGCATCGACAACCAACTGAAGGACCACGTGCTGGAATTTACCAACGCAACTGGTACTAGATTCAACCATCGTTGTCGACTGCTGGTCTTTGAGGTTGATTTCAATACGTTGACTCGGTCGCCTTGCCACAAACTCCAAACCGCCGTGCTAAATAACAACAACAGCCCCAGGCAATGAAACCAACGACTAGAAACCAACTCTCGGCCGACATTAACACCGAATGGAAATGACTTGGCCAATTCAAGCCAAACACCAATTCGATTGGCGGCCAACATCAGCAAGGTCACCGCTACCACCGACACAATCGAAGTCTCCAGTGAGCTGCGGAGAAATCTGGAAACCAAAATGGTTGTGAGCCAACACCAGACACTGCTGTACAGGGAAAGCTCAATCCACTGGTTGAGTTCAGCAAATCCACCAACCTGTGGATTCCACCCGTACAGATCTGACCAACGGTAAGTCGACCAGAGATAGAACAAAGCGAGCACGCCCCAGCCCAACACAACCGCGGCAAAACCCATTCCCAGTTTCAACCGCGACGCCTGGTTCAAGTTCTGCGGCAACCAGTTCACAAATCGCGTCGTCTGCTGATCGTAATCAAAGGTGTATAGCACTAAACCCACGGTAATCCCCAACAGGCCGCACAATCCAACCATCGCTGGACCGATTTGCAGATCTTGGGGGCCCCAAGGCATCAACATTAGCACCACGACGCTGGTGACGATCGCCGTCAACCAAAACGGCAACAGCTGCCGGTAATCTTTCCACAATAAACTGCGAGCCATGCTTGGCGCATTCTGAGGCGAGCGGCTAACAGAATTGCTAATGGAGTTAGTGCCTGATGTCATAGCGCAACCCTCCCGATCCGTTCCACGGACTCAATCTCGTCACTTGGTTCCGTGCGTTGAATATAGGCCACAAACAAGTCTTCCAAGCTGGGCGTTTGCGCCTGAAAATCCACGACGCCGACAAAATCGCGTATCAACGCGATCGTTTCTGGTTGGGGATCGCGGACTAACCATTGGCGCCGCCGAGATCCAAGGCCTGATTCTTGAATGACGGTGCCAGGGAAATCCGGCAAGGCATGGTCGTGACTCGTAAACGTAATTTGCCAACGCTGGTGGGATGTTTTGAGTTTCTCCAGCGTATCACATACCATCAATTTGCCGTGGTGCAAAATCGCGACGTACTCGGCAACCCGTTCGACTTCGCTAATTTGATGGCTCGACAATAACACCGTTCGTCCCGTCGCTGCGACATCAACCATACTTTCCAAAAATTGTCGTCGGACTAAGGTGTCTAATCCCGAAGTTGGCTCGTCGAGCACCAACAACTCCGGTGCGGGGGACAACGCCAAGGCCAAAGCGACCTTGGCGCGTCCACCTTTGGAAAGATTCTGGATTTTCTGACGCGAATCGATCTGGAACTGTTGAATTTGCGCGGCGAAGTTGCCCAAAAAACCCGGTGGATAAAAACCGGATGTGAACCAACCGATTTCATCGACTGTCATCCAATCGTAGAGCACGGGAAACTCAGGGATATAACCGATTCGCGCTCGTTGCTGGGGTGTGAGCGGAAAACGCTGCGAGCCCAATACTTCAACTTTGCCCGATTCGGGAGCCACCAAGCCCATCATGGTTTTGATCATGGTCGATTTTCCTGCCCCGTTTTCACCGAGCAAGGCAAAGACGCAACCACTGGGGATTTCCAAACTGACGTGATCAAGCGCTTTGGTTGCGCCATAAGATTTGCTGACGTTTTCCAGACGAACAACCTGAGACATGGTGTTAACCCTCGTACGTATTGAAATTCAATTCAATCGAAAATGCATCCTCGGCCTGAACTCAAATAAACGGCCAACGCGGTCAATTTTTCTCGTGCTGTTTAAGCAGTTTTTTCAGCTCAATGTCGACGATGCGGCGAATTTCTTCGACATCAAGTTGGCTGCGGAAGGCTTCATCCAGAACGGACGAAATTTGTTGGCGGATCAGTCGATTGCGGCTATCGCGGCAAGTGGCGGCGGCTCCGCGACTGACGGCAAGTCCAGCGCCGCGGACCGACTCAATCACGCCGGCTTGGGATAAATCGCGATAGGCTTTGGCGACCGTATTGGGATTGATCGCCAGTTCGCGAGCCAAATCTCGCACGCTGGGGATCATTTGTCCCGGTAAATAGACACCGTCGGCAATGGCATACTGAATCTGTCGTGCGACTTGTTCATAGACGGGCACGCCATTACTGACATTGATCTCAAAAAACATGATTCACCTCACGTGGTGTAATGCTGTAATAGTACAGTACCAAGTGGTCGAACGTTTGTCAAGAAAAAAATATTTTTAAGTCAGAGCCCAGCAGGGTAATTTAGGTGGGCTGAGTGGCAATTTAACTTCCCCTGACAATTCTGCCGCTGAGGACAGCGGAATGTAGGTCAGCCTGTCCTCAGGCTGACAACCGACGACTAATCTCTGGCAACAAAACTAAAGAGAGCTTTCTATTCCGCCGCTGAGGACAGCGGTAACGTAGGTCAGCTTGTCCTCAAGCTGACAATCGACGACTAAT
>JBGSMY010000314.1:0-7807 GCA_041739975.1 Pirellulaceae bacterium
CCACTCTTCGAAACGCAGGTCTCACCGCCATGCGACTGGAAGGGCACAAGGGCATCGCATCCACCATTAGAGACTTCTCAGCCAAGCCCTTGCTCTTATTTCAAATGTTACGCAAACTATAAAACTGATTTGCCCTGCTGAGGGGCGTTCGGCGGATAGATTTGCCAGAATTCGTGAACCATGGGATCGTTCAATGTTGGTCCTCAAACCAACATATGACCAATGGCGCGCATTGCAGGTTGTTCCAACTGTCGATGAGACGCAGCCGGAGGAGCAATAAACGATGGTGCTTTATTTGTCAGCAGCCATATTACGATTCTGTGAATCCGCGATGCAAGCGGCACCAACCGTGCTGATCGGTTTTTTGGTGGCCGCAATTTTCGCGCGGATGATGTCGCCTGCGCAACTGCGGTCCTTGTTTGTCGGACGCCGAGGTGGCGGCTTATTTAAGTCATGGTTATTGGGAATGCTGTTGCCCGTTTGTTCGCTGGGTTCGATTCCGATAATTCGAGAACTAGCCAAACAAAAGATTCCGATGGGATCAATACTAGCGTTTGCCATCACTGCACCGTTGTTCAATCCCATCTCGGTACTCTACGGGTTGACGTTATCGAGTCCGCTGGTGATTTTCACGTTTTGTTTAGCTTCGTTAATGATTGTTGCCGTCGTGGGACTCGCTTGGGATTGGCTGTTTCCTGACAACCAAACGACTGTGTCGCCATTGCCAGCCATTGCGCCTGGTGTCAAGCGGTTAGTGGGCGTTGTTTATGAGATGGCGCAGCAACTATTGGGTCCTGCATCAATCTATATTGTCATCGGGCTTTTAGGGATCACGGCACTCAGTCTCGCTTTGCCCCACAACAGTTTACAATACGCGGCCGAATCGAACGATCCGCTTGCACCATTTGGCATGGCCGCTGCCAGTATTCTGATTTATGCAACTCCGATCAAAGCCATGGTGCAGATTGCATCGATGTTCGAGCACGGCAATTCGGTAGGCGCAGCATTTTCGCTGCTGGTGTTGGGAACTGGTATCAATTTGGGCTCAATCGTTTGGCTAGTCAGTTCTCAAGGATTTCGGCGGACATTGATTTGGTTGTGCTTGCTGTTTGCGGTTGTTGTCGGTCTGGCTTACGCCATCGACAAACCTTTGTATCCCACGGGTGTCGAGGCTGCTGGCCACACCCATGCCTTTGATGACTACTGTTTTCCATTTGCCGGTCAGGTCGATCAACCACTGCAGGAGATCGCTCGGCAACTGTCCCATCGAATTGAGCCCCATGAAATCTTAGGGTTATTAATTCTGGCTGTACTTTTGGTAATCGCAATTTTGGCATTATCCATCGCAAAACGATTTTCAATTGCACGTTGGTTAACTCACGATCCACTGCGTCGAAATCATTACGACCCCTATCTACCGGAATCGGTTTTGTGGTTGGCGAGTTTCGGATTTTTAATCGTTTTTAGCTTTTTGGGTTGTTTCTTGTATTACCCCCCGGAACGCGAAGTATTTGAAGAAATCAAATCCGTCAATATTCGGATTGGGAGTGCAGCGCTGTCACAAGATTGGCCGACCGCGGAACATTGGATACCAGTTGCCGAAGACTGGGTCCACAAGTTGACCGTGAGTTCCTATTTGCGACAGCGACCACCGACTCCGTTTCTGTTGGCGAAACAATCCTTGTATTTGGAAAAGTTGGAATTATTGGAACATGCGATCGAAGATCGTGAGGTGGTTGAGGCGAAACGGTTGGGATTAGATTGCCAAAACGCGTTTCGACGACTGCGAGCCGCCTATATCGATACTTGGTCATCGCAAATTGGGTTAATGAAATGATTCCTAAACCAAATCTAAACAGCCTTTTGACTCAAATAACTTGTAACGTCCGGCGGAATTAACTTGGTGGCGTGTCATTTGGAGTGAACAATGGAGAATAATTCGATTGTGCTGCCGCAACCTAAACTTTTTATCACGGAGAATCTGGCCATGAGCGGACGACGTGGGTTCACATTAATTGAATTGTTGGTAGTGATTGCCATTATTGGGGTCTTAGTAGGCATGTTGATGCCTGCAGTTCAAGCGGTCCGATCCGCGGCACGGCGAACAGAATGCCTTAATCATCTACGGCAAATTGGTTTAGCCACCACTCAGTTCCACGATTCATTTCGCGCCTATCCTCCTGCCCGCTATGCACCCGTGCCAGGGACATCCGAACATACCAATATGGAACCCGTTGGTTACGCTTCGTGGTTTGTGCGTGTCATGCCATTTATGTAGCAACAAGCAATCTACGATCTTTGGGATCTAACGGAAAAGTTTGAAAATCAGAATCCTGAAGCCACGTCGCGAGCCCTAGCGTTATTACTCTGTCCCGAACGCCGCAGTGTGGAAGACGCTGTCGGGGAAGAAGTGCATGTATCGACACAGTTACCGTGTGGCTGTACAGGCCCTGGAGGCTGGATACCCGGTGGGGCGCTAGGCGACTACGCCGGCAACATTGGTGATTTCTCGCCTGGCGCAATCGGCTCCATTGATGACTTTTATCAAGCCGGCCGCGGCACTGGTGTATTGATTACGAGCCATGTGACGTTTGATAGTAGTTTGCGTCCGACCGGATGGACTGATCGGATTACGGTGGCCAGTATTGTTGATGGAACCAGCAATACCATATTGGCTGGCGAAGCCCACAAGCCAACCGGTCAAATGAAGCAACCGCCCTGGGATAGTCCGATTTACTCAGGTCTGGAAATTGCCTCGATCGCGCGACTCGGTGGTCCTGGATTTCCGATCGTTCGCAACCGGCATGACGCTTCGGCCTCTTCCGTTTTTCAATGGGGGAGCTCTCATCCCAGCGTTTGCAATTTTGTGATGGCCGACGGCAGCACTCACACCTTTGCCCAGTTCTTAGACACAATCGCGTTGGGACGATTGTCACATCGAAATGATGGCGAAATCGTCGATTACGGAATGGTTTATTAGTCAAACAGAACGACCCGGCCCATTCTTAGTTTAAGTAGTAAGTTTTGATGAGTATCAAGTAGATGGCAAATCCAAAAAAATTATCCACGGTGCCACTGCCTGAGACTTGTTGTCTTGGGATAATCGTGTTGATGTTGTTGTTCTTAAACGGATGCGGCGATGGCATCGCCAAACGCTACCCGGCCAGCGGCGTGGTTCGATTCCCTGGTGGAACCCCAGTGAGGACCGGAACGATCGAGATCTCCAATGGAACTCGTTGGACGGCCAGCGGCGAAATTGACCGCGAAGGAAAATTTAGTTTGACAACAGTCCGATCCAGTGATGGAGCAATACCGGGTGATTATCGAGTCGTCGTTCGCCAAGTTATCCTTACTCATCGCCTGCCGGCTGCGCAACACGATCACGGTGAATTGGTCCACGCGCGGTATCGCGACTACGCCTCAACCACCTTAAAATTTACGATGCCGGCAGCAGCGAAAAACGATTTGGAGTTTGTGGTAGACAAAGCGAATTGATTGAAAGGGTTGGACGGGTTGAAAAAATTAATCGAAGTAGAATCGATTGAGGGCAATCGATCTACTGTTAAATCGCCTCGAGCGACCACCGCCTGTTGGCTCGTTCAAGGGAGTGTTCTGTTTTTCATTACAAACGTAGGTCAGCCATTTTTGGGCTCATTAAATTTAAAAAATAGCGACTTATTTAGTATAATACGACGATAACTGCGATGGACTTCTCGAACACATTCAATAAGATAGTTTCCTAGTTTTAGAACTTTACGAAACAGGTTAGTTGCTCGACAGTTGCTCGACTACGTGTAGTCGCCCCAGGACAGAGGTGGCAATTCGTTCACCAAATGAGGTCAATAATAAGGTGCCTGGCTGACCCTAGTGAGCGGCCGTAGAGTCTGCGACCATTGCATATTCGATTTGAAGTTGAGAGTGGATGGGCGCGATAACCCTCTCGAGATCCCTGACGCCTAGGAAAGTTTTGAGCAAAATCTATGAGCAAATCGAACCCCTATCGCGAATGGTTGGGAATCAATGTTGCTCGCCCAAATTATTTTGAATTGTTGGGGCTCTCAGTCGATCAAACCGATGTGGCGATAATCAAACAAGCTGCCGAGGTAACCCTAAAACGACTCAGCGAGCGTTCCGCAAACGTCTCGGCCGACAATGCCCAACAACAAATCAAACAACAATTGGCTCAGCAGATCCGACAAGCCTATTCGGTGCTACGTGATCCCCAAGCGCGCACGGCGTATCTCGAGAAGTTGAAAACCTCTGATTCTGTTCCAACCAAACAATCAGCTCCAGCTAAAACTCCGAATCCATCACAACGACTTCCGGAAATTAAAACCCAGTTAGAATCATCTGTTGTGATTTCGACTGAAACGCAAGTTTCGGATTCATCCGCTATTCGTGTCAGTTCACGCCCCAAACGCCGACGGGCCTCGGGATCGCGTTGGGGAATTTGGGCTCTCATCGTCGTGTTATTTGTCGTCGGACCCATGATCTTGATCGGAATCTTATTTGCAACCGGTCGCTGGCGCATGCCTGGCCTCACGAGCCCCGTAGCCCAGCAAACCGATACGCAGCCTTTAACTGGGCCAGATTCCGTAGACGATATCCAGAATACTAACGCGGATTCCGAAAAGGTCCCCAAGCCAACACAGCCAATCGGCGACTCAAACCAGCCAAATTCTAATAACGACCAAACGCCATCCGCACAACAGATCGTCAGTGGTCCCTCGCCGAATGATCCTGATTCAACCAACGAGCAAGCTAAAAAAGCGGAGGTCAACGAGGAATCGTCGGAGCAGAAATCATTTACTGACTCTGAACTTCCCCCGGAAGTTGCAACTCCGTCGCTGGGAGTCTCACCCGACGAAACAAAAGAAGCCGATGAATTGTCCGCAACTCAGCGCGAGGCTCTTCATCAAATTACCCGTGCTCTGGCAGTATTGAAAACTAGTTTGCGATATCACGACTATGACAATGCCGCTCGGGCCTGTAATCGTTTAGCGGTTCGTGATGAGGCATTTGATGGTGGTGCTTTGGGCCCAATTACGGCCAATGACGGACGCGGATGGGTAAGTTCGGTTCGCGATTTCTGGACGACCGTCGAATTGCAATGCCAAAAAATTCCTGCTGGCAAAGAGTTTCAGTTTCGCGACGAACTTTGTCCGATCATTGAATGCCAAGGCAATCGCGTTGTAGTACGATTTAAGGGTACGCCCGAAGCATACTTGCTGAGTGAATTGCCGGCCGAAACATTGATTGAGTTGGCCGAGTCACAGGGCATTCCTGACATCCCCAGTTGGCGATTACAGAAAGCGACGTATCTGTTGTTGTTTGCCGACCTTTCGCTTTCTGCTGAGAACGATGTTCGCGAATTTATTGAACTTTCCGCCAGTGACGGGCACGATGTCGAGCCCTGGTTGCGATTGGCTGATTTGCGACTGTGGTTGATGACAACTGAGTTTGACATCGTGCAAGGTGCACCCCAACTGGATAATAGCCAAGTGACCGTCGAGATCCTGCAACAATTGGGAGTCGACGATGTGCGACAGATCAATGCTGAATTGGCACTTGGACTGAACCAGCAGTTAATCGACATGGCGTTGCAATCCTCCGAACGTGAGGAGCGCACCAAACAACTATTGGTTGCTTGGCAATTAGCGCTTACTGCTGGGGACTTAAGTCGGGTGGATCAAACTTTATCACTATTGGCAACCGATTATGCCTTGGATCGACTAGGCGCCTTGGTCGAGTCCTTTCAAGCGATCATGACGCAACCATTGGCGGCCGAACAACAGGAAAATTCAATTTATCGGCTGCTCAGTATTGCGGAACAACTTAAATTAGAAGACCGCACATCGCCACGATTGAGTGCCGCACTCAACCTTGCCAGAGACTTGGCCAGCAAACTCGATCGCCCCAGTCTTCGAAATCGAATTGAGCGATTGCTTCGTTAGTCAGTACGACGACGCACGAGTTTTTACTTGGTAACTTTTGGATGTGAAGCTGGCCAGATCGGTTCCAGCATTTGATGCGCAGCGGGCATTACCAATTCGCGATTTTCGGGCAAACGCCGCGACTCCCGTAAATGTTCATAGAGAATTCGTTTGACCTCTAATATCGATCGCGGGTCTTGATGCAATACGGAGTGTTCAGCATTGACCTCCAATTGCGAAACGCTGCCAGGCAATTGAGCGCTTTCGACCGACACCACGCCATCGCTAGGCTCACTAGGCAGCAACTTGCTGATTGGCGACTTTGATTCCAGTCGACCATAAACCGTGTGCACCGACACAGCGCCATTGGGTGAAGCATGTTGCAACGATTCGAACACTGGGCAATCGGGCGACAGCGAATCGATGCTTGTGGAAACAGTGAGCATCTTGGCATTTTTTAGTTGCTCTTGGTTTTGCCTCGCAATTTTCGAATATTCATGCGTAAACGAACTAGGCAACGAAAACAATTTTTGACTCAGCCAGCGAGTTGTTTCGTTGGCGAATGAGCTTCCGTGATGCGGTGAACCGATGGTTATTACACGACGAACCTCCGCAACTGGCTCAAAAAAGAATGTTTTTCGAAGGCGTTGCAATGAATCAGGGTCGCCTTCAAGTGCGGAAAAGGGTTGATCGCTAACAATTGACCAAAAGTGATTCTCGCTGTTGGTCGTCAACATTCGCGCTACGAGTCCGCCCATGCTATGGCCGACGAGCACCATTTCTTGACAAGCATCGGTAGGGCCTAATTGTTGCAGTTCACCGCGCAATTCTGCTAAATTCTCGCGTACTTGGCGGGCGCTTTCCCAAAATGGTTGGCCTGTTGGATACAAACAGAACCAAAACTGAAAATTTTGATGAATTTCGGGATCGGCACGCAAATCATTAAACATCTCCAGCCAAGTAACTGGACTGGACCAAAGTCCATGGATCATCACCACTGGAATCTTTTGCGGGTCATAAGGCTCCAGCATATAAATGCCATGGTATTGCTTGGCAAAATCCGCATTCAATAATGCAAACGTTGGCAACACGTTTGTGCTCAACAAAGGGTTGTCCAAAAAATGCGCCATCGGCGTGGTGATATCACTTTCTAATGGTACCAACGTCTCGTGCACGGTGATCACCGTTTGCTCCAATGGATCATGCAGTGTTAGTTCCGCATTTAGATTGGCCACTTCCGGCGATCTCGATGACAACCCGGATGAACTGATGTTTAAAAAAGCCGTCAACGACATCGTCAGTCCTGGCGGATAATGCCGCTCGGCAATGGGCAAGTCTTGATTTGTTTGGCGCAACGCGATTAATGGTACGCCTAACCCAAACGTTTGATAGTGATTGTCGACACCGACGGGTTCATAGTTGTTGACCAACTCAAAGCGTTCGATTTGTTCGCGCTGCCACCGCCCAGGAATATTAATTTGAAATCGTAGCGTGGTATCGCTGGTTTTGATTTCAAGTACTTTGCCCACTTGCAATTGATCTTCTTTTATCCAGTAACGAATCAGTTCTTCTAGCGAGCGGTTGTAGATGTCGCAGATACTGCGGAACTGGGGGTCAAAAGCGTTGCGTGGCAAATCAACCGCTTCATCGAACAGAAATCGATGGGCCTGTACCAACGCGGTTCCAAACATTTCGTTTGCGCGCTCTGACCGCCCCATCCGCATCGCCCATTCGCCTTGCTGGTAAGCCAACTCGGATACGGCATGAATTCGATCGAGCGTAGGGGAGTTGTTAGCCATCGTTTGTAGTTTGCTCAGCGCCTTGTCAGGCGCGACTTTGTACTCGCCTTCCAAAGCAAACTGACGCAACATTTG
>JBGSMY010000395.1:0-9431 GCA_041739975.1 Pirellulaceae bacterium
TATAGGGTGACTTTCGCCCAATCGCCGTGAAAAGCCGTATGGACGGCAGAGTTATAGTTGACGGCGTGGCCATGAGCGCCACCCACGCCGGCAAATTGTTCGTTAAAACCGCCCATTCCAGAGTCGTTAAAGTCTTCCGGATCAATCTCATCAATGACCGCCAGATCTGCCGCAAGGTCTACCAATTTCCCATTGACGTATAACAGCGCGTCGCTCAGTCCATCCTTACCAACCAGATCACCGTCTGCATCCCACACGATCACGATTTGGTTGAATTGGCTTGTCGAGAGTGTCCCTCCTAATAGTTCTAACGCCACACTGGGTTGATTTAGGACCTCGTTGTCTTGATTGATAACCCATGAAACGGTCGAACCGATTTGATAGATTGCCATTCCATCCGCCGAACCGCCCCAATCCCATAACAGACTGGACTGCGTGAGGTTTTCGGGACGAACCCAAATTTCTATCGCAAAGCTTGAACCCTCAAAATTTGACAGGTCTAGTAATCCGGGACCGAGCCCCTCAGCGTGTATCGCCGTGGCAATCTCGCCCGTATGAGGCGAAGCAGTTGTGGGTTGTTGCGCGACACCCGAATTCCATAAAATTTGACCAGATCCTTGCGTCCCATTGCCCGTCCATGTCATCTGGTTCAGTCCGTTTACAGGTAGCGTCGCACCCGACGCCAACTGAAATTCTAACCAAGCGGTCGGCAGCGTAGCCAGGTTTACATTTTCGTCCGGGTCATTAGAGTCAGCCGCCCAATGATCCGCAGTCCAATTGGCGGTTTGATCGCTATCAACGGTTGCTGACCAGTCATCTCGGCTCGGACCATCGTCCACATTTTGCACGACTACAACGATCGTCTGAGCCTGAACTCGCGCGTCGACTCCATCACTTGCTTTGATCGATAGCTGTAATTCAAATTGGCCGAACCAATGAAGGGGAGAGATGAGTTGCAAATTGGCCAAGTTCCAATCGCTGATCTCGACGTCGGAATGAGAACTCACGACTACTGAGTGAAAGCCATCCGTCACCAAGAAGCCATTGGGGATCCCTTCGAGAATAATGACTTGCAGCTGTTCACTGCCGTCGTTATCTATCGAATCAAATGACATCGCCAAGTCGATCGGAGTATCTTCAATTCCATCAACTTGTAAAAACAAGCGGGCTGACATGATATCCAAATCGCCATTGCGACTGCCCAACTGAGGCTGGTCAGTTTGCCAAGTGACAACCAGTACTCCGTGAGTTAACCAGGTTGCACGCGGAAGCGATTGTTCGTAACCACGCGGCGTTCCGATTGAAAACTCATCGCCCTTGGGCGTCAAGTTATCGGAAAAACGACGACCAACTATATCGTAACCTGCTCCATCGGTGGTTGAAGTTTGCCACAAAATGATGGAAGACGAATCGGGCATTGCGATGGCGGTGGGATTGAGTTGATCCGCCGTGGTGTATTGATTCAAGCGAATGTCATTGGCATCAATCGAATTTCCCGCAGCATCAAAACGCCTTCCAAAAATTCCATAGCCATTGCCGTCACCTACTTCGGAATGCCATACTGCCATCCAGCGACCATTGCCTACGCTGACAACTTGTTGGCCTGCTTGTCGACCACTGGTTGCTTGATTAACGGTAAATTCACCGCTAGCGTTTAAGTCCGCGACATCGAAAACGCGACCATGAATATCAAATCCATTGCCATTTTGATTGATCCAAGTTGCGGCTACTTTGCCACCACCCAGGTTGGCCCAATTAGGATTGCGCTGCACGCCGGCGGTGAATTGATTTACGATAAATTCGGTTGTGCCTTTTCCATTGGCATCAAACACTCTAGCCACAATTTCACTGCTGGAATCAGTTGTCCAAGCGGAGTCACGGGTTGCCCAGCTAATGAGAAATCCACCGCCGGTTAACTCGATGACGTCGGCATCAAACTGATTCGCAGCGACTTGTAGGTTGACACGAGTTGCCGCAGCATTGCCTAGCACGTTGCCCGCAAGATCCGTGAATTGGCCGGCATTATTGAAACGCTGAGCAAAAATGTCCGTGTTGGTTACAACGGTTTCTTCCCAAACGATGATAAAACCACCGTCTGAGAGTGCGGCGATGCTGGGGCGCAGTTGATTGCCCGCGCCCAATGGATTAACGATAGACTCACTGCCGACCTTCTCGCCCGCTGAATCAAACTGTTGCCAATAGATCTTTGTGCCACTGTTACCATCCGGCATATAACCATCGGTGGATTGCCAAGCAATCACATAGCCGCCGCCAGATAAAGCAACTAGTTGTTGATTTTGCTGGCTTCCCAAGAGAGTTTCATGGGCGACTGTGCCTGGTGTATCGATAGCCAATTGGTCACCGAGGCTCGCACTATGCCCATCCAGAACCGGCTCGATAACAAAACTGAATTGATTGGAATTATTGGCGACGGTCTCGCTGTTCACTACGCGAAATTCGATCGCTCCGGTGACTGTTCCGCTAAACTGATCGGGTGGAATGAATCGTACGCGGCCCGCATTTATATCACTGATTGAGACCAGTGTACCTGGTGTAATTGCCACACCTGCAACCTGAACGACACCCACATTAATTTGGTCAAACATCACCCCTGTAATCGGCCTTCCAAACGGATCGTTGTAACCAAAGTCGGTCAAATCAAACTGGTGACTTTGATCCTCATCAAACGAATAGCTCGCGTTCAGGCCGTAAGGCGTGACTTCTAAAAAGCTCGATACACTGGAACTATCAGTCGCACTTTCTCCCGACCAAACGACAACATAGTGGCCAATACTCAATGCACTTACCGACGCTTTGTATTGCACACCCGTTGTATAGGAGTTAATTTTTTCCGAATGTGTCAAAGCGGTGCCATCGGCTGAGTACTTTCGCAAGTACACATCGTTCGAATCACCGGAAGCTGCACCTTGCCAGACGATTAGATATTCCCCATCCGCAGTGCCTGATATTGATGCTCCTTCATGGTCGTAAAAAAGACTCTCATCAACCGGAATAATTCCGGTGATTGCAATACCGTTGGTGTCATATAATCTAAGGTATGTGCTATTAATCGTCAGGAGTTCGGACTCCCACGTAACTGCGAAATTTCCGGATTCACTCAACCATACTGAGCCATCCCCGCTGGTCGTCCAATTTGTAATCGTCAGTCGACCACCTTCCAGGTTTCCTGACGATCCAAGACGCTGGGCATGAAACCCTGCGGTGTCATCCCATGTTATAACAATCTGGCCGCTGTTGTTCATTGAAATGGATGCGTCAAATTGAGAGCCACTAGTGGCTGTTGAAATCAACTGTTCCGAAGCAATTGCATTTCCTGATGAATCAAAACGCCTCGCAAAAATTCCGTATGAATCGCCAATGCCGTTGCCTTCCCAAGCGATGACAAAGGATCCATTGTCTCGCATGGCAATCGCAGAATTTTGTTGCGTGCCGCTGGAGGTCGTATTTACTTGAAACTCGTTACCTACGGACATGCCGGTCGCATCATAGCGACGGGCAAACACTCCCTCGGCATCGCCATCTTGGCCAACACTGGTCCATGTGACTACAAAACTTCCAGAGCCATCGGCGCCTACACTGGCCCACCGCTGGTCGTTCGATGACACCTGATTGACTTGAAAATCAGATCCAATCACATTCCCTGAATTATCAAATCGTTGCGCAAAGACTCCCCAACCGCTGCCGTCGCGGGATTGCTCCGACCAGACCACGACATAACTACCGTCATCGTGTATCGCCACAGCGCGATGACTTCCACGGTCGCGACCGCTGGTTTCCTGAGCGTTGGCGGAGTCGGTACTCACGGGCGTCGATAGCTCACCACTCCAACTCCAATTGGCGACATCGCGGAATAAAGTAGTTGCGCTTACTGTGCCTAAGGAAAATTCAAGTTCGCCGTCGCCGTCAGCCTGACCGACGGCAGTTAGGTCGTCACTGGCAGCCAAGTCCACGTTTAATGCGTCAGCCCATGCCGAAAGAAAATCGACGCCATCATTGTTGGTCGCTACTTCGCAGCCATAGACTAAAAGATCGCCATGTGCGGTAAAGTAATTTTGCCACTCGGACCAAGTCGATTGCCAGTTTCCCAGCGTTTCTTGATCGAGAACATCGCTACCCAATTGCAGTCCTCGTGAGTTTCCATGGGCAACCAGATGCAATTCGTCAACGGATTTATGGGTCGAAAGCCAATGCGTAATCGCATCGACACCACTTTCGGTTTTGTCGATAAACAAGAACTGGGAATCAGCGCCAGATTCTCTAAAATCGTCAAATAACTTCTCGTAGTCGACAATTGATCTGTCAATCACAATCAATTTTGTTGCGGCCAATTTGCTTTCTATTAAGCCGTTGCCTACAGAGACTGAATTGGCTGCGCCGCCCTCTTGTTCCGTTTGTGGACTAATCTCTCGAATCGTCTCCAGTTCAATCGATAAACTATCGATTATTTCCAGAGCATCAGAAACTCGTTGTTCGACGGTTGGCGAGTCAGCCAATTCGATTGGGAATGGCGTTGCACTGTAGAACACTCTGGCTTCCAACGACTGTGGTACCGGCGACAGGCGGGACCTAGAAATTTCCATGCCAACCTGCGGGTTGGTAATCGGCAATCTTGTCAACCATTGTTTCCAGGCCAAATGCCATCGACTCATTCGTGCCCTCCCGGTCCGGGGTTGGATCCAGATTCAAGCGAATCGAGAGGGAATTGGCGAGCTAAAGTTTCACAATCAGCATCATATGTCCGAACGGCGTTGACTGTATCGTGCTGCCACGTATCAGGTAGATTGGAATCTACGAGCGCGATTCGCGTCTGCCGACTGAGGTCGAGCACTCGGTTAGCCAACGACAATAATTCGTCAAACTCTGTTCCGCGTTGCTCCAATGCGCGATGAAGATTTTGCACTGCTTCACTTACTTGTGGCTGCTCACATTCTTTTGTTTGATCTTTTAGTTTTCCGGCGATCTCACGAAGTTCACTGATGCTTTTTTTAGCGATTGCTTCGCAGATAGGATCCACAAACTCAGATATGATTCTATTGGTCTTACTGTCAATGGGCTGTTCGGTAACCACCCGGCTCCAGATCTGTGCACCTTGTGCTTGCAGGAGAATCCTTAAATTGGCAACCAACTGTTCGCCAGCTGGATCGGACAGTTGTTGTTGCATCTCGACAAAAAATTGAGCCAGTCTCGGCTGGTCGACCGTGGAATTTAATATCAAATCTTCCGGTAATCGCGTGACAACATAGTCGCAGTACCTTAAGATCCGCTGGGCTTTATGAATCTCGAGATCGGATTCAGAGGGTATTTCTGTTCCAACAGGCGGGTGATCAAAAATAAACTTGGCAAACTCGATACTGCCAAAAGCTGTCTCCAGAATTGCAGATCCAACAATTGCGAGTGGGTGTTGAGGCGTCGCCCCGCATTTGGAGTTTTCTCCAGCGCCAACGGAACGTTCATTTGCAGTATTACCGCAGAGCCAGAGTCGCAGCAACTTGTAATCATCCGTCACGGTATCGGGCAACGCCAGGCTGCCAATCTCGTGCAGCAACGCAGCGATTTCTAAATCAAACAGGTAGCGAGGCGACAAATAATTGCGACCAACGGCTACGCACAAATCGGCTACGCGCTGAGCATGCCGGGCAACTTCTCGGTCGCGAAACGCTAAAGCAGCAAACAAGGCCATCGCCTTGGAGTGACTCACGCCAAATGTACGTGCGGCAACCCCTTGTTTGGGATCCAGATGTCCAATCGCTTGCTGCGCCGTATCAAAACGAACGACTTGATTTCGGCCATTTTTCTTGGCCGCATATAAACACTGGTCCGCTTGATCTAACAAATGCTGCGCATCCATCGCACCAAAACTTCGGTTCGACAAGCCAATACTTGCAGTGACTTTTAGATTCCCTAATCGACAACGCTGAAATGCCGTATGAACGGCTTTCGCAACTTGGTGGGCTTTTTCGATATCAATACCAGGCAACAAGATCGTAAATTCTTCACCACCAAAACGGCATACATGTCCGTTCCTATCAATCAAGTGGGTTAAGAGTTCTCCCGTTTCTCTCAGTACGTCGTCGCCTGTACCGTGACCGTAATTGTCATTGATCGATTTGAAATGGTCGATGTCGACCATAATGACATTCAATAGGTGCCGCGGTTCACTGGCCCAATGTTTTTCGAAAAACTCCCAGAATACCCGTCGGTTGTAACATTTGGTTAATGGGTCTCGCGAGGCCAAGAACTGCAATTGCACATTTTGTTTCTTGATCTCGTCGCGCGACGTACGAAGGATCGAAACGGTATTGGCGAGGTCCTGTTTCTTTTGCTCTAACACCGTGACGTCATCAAATGTCACCAACACACCGCGAATGTCACCCTTTGGGTCTAACACGGGATTGGTATTTACGTTGAACTTCTTTGAACCGTTGACCGTTTGCAATTCCAACAAGTCATCGCGACGCATCTCGCGCGTGTGATAACTAATTTTCCATGGAAATTCAGCACCAACTTTGATTGCGGGTTGACACCAGCCAAAATCTTCTAATCGCGCTCCAACTACGTCATCGCAAGCTTTGTTAATGATTGTTCCGAACGCTTCGTTAGCATGGACAATTGTTCCCTGTTTGTTGAGCAGCACTAACCCTTCGGCTAAAGAGTCGAGTGCTGATCGAACTCGCCCCGGAACAACTTTCGTGGGGTCGAGATACCGGAATGTCTGCGCCAGAGCGATCCAAGACAACAAACCCGTCAATGAAGACATAAAGAAGACCAGGGCAAACGGTTCGGGGATTCCGCCAGTATTCAAAACCCGAATCGGTTTAAAGGCGAGATCTAAATCGCCCCACTTCCTCAATTGATCGTTGATTTCAAAGGAAAAGTGATCTGCAGTGCCGGATTTCAGTTGATGAATTGCAAATGGTGGCCCGACATTTAAGAGTTCGCGACCATTTCGTCGCAATCGAATTGACTCCAAGTCTGGATTCTGCGCTACGACTGAATTTGCCAGTCGTTCAATTTCAGCAATACGATTTCGTTCCGCTAACAGGGCAACGTTTAGGGTGAGATTTCTTCCCAGGTCAACTCGACTACGCACCCGGTCGGCCTGAGGAAGTGGAACTAATCCTAGTTGGCAAGCCAACCAGACATTGCTGCCAACAATCATCGCAAGGACGATTGCAAGTCGACAAGCTGGTCGGATCCTAAACATCACTGGTGAACCTTAACAAACGCAAATACTGCAAGTAAAAGCTGTGGTAACTTAGCTCATGGTTTCCTGTTATGACGGCAAAAAACAGCAAAAAACGCTGGAATAATCGTCATCATTAGCGCTCAAAGTACTGATTAACGTCATCCAACGATCGATCGGCCAACGGCTGATTGTCAAAAGACTCTAGTACCAGCAGCGGATCGATCAGTTTCCAAGTCGGCAATTGCGTCAGTAAAGTCGCCATCAAGACCCCACTTCGCAAATACCACAGCAATGCACCAAACGACACTGCCAAGGTTACGTTCGATACGTTCAGACTGACTCCACCAATCGAAAACTGTCTCATATTCTCTAAAATCGAATTCTCCAAATCGCGAAACTCCCGCCAAATGCGCAATGATTCAATGTCCCAGTTTTCTGCTACAACGACTGAAGGCGTAAGGCCATTCAGTGCTTCGCTGTCGGTACTCCGAAGCAACGAACCAAACTCATAGGTTTCAAGGTCACGGATCTGTTCGCCTTGAACTAACGCCCAAATCTTTTCGCTCAAATGCGCGGAATCATTCGGATTATCTCCCGGAGCGTCCGCAACACCACTATTAATCAATGAACTGCTTTTCGAATTGCTTGCCTCATTCACTGGTGAAGCAGTCGGTGGTGGTGCAAAGGAAGGTTTTAGGCCAATGCCATTGGGTCCACCGACCAAACCGTCGCCGCCCACGTTCCCGTCAGAACCCGGATTTCCGTCTTGAGTTGGCGCCGCTGGTTCTACGGGCGGTGTTGTAGAAGGTGAAGCTGGTGGATCGGCGAGAACGACATCAAACCATTTTTGCACCGATGTTCCATCACTGCTCGTGGCCTGAACCAAGATCCGGTAATTCAACGCGACATTGTTTACCGGCCAGTTTGCCAAAACCACGGCACCTGTTTGGGAATCAATTGTGAACATTCCATCGGCATCAACCAACAATTCATAACTGACTACCGCAGTTCCGTCCAAGTCAACCGCAAAGGCTGTCAAGCCCACCGTCGCACCAGTTTCGGATTGCAAATAAACTTGGGGATCAACATTGTCCAGGTTAACAATTGGAGAGATTGGTGTTTCATCCACATCATGAACCAAGATTTCAAATACTTGGGTGGCCCAACTACCATCCGCACTGGTGACTCTCACTACGATTTGATGAGCCGATTCTGATTCAAAATCTAAATTATGATTTAGAAATACTTCGCCGGTATTTGAATCGATTGTGAACAAACCTGCAGCATCATCATCGAGTGAATAAACCACTGTCGAATTTGTCGCATCTGCATCGATCGCGGTAGCCTGCAGGCCGACATAACTGCCTAACGCTATGTTCTCTGGAAGCTCATTGTTGGAACCATCGAAATCGCTCGGAACGGTTACGTCGAACTCATCGATATCTTGAATTTGAACTTGGAAACTATGATCTGCCGTGGACCCGTCACTCGACGTGGCCCGAAACGTAATCGACCGCAGCGCTCCATGCGTTTCGCGATCCAGCGCCAAAGCAGTTGTAACCACGCCGGTATTGGCGTCGATTTGAAACAAACCGTCTGGGTTGCTCGTTAGACTGTAAGTGATCGTGTTGTTTGTTGTATCTAAATCGAATGCGTTGGCGGTTACGCCGACCAAGGTACCAGCGATTTGATTTTCAGCCACCGCGTTGGCGGCTAGGTTCGTATCCGTCGGAGTGGAAACGTCAAATTCATCCAGATCGTTGATCGCAATATCAAACGTTTCTTCGGCCGCGGAGCCGTCGCTCGACGTGGCGCGAACCGTAATCGACCGCAGCGCTCCGTGCGTTTCGCGATCCAGCGCCAATGCGGTTGTTACCACACCAGTATTGGCATCGATTTGGAACAAACCGTCTGAGTTGCTGGTTAGACTGTAAGTGATCGTGTTATTGGTCGAGTCCAAATCAAACGCGTTGGCCGTTACGCCGACCAAGGTGCCGGTGATTTGATTTTCAGCCACGGCGTTAGCGGCCAGATTGGTATCCGTCGGCGTGGAAACGTCAAAATCGTCCAGATCGTTGATCGGAATATCAAACGTTTCTTCGGCCGTGGAGCCGTCACTCGACGTGGCTCGAACCGTAATCGACCGCAGCGCTCCGTGCGATTCGCGATCCAGCGCCAAAGCGGTCGAAACCACACCGGTATTGGCATCGATTTGGAACAAGCC
>JBGSMY010000332.1:0-5957 GCA_041739975.1 Pirellulaceae bacterium
AATCTCGGGCTGATCAACGATTGCTTGGGAGCACAACTGCGCTAACGCGACCAAGATCGGCGCTCCAGCTCCTAGGGCTTCCCACGAACCGGAAAGGTACGAGTCGACGGGAGTGATCGATGTGACGTTCTTGATGGGACGCGAGAAGGCGTAGGTGTCTTCGTCCATGGTAGTTTTTGCAAGAGAGTGGGAAGTGGTATGCAGAAAAAGATTATAGCGAATTGGTCCAATCGATAGAAATCGACCTATCAGCGAGGCTTTCTGAAACGTAACCTGCCAGATGAAACTCAGCGTGGGAGTAGGCTGAATTTTGGTGTCCAGAGCTGTCAATTTGGCTGCGAATGCCCAGAAGACGCTAGAAATACGGAAATTTTTAGTCCTCGGGGGAGAAATGCGACGAACTCAACTAGCACCTCGCCTTAAATTGCTGGGACTTTTGCTGATTACGGCTTCCATCATTATGGGGCTATTGCTGTCGGCCGCTGGTGTACAGACGGTAAATTTGAAGGCTCCGTTTGCGCAAAAAGTGGCGAAACGGCTAGAAGAACTGCCTCGACTCGACAATGCCAACGGTGTCCGTTTTGACAATGGCAGCATTGGGACAGATTCCTTTCAAGCTTGGCCGAACCCTGCCTCACCCGCCTCTACCGTTCTGCCGCCCAACGGATTTCTTGACGCTGCTGCTGGGCAAACGAGCGATTTTAGCGGGATGGCGACAGATTCTGAGATTCCGAACGAGCAGTCAACGTCGGAACCGATGGAAGTACCCTTGTGGGGTTTGATCGCGCCCATGCTAATCGCTGGCGTCCTCTTATGGATGACGCCCCAGCCTTCAATGGGTAACGCTGCCGCCCGAGCACGACGACGATAGTATTAGTGGCTGAAGCCTTCTGCTTGGCTGGCCGCTCATAGCTCCACTTCGTTTGCCTGAATATCTCCCTGTTTGTTTGGGGCTATCGTGTTTGTACGGAATTGTGCAAGATTGACGGTAGATTTTATTGACCGTCGACAGATATGTCGTTGCGCTACTGAAGTTTCCTTTCGCTAGCTGGTCTCTACGTTTAGCATTGAAACAGGCAGCGCAAATGGTTAGACAAGATTTTGAGTTGGTTCGTAGAGGAGACAGGTAAAATGATGCTCAAGTTTCTTCGGCCGTTTGCAATCAGCGCGGGCTTCTGGTCCATCGCGTTTCTAGTTGTTGCTGAATCGTTGCAAGCTGCGGAAGCCAGATCGCGCATCTTCGTGTTAACCGATATTTCCAACGAGCCTGACGACGAAGAGTCCTTGGTGCGATTTCTTGTTTACAGCAATGAATATGACATCGAAGGTCTAGTCGCAACAACCTCAACGTGGCTCCGCAAAGGAACTCGCGAAGATCTTATCCGACGTCAGATCGATGCCTACGCGAAGGTCTACGAAAATTTAAGCAAGCATCAGACGGGCTTTCCTACGTCCGATCATCTAAGGAGTGTAACAACTACTGGACAGCCTAATTATGGAATGGCAGCGGTTGGAGCGGACAAAATGTCCCCTGGGGCTAAGCTGCTGATAGATGCCGCCGATCGCGGCGATGATCGCCCATTGTGGGTCTCGGTGTGGGGAGGTGCAAACACGCTGGCTCAAGCGTTGCTTTATGTTAAAGAGAACCGCAGTGCGGAGGCACTCGATGATTTTGTCGGCCGATTGCGGGTGTATACTATTTCTGATCAAGATGACTCGGGACCATGGATCCGCAAAACGTTTCCACAACTCTTCTACATTGTTTCCCCGAGCACTGCTGGGGGGGAGGACTATCATTGGGCTACGTGGACCGGCATTAGTGGCGATAAATTCTATGAAAACGGTCCGGGCTACAAGATGGAACTGGTAAGCAAAGAGTGGTTGAAGGAAAACGTTGCCGAGAACCATGGCCCACTTGGTGCGCTTTATCCGATGCCGCCCTATATCATGGAGGGCGATACACCTTCATTTCTGGGGCTTATTAACAATGGCTTGGGCTGGAATGAAAGTCCGGCATATGGAGGTTGGGGAGGACGCTATGCCTTGTATCAGCCTCTCTCAGAGTCTCGGAAAATCTGGACGAACAATCGGAATACTCGGGACAAGTTTCCATCGCTCGATACCATCCAGGTTTTCGATACGGCCACGATTTCCCGCTGGCGTGAACATTACCAGAACGATTTCGCTGCTCGGATGGATTGGTGTGTTAAGAGCGAGTATAGCCATGCTAATCACAATCCAATTGCGATCCTGAACGGAGATGAATCGAAGCAGATCCTAAAAATCTCAGCCAAGCCAGGGGATTCTATCAAGCTCGATGCGATGGGCACTAAGGATCCAGATCAAAATAACTGCCAAGTCAAATGGTGGATTTACCCTGAATTAAAGTCCTACCCTGGTTCGGTCAAACTCGAGCAAAACGAAGGCATGGAAACGACCTTGGTGTTAGAGCCCAATGAGAATCAGAACGCAACAGGCGACATCCATGTCATTATGGAAGTTAGTGATGATGGCGCACCTGCTCTTTGGTCGTATCGACGCGCAATCGTGCACGTTGACTCTAAGTAATGGTACGCCATTTAGGCACAGTTTTTTCAGAACGATATGAACGCTAAAACAACGCAGGATGCCATTCGAAAAAAGTGGTGGCAGAATATCTCGTTAATGATCCTACTGCTTGCGCCCCTGATGGGATTCGTGATGGCCAGTTGGGATCAAGCTTTTGTTAGTGCATTCCAAAATCGTGATCTTCCCGGTGATATTGAAAAGGGCCTTCAGCTTTCCGAAGCCTTTGCGCACGGAAGTGGCGTGTTGGTGATATTCTCTATCCTTTTGACGGTCGATCGGAAAAATCGTAGACAGCTTTTGGTTATGCTGGGCATGGTTGTCACGATTATGGCTATTGCTAACCTAAGCAAGGGGTTATTTAGCCGCGCGCGACCCTATGCAGGCAGTGAGTTGAAAGATTTGACTCAAACGTGGTTTCCGGATTTCGGACAGCGTTTCTGGGATTCACGAGTCCGTTCATTTCCTTCAGGACACTCGGCAACTGCCGCAGCAATGGCGTTTGCATTGTCGAACGTCTACCCTTCCGGACGCTTTCTGTTCGTCACACTTGCAATTATGGCATGCTTACAGCGCATCGCCACACAGTCTCACTTCCCGACAGATGTCGTTGCTGGAGTTACGATTGCGGCTGCCATCGCCTTACTTTGGCAGTTTTTATTCCCCAGATCGACGCTTGATCGATCGGCTGTGCGGTTAGCGGATTCGTCAAGTCTCAAGATAAATGATAAACTAGACAACTATGGATGATTCAACCAAACCTACCAAGAGACCGCCTCATCAAACGCTTCCTTGTCCCAGTTGCGGAAAGTTGTTTGTGGTCGATATGACTGATCCGGCCATGCCGTTTTGTTCCCAGCGCTGCAAGATGGTCGATCTGTATCGCTGGATGGACGAAGATATTGGCTTGCCGTGTGCGCCGCGAGATGAGGAAGATGCGGAGCCCGAAGAGCCGCCTCCAATTCGCGAGTGGAATTTTGATTGAAGGGGCATTTACCATTGGGCAATTCGACAACATTTCTCTCTAGCGGTTGAAGGATTCTCAATATAGTTGCTAGAATCTGCTCGCCGCGACAAAGTCTACAATTCAGCGTAACGCTTGTTTGTAGAACTGCGACTTGCTAAATGCAGCTTGAAAAGCACATCTATAGAAACTCGATTATGCCATCGGAATCTGAACAAACAAATACAGACGCCAGTACAGGTGCCGACATATTGAAGGCAGTCGGATCGACGCGATCTACTATTGACTGGCAAAGGTCGATGCCTTGGTGGTATTTCTTGTCTGGATTTGTTCGCTTAGGGTGGCGTACATCCCACGTCGTGCTTGCAATGCTTGGCATTTGGCTGTCCGAGCTAGGGATGGGGCTCGCACATTTTCTGTTTAGGCCGAGTGCGGCCGGATTAATATCCAATCCTGCACTAGCGCCGGGCCAAGGAAGCGACGTGTCGTTTCTGGTAAATATGCCTGGGTTCTCGATCCCCTCAGCGTTCACATCGGAGCTCGCTGTTTTGGTCGGTGGTCCATTGTCGCTGCAGCAGATTGGCTATCTGATTGTAGTTGTGATTTGGCTCGGTTTGGTGTGGGGCTTCGTTGGCGGAGTCATTACACGCCGAAGTGTGGTTGAGTTAGGCGCGAGGACAACTATTGGTTGGGTTGGCGCCGTCAAGCTTGTCACCGGGCGACTACGTAGCATTGTCGAAGCGGCAGCACTTCCTGCGATCGCCGTGTTAGCGATCTGCGCGATACCAATGTTGCTCGGCATACTTGCGAGGCTTGGAGCTTTCGGAGAAGTGCTCTCTGCGTTTGGAATGTTGTTAAGTGTAGTCCTAGTAATTCCGGTTGCATGGCTTCTGATCCTGTGTGTGTTAGGATTTCCGATAGTTGTAGCCGCAATTGTTACCGAAAAGGACAGCGATGTTTTTGATGGGCTATCGCGAGCGGCCGCGTACCTTTTTCAGCGTCCTGTAACACTTCTAATTGCATTAGTAGTGGGGGGCAGCATCATCGGCCTGGTAGTCGGTATTGTCGGAAGTGTCTACCAGTCAGCGTTCGGGTTAATGACGCAGTTTTACTTCGCAGCGGCTGGCCTTGGTAATGGGCAAGCAGGAATGGATTCAGAACGAGCGCGTAGTCTTTTTGAAACGGGCGGTTGGGTCGTCGATTCGCTGGTCTTAGCGATTGGCGTTTCGCTCTTTTGGTCGGCTGTTTCAGCGACTTATTTAATCTTGCGTCGTGAAGTTGATCAAACTGACTACGACGAATTGGACTTGCAGGAAATGGGATCGCCGCTGGCACTCCCGCCGACAAACTACAGTCAAAGCGGAGTCTTGGAAGTCGGATCACCCGACGCAGTTCCAATCAAGAACAGTCCTGCTACCGCTGCCCCACCGCCAACTGTCGCGAGCGAGATACCGCCGGTTGCTATCGACGGTGCGCCCGAGAATAACCCTGTGGTACAAAAGCCCGATGATATGCAATAAGATAGTAGCGAGCGGTCGGGGCGTTTTACTGCGAGCGCGATAGACCATTTTTATCGTTCAAGTGGTGGAGCGAATTTGAGCACCGGGAGCGAGGAGCGATCATGACTGAAGATCAGGGTGTTGCAGTTCCACGTACCGAAGAATCGACGACGGTGCCAGTTGTCAAGCGTCGGATTGCGAGCATTGATGTCTATCGCGGATTAGTGATGACGTTGATGTTGCTGGAAATGACCGAAATTTCAAGCTTTGCGGCCAGCTTTGGAGACAATCCCTTCTGGAAATTCATTAACTTTCACACCTCGCATGTCGAATGGTTCGGTTGCTCGCTACATGATTTGATTCAGCCGGGCTTTTCATTCTTAGTCGGTTCGGCGCTGGCTTTCTCAATATTGTCGCGTCGACGACAGGGGCAATCGTTCGGACGTATGTTTTTTCACGCGCTTATTCGCGCCTTTATTTTGGTCACGCTTGGAATCTTCTTGCGAAGCCTTCATAGTGATCAGACGAATTTTACATTTGATGACACCCTGACACAAATTGGGCTCGGCTACGTCTTCCTCTTTTTGATTGCTTGGCTGTCACCGGTGTTTCACTACGTTGCAATCGTGGGAATCTTAATAGCTTACTGGGGGATTTTTGCAGCGTACCCCGCGCCCCCTTCGGACTTTGACTATGCCGCGGTTGGTGTAGAAAACGACTGGCCCTATCACTTAGATGGGTTCGAGTCGCACTGGAATAAGAACTCCAGTGCCGCTTGGGCGTTTGATCAGTACTGGATGAATCTTTTTCCGAGAGAGCATTCGTTTACGCATTCTGGCGGTGGATACGCAACGCTCAGTTTTATCCCTACGTTAGGCACGATGCTCCTTGGCCTACTAGCGGGAAATTGGTTGCGCGCGGTAGAACGG
>JBGSMY010000341.1:0-23147 GCA_041739975.1 Pirellulaceae bacterium
ATGGCCGCCAACGTGTCGACGTAATCCACCTTTTCATTGGTCAAGAATTGCTTCTCGATCAAATTCACACCCTCTGGACCTTTGAGGCTCAGATAGCATGCAATCAAAGCATCCAGTCCCGATTGTTGGCGTCGATCTTCCGAGGTAATCAAGCTTTCTAAAAAAGGAACGTCGGCTGTGGTGCCGCATACCCCTAACATCGTGAAATAAAGCCGACGGCGATTGATTGGTACATCTGGATTCTGAATCCATTCAATCAATTTATCGTGTTTCATCCGATCTTTCATTTCAAATAAATCGGCGTAACTGGCGATGGCAAATTCATCATAAGCGTCATAAGCTAACGTCGGATCAGGGTCCTCAAAGTAATCTTGGAAATAAACCAAGCGATCCCCACCAGTGGCCGGTAAGCTGCCAAGTTTTCCGATATATTCCAAAATTCGCGGATTAGATTTGAGCGGTGTCGACCAGACGATGAATGGTGGATCAACGCCCATAATCAAAAATTCTTGACCTAGGTCATAAGTACCAACCAACAGTGTCTTAAATTTCATGCCTACAGATATGTAGTTTTCACCTTTGATGACACGGACAACTTCAAATTCGGCTTTGGGCAGTTCCAAGTCCGATTCTTCGGTATACTTGGGCGCCTCGGTCATCTTGGCGACCAGCACAACATCGTTTTGCTTGATCTGCTCAGTAAAAGTAAGGTTAATGGCCGAGCAAAAGGGACACCAGTCAGCTTGTACGGTTCCCCAGGTCAAGGAACACACCAACAATAAAACGATCCATCCACGAAGTAACATGGTATTCACAAGAAAAAAACAGGCGATTGTAACTGCTCTATTTACCCAGCGATTTAGCAACGTCCGTACGATACGCTGAGATAGCCGGATAGGTTCCCACCAAAACGGCCAATAGGATCAATCCAGGGATAATTAGGATCTCCGGCGACATACGGAATTGTACGATACTTTCCGGTAAAAAGGAATTCCACAGCTCATTGGCAAACAGTAGTTCGGCCGGGGCAAACTGAAACATGCTGATCTTGACGCCCGAATTTGCTTCGATAATCGGGCTTAATGCACCATTTAACAGGTGACCGGCGACCCAACCAGCCAGCCCGCCGGCAACGGCTAGCAAGATGGACTCCAACAGCATAATGGTCATGACGCGAGTCCGATTGGCTCCCAAGGCCCGCATCACGGCGATTTCATGGTGCCGCTGGTTCATCGAATTGTAGATGCCGACGACGATGCTTAATCCAGAAACGACACAAATCATGACCGTTAAAGCCAACAACAACCATTTCGCCGGTTCAATGTTAGAAAATAGAGCCGTTACTTCTTGGATCGGGTTGACCGCTTGCACCGATGTCTGCTGCCGCTTGGGCCGAAAGGCAGACCAGTTAAGTGTGTTGGCCAATCCGCCCTGTTCAATTCTTGGCGGCAAAAACATTCCCAACGTTCCAAATGGATCGACGCTACTTGTGCGCACCAAGACAGCCGTGACTTCCCGAGCCTCCATCGGCAGTCGAATCCGATTGATTAACTTGGGATCAGGTTCGATTTTGTCCGCGGACATTTTCGAGGGCTCAGTTTTTTCTGGCGCGGCCTTTGGATCCGCTCCAGTGTCTGTTGCTCCAGTGTCTTGAACGACATTGCTTTCGCCGCCAGCGACTTTCTGATCAGGCGCGTTATCGTCAAATCCTTCATCAGCAAAAGGGTCTAGTGCGGCAGCAGTCTGGGCCAGAATCGAATCGTCGTTAATCGGTTTGGCATGATCGTCTAATAAGTAAAAACCTTCCATGTTGACAAACAACACTCGATCATGAGGTGTTCCCGTTCCGGTCAAAATGCCAACAACGACAAATTCCTGTTCGTGAAGATGGGCTCCGGAATCGCTAGGTAAACCGTGAGTTATTTGCAATCGATCGCCAACATTTAGTCCAGCTTGCCGGGCCACGGCCCCACCGACAACACATCCAAAGTACCCGACTTCCGAATCCTGGTCTCGAAAAAAACGACCCGCTGAACACTCGAATTTCTGATTCGTGTCTAAGTCCAAAATCAAATGCTCGAAAAACTTTTCATTGGTTCCGACTACGCGATATCCAATGCCGGTTTGCGTGTCCTCCCAGGAGTCTCCCAACAACAATGGAATTGCTAGGTCCGTATAAGGCGCGAACTCACCTTCGCTGTCGAGTTTCATTAATGCTTGTTGTTGGTCCGCCAAAGTTTGGTTGGCAATACTGTGCGCAACGGCAGACCAACCGTTGGCCAATGGCTGAGTAGCGGCTTGACTCAAATACTCGGCCACCGCGCGTTGTTGCTCAAGACTTTGAAACGCCAGTGAGTGTCGCAGTTCTTTTTCGCGCGTGGCTTTGTCGCAAAACCCCAAATAATATTCATAAGGCATGGTCTCAACCGGACGACTCAAATAGAACACACTGTTCATTACCAATTGCATCGAACTGCCGCGAGCACCGACCAAAATGTTGTAGCCAAAGCTTGAGTTATTGCGAAAAAACTCGTTAACTAAGCCATAAACGGTTAACACGGCCACTACCAACATTACACCTAACGCCATCGACAGGATCGTCAAGAAAGATCCCAGGCCCCGATATTGGATGCTACGCCAGGCAATTTTAAATACGTTCATACTGTTACCCTTGACCGACGTACGACTAAATTGATTTCTTCCAATCGATCGACGCGATTAAACTGGTTGGCGACTTCCATTGCATGCGTAACCAACAACAAACTTATCTGGCGCTCGCTACAGACACTGCGAATTAAATCGATTACTTGTTGTTGATTGTGAGGATCAACGTTGGCAGTCGGCTCATCGGCCAATAATAATTTGGGGGAATTTGCCAGCGCCCGCGCGACGGCTACCCGCTGCTGCTCGCCAACCGATAACGATCCTGGTCGATGATGCAACCGATGGCTCAGGCCGACTTGATCTAACAATTCCAATGCTCTGGATCGCGAGACTCGCTTGGAAGAAAAAGACATGCCTAAGACGACATTTTCTAAGGCGGAAAAGGCAGGAAGTAGGTTAAATGTCTGGAAAACATAACCCAATTTGTCCGCTCGAATTCGGTCGCGGGCCGACTCTGAAAATTGACTAAGTTTCAACCCATCTAACTCGACAACACCCGAAGTGGGCGAAATGATTCCTGCAATCAAATGTAATAATGTTGTTTTGCCGCAACCACTGGGGCCAATCAATACCGCTTGCTCGCCAATACCCAATTGAAACTGCGGCAAATCTAATATCTCTACCGTCTGACCATCAGGCTGTCGATAGTTTTTTTTGAGCTGACTGATTCTTAACATGCTGCCCCCATTGCCCTACCCGCTCGCTCGCCGCTGCTTCTCGCTGCCTCCGGCCGTTCGAACTTGCCCATTATCGTATCACGATTTGCCGGCTTGGGTATCGCAATCTGGCTTTCGAAACGGGAGAAGCAACTTGGTTTATCAAGCCAAACAGGCAGGCAATCAAATAGCTCCCGATTACAATCTCGTTTGACCAATACGCAATTTAACCGTTAATGCAATTGGATTGCAATAACAATCAAGCCCAATTCGACGAAATTACCCCGTTTGCGCGTGTCAAATTCATTACGCGGCAGTTACGGTGAGGTTCAGTTGGCGGGTAGGCTGATCGCCCAAGTAGAATTCGGTCGAACTAAAAGGGATAGGGTAACGCGTAAGAATAGGTCTTGAGCACCTCAAACTCGCGTTCCCCAAGGCTGTCTAGACCGCAAGGCTTTCTGGACTTCAAAACTTTCTGGACGTCAAGGCAGACTAGACCGCAAGACAGTCTGGGTATGAGCGTTACTCAAATGTTTCGCGCAGCCACGCACTGGCGGAGTCCCAGGCGTCGGCGGCGCGATAAAAGTCGACCGTCATTTGTTTAAAAGGCTCTTTAGCAATTCGTGAGACTGTCGTGGATTTTTGGTGCAGCGGAATTTGAGCGCTGGACGCGGCGGCCAGTTGGGCCTCAGTGTCTGGCGCCAATAAATGATCGACGAGTTTCTGAGCGGCCGGTTGATTCGGGCCATTATTAAGGATGGCCAGTGTATTGGGGATCAGCAGTGTTCCCATTTGATCTTCGGCTTGGTCGGGAAAAACAATTGCCACAGGCTGTCCGCTTTCGATTTCGATAATGGCGTCATCAGTATCCGTCCAGCCCCAAGCGTATTCGCCTCGCCCTACGGCAACCGCGACCCGTTTATTGCCGCCTTCGAGCTTGGCATTGCCGCGAACTTGTGTAAAAAATTCTTTGGCGCGAACCGGTCCCCATTCGGCAAATAAAACGGCAGCATGAGTGGCCGTGGTACCAAAGAGCGGTTTGGCCAGCGCACATTTTCCGGCCCAACGCGGATCGGCAAGCTCCAATATTGACCTGGGCCACTGTTCGCGATCCGGTAACACGGATGTATTGACGATAAAGACCCGAGCTCGCGCGGCAAATCCATGCCAGTGCCCAGTGGCCGACCGATATGTTTCCGGATAGTTCTCGGCTTGTGGACTTCGATAAACGGCCAGGCGCCCGGCGCGTTCCAAACGAATAGTGTGCAAGATCTCATTATTCCAAAATAGATCCGCCCTGCCCCGCCCAGTACTTTTCATGAGTTCATTGGCAAGGCCCACAGTCTTGTTTGATTCCACATCATATTTGGGTAGTACCTCGACGCCGGTTGCTTTTTGATATGCATCGAGCAACGGCTCGGAGAACTCGCGATCCAAGGCTGCATAGACCACAACTTCTTGCGTTTGTGCCGGCAAAGCGACGGCGATTAAAGAAAAAGCAATTACCCAACACACAAAGAATGTAGGTATCCCTAACGAATCGAACCGTTTGAAAGTGTCCATGATTCTCATTTGAATTGTTGAGTCGAGTTTTCCAGAATCGCCAAGGATGGATCAAATACCAATCATGGCCAGGAAATCAGTCATTTGCGATAAGAATCTGGCTGCGGTTGGATGTTCAACCTCGAGTTGTTCAACGCGTTGTTGAAGTTCACTGGCTTGATCTCCTGCGAGTGGGTGATCTTGGCGTTCGGCTAAGTCGCGAATGTCGAGAGCAATTTGCGTTAACGCTTCAACGACTTCACCGTCGACGTCTTCAAGTTGTTGGAGTTCTTGATGCAACTCATTGAGTTGTTGAACCAGTTCATTTTTTTCCATTACGAGTCTCCTCGTCGAAATGCATATCAAAGCTAAAACCTATTTTAGGCGCATACCTAAGGAAAGATCCATAGGTTGCGGCCCGTTTTTGATGGTCATTCTTTGACGGATGGGGATGCGGGGCCATTGTTTTTCATTCGGGGTTTTTTATCGTGCTTCGCTCAATCGTTGACGTTTGTACGGGTTTATTGGAGGGAGTATTGGCTGGTGCAGCAACGGAGTTTGTACTGCGTAAACAGCGGGCGCCGGTGCCGCCGCGAATTTTGCTTAGCGCGCTTACTGAAGTGGATAGGTCGGCTTGAGCGAAATTCGCTCTGGCTTGCCGTTAAGCGATTGTGCGTGAACAAGTGGGCTGTCGTTGCCGCTTAACGATTGCTCGGTCGACGACAATAGATCGATAGCCTGCAATCGATCGGCCGCGCCGAATCGCACTTACGTTCAACGCTTCAATAACAATCATTAAACCGACTGCAGCCAAGGCAAAACCAAATCGGCAACTCGGTCATAAGCGGCTACATAGAAATGGTCAGCACGTGTCAACAAGGAAATTTGAGCGCGACTGGATGACGGCGCTGATTTATCGCTTAAATTTGCAGCAGGTGTTTCACTCTGCTCGACGCGCCACGCCGCTTTGCCTGAATCGACCAAGTGCTGCAACTGTTCCACCAATCCCTCTAAAGCCGGATTGTCGTCCAATTCGAGTTTCCCAAAGGTTACTAACATTGGTGGCGTAACTCGATCAATCAAGGGCAGCCAATCGTAGTGATTGTCCGACCCGTATTTATTCAAATATGCCGACGCAGACATCCATGTCGGAAAGGGAAACTCAACCGCGAGCAACTCTTCGCCCCGCCCCGAAGCGACCGCTTGTTCAGCTCGAGAAATCGTTTCCAAAAACTTGTCCCGCTGCCGACAAGCTGCAAATTGCTCAAAGTTCAATCGCGTTGGTGACAAGGCTACAATGGCACTAACTTCGGACGCAGCTTGATGGGCTTGGCTCAAGATGACTTTGATAGCGCCCAAACTATGTCCCACCAATACAATTCGCTGATGCCCACGACTTAACAAAAAACGTACCCAACCCGCTACGTCTTCCACACCTTCACTGACTAACTCCACCGCCGCGCCTAACGTACGAGTTCGACCAACTCGGACCGTGGCGTTTAAGTAGTCGTGGCCACGCGTATTGCCAAGCACAACGGCATATCCCGATTGGTGGAATCGACGAGCAAGTTGAATCAACAGGGGAGAACTGTAAAAGTTACCGGCAAGCCCGTGTAACAAAATAACCGCATCATTGTTTCGCGTCCCGGAATATTGCATCGATGTATCGAAATCACTGGACGGTCGCGGACCGGTCGGCATAACGTAATATCCATGCAATCGGACTTGGTCCGGAGTCATCGTCGTGACTAATTCTCCGAGCATCGCTGTATTCCAAAAGACTTGTTGCCGGGCATCGATGTCGGCCCAATAGATCTTGTGATAACGTTGTAACAAAAAAAGCGACGCGGTTGGCCGCGTCGTTTGGGTGTGGTGAACTTTTAAAGATATTTTAGTAGTCGAGGTGGGAACGAATTGTTGGACTGGGATTTTATCGTTCGATCGAGGAAGTTTGGTTAATGTGGACGCTGCCCGATTGAGGACAATCTCCCGACTATGAATACTGTGTTATTTCGTCACTTAAAGTCGTTAGCGGAGCTGGTGGTGTTGCCGGTGCTGCTAAGCTGCGACAGGACTTGCAATACTCCATTCAAATGCGCTAACCGCGGACCATAGCGATCCACAAACTCATTCAAAACAAAATCACCATCCAAGAAATTCTCGTAATTGTCTTTGACTTCTAACGTCAAATTCTCGAGAAATTCCGTTTGCACTTGACTTAATGCTTCCGCCGCCATGCGACATCGACGCGCCAAGATCGGATTCGCTTGACGCCAATTTCCCAACTCAATCGCTCGCTGACGCTGATTGGCGCTCATCTGGTCCACTAAGTCTTCCAGCAATTCATTCTGCCGATTTTGACCTTCTACCAGCTGCTTTAACAATTGTGTCATCTCACTTTCCACCGGCTTGCCACTCTTAACACTAGCGGAAGTGCTAGCACCCGGAGTGACATCGATCCGAAAAACGGGGGAAAGATCCTGAGGATCACGAGCCATATTCAACGATCTCCATTGGGAATAATTCAAGTTCGTATGTCCAGTATAGTCACGAATTTTGTCAATGTCGAGAATCTGCGATATTTCGATTCCAAATTTACGAAGGTTGATTTTCCGTTTCAGCTATAACCGCAGTAGATGTCAAAGTTTACCAAGATCGCTGCACGTCCACGTTTGCCAAATCGTTGCAAATTGTCAACTCGCTAGATTCCCACGTTTCTATGGTTCCTAAAGTTCTGGTTTTAGCGATTCCGATCACGACGACAGGTGGTAGCAATTCCAGAGTTCAAAAAATTTCCAAATATAGACTTGGCAATTTGATAAGTCTTGGTTATTGCCGGCCGTCCTGTTTTGGTTCAGTTTGTTTATCAATTTTCAAGGGACACGTTGGTACGTGGTATTTACGTTTTGGCGTTCGTTGCGCCAATTGGCAACGTCATCGTTATTCAAACACCTTTGTGGACAGATTCAATTAATTGATGATAAATCAAATACCCCCCGACCCTATTCTTGGTTTTCTGGCTGTTCACGAGCTTCCCGCAGTGGGGCTGGTCGGCGGATTGTTGTTGGTCAATACAATGGGACGCCCGCTGGAATTCCATTGCACGGCACCGGTGAACGCAACAAAAACGCAACAAGTCCTTTACGGCTCAACGTTGACAGAGTTCTTATATGTCGAAGTAATCGGTCGAACGTTGGTGCAACAAACCAAACGGGGTCCGACGGCCGTTTTGATCGATGAGCAATTGTTGGTCACGCTTGCCGACTGGATTAATTTTCCTGTTGTCTTGGTGGGCAAACAAAACACAACACAGCCAACTGCGGCTGATGGACTCGATGTCGGCAACGACGAAGCACTGGAACTTCCGGTCAAAAACGAATGTTCGCCAAGCCGCTGGGGACCAATAGTGAGATTGGGTGATTCTTGGTTGCGACAGATTCATCCCCTGGCCAATTGGAAATCCGAGCCAACAATGCTGACAAGCGATATAAGCGCGATTCCTCGGGTGCGGGGACCCTTAGAACAGTTAGGCAGTCAATTGCCTCTCACGGAACCGTTTGAACGGATTCGTCAAGCAATTGATGAGGCGCATGGCACGTCAGTTTCGGCTTCAGCCGCAGCTTAATCGCTAATCGACGCTTAGGTGGATATCGGTAGGGTCGGGGTACTTGGTTGTTATTGATTTCGTTGCCATTGAACGAATCATATAACTAGCTGAGGACAGTTTTCTGGCTTTCGACTTAAGAACGATTTCAATTCGAACGAGAGCAAAATCTCAGCGGAGTGTGCAGTGATGAATCTCGTTGTCCAATCATGGGATGCGGATGATCCCGTTGATAACCCGCTACCAATTGTCACCCATGATTTGATATCCAACAACTTACGAGCGACTCCCACGGTTTATTCGGCCCAACTCCGCGCACGGGCGCCCAAGGTTCACAGTTTCGTTTTTGATTCTGGCTCAACATTGTTAACGAGCCGGCCGCGGTCAGAACAATTTAAACCTGAATCTGAACGAGCCGCAGGCGTCCCCGCAACGGCTGAGGTCACTGCTGTCGATCCGAGTACCGAGCAGCTAATAGGTCGGCGAACCGCCAAGCAACACACGCGGATCAAGCCGCCGCGCGACGTGATCAAACTCAACGATCGATTATTTTTGTTGCTGCAACCGCCTCTGGAATATCTGTTGCAAGGCAATACGTTGGAATTTCCATTTGAACCTTTTCCTTATCAATATGCGGGGGTCTCATTCTTATATCCACGCCGTTCGGCGGTTTTGGCCGATGAAATGGGATTGGGGAAAACCATGCAAGCCATCACGACCATGCGAATGTTAATTCGTAGCGGTCGAGCGCGGCGAATTCTGTTAATTTGTCCAAAACCACTTGTGACCAATTGGCTGCGCGAGTTTAAACAATGGGCGCCCGAGGTTCCGGTAATAGCGATTCAAGGCGGTCAGGCTCAACGACAATGGCTATGGCAAAACGATCAGACGCCGGTCAAAATTGCCAACTACGAATTGATCACGCGCGATGGAGAGTCGTTAATTGCCAGTCAACAACACTTCGATCTGGTGATTCTTGACGAAGCCCAGCGGGTCAAAAACCAAGACAACACTACGAGCAAGCTCGTGCGGCGAATCTCACGCGATCGCAGTTGGGCCTTAACGGGAACTCCGATCGAGAACAGCATCGATGATTTAATTGGAATTTTTGAATTCGTTTCACCGGGGTTAGTTGCCAACCATATGACAACGCGTCAGATCCGCGATCAAGTCAGCGATCAAATCATCCGTCGCACCAAAGACTTGGTAATGACGGACATGCCGCCCAAATTGATCCGCGATGCGACCATTGATCTTAGTCCCGAGCAATCCATTTCGTATCAGACCGCTGAATCCGAGGGGGTCTTGCGCCTGAATGAAATGGGAACAGAAATTACTATCAAACACGTATTTGAACTGGTGTTGCGTTTAAAACAGATCTGTAACTTTGATCCGGCTACCGGCACCAGCAGTAAACTCGAACGACTGCTGGCCGATATGGACGAAGTGGCTGCCAGCGGACAAAAGGCAATCGTGTTCAGCCAATGGGTCGACACGCTCAACGATATTTCCAAACATCTCGCGCCTTATCAACCATTGGCCTACCACGGTCGGGTTTCCTCAAAACAACGGGATGAAATTTTGGCGGAATTCAAAAGCAACCCCAAACGCCATGTCCTGCTAATGAGCTATGGTGCCGGAAGTGTTGGACTGAATTTACAATTCTGCCGCTATGTATTTCTGTTCGACCGTTGGTGGAATCCGGCAATCGAAGACCAAGCGATCAACCGGGCTCACCGCATCGGTGCTGCGGGCAGTGTCACCGTCACACGAATGATCATGGCAGGCACCATCGAACAACGAATTCATGATATCTTGGAAGCCAAACGGGAACTGTTTCGCGAAATTCTCAGCGATAGTGAGAACCGTCCGCGCCGCGGACTGTCGCATGAGGAGTTGTTTGGACTGTTCGACCTGCGCACGCCACAGGGATCGATTGTGCCAAAATATCGCGATGCGGCTTAATTTTGAGTTTAGCGAAAAAACGATCGCAGAGTCTGGGATTTCATGGGTACGCAACGCAATCAATATCCCCCATGGTCGCCACGTTTTTGGAACGGCCTACGCTTAACTCATTTATGGAGATTACTCAACGAACATCGTTGGCGAATTTCACCGATCAAATACCCAATGACCGTTTTGGTCAACGGCTGTGGTGTTTTCAATTCTCTATTGGCCAGCATCCAGCGACTTTGTTTGGAACGCGCACTGTTGGAAACCGAGCTATTTGCACCACCCGTATTTATTGTCGGCCATTGGCGCAGTGGCACAACGTTGCTGCATGAATTAATGTCGCTCGATAACCAAGTGACTTCGCCGGGCAATTTCGAAGCCTTTGTACCGCATCATGCCTTGGTCTCGCGAATTTTTCTGAAGCCATTTGTGAATATTTTATTACCTCGCAAGCGACCCATGGATGATATGGGGTTGGCCGCTAATAGTCCGCAGGAAGACGATTTTGCATTGATTTCGATGGGCGCTGCGACTCCATACCGCGATATCGCATTCCCCAACGACCGTATGCATCAATCACTGTCTTATGACTTTGATCAACTGTCGTCAGCGGAGCAACAGGGCATCCGCGATTCACTCAACTACCTTTATCGTTTGCTTACAAAACTGTATGGCAAACGTTTAATCCTCAAATCACCGCCGCACACCAGTCGTATCGCTCATTTGGCAGAATGGTTTCCCGGCGCGAAGTTTATCCATATTTCGAGAAACCCGATGCAGTTGGTGCCGTCGACTCTTAAGTTGTGGTCGGCGCTCGATGAAACCCAAGGTTTTCAATGGCCGCGTTATTCGTCGGAAGAGTTGGCTCAGTTTGTTCACCGATCACAATCGCAATTGTATGGAGGCTACTTTCGCCAACGTCAACGATTACCAGCCGATAGTTTGGCTGAAATCAAGTTTGAAGATTTGTTGCAAGACCCAGAAAAGACGCTCGAGAGAACCTATCAACAACTTTCCCTCCCAGGTTGGGATCTCGTGCGAGATTCAATCCCAGGTTACTTCGCCCAACGCAGTCATTTGCGCCCCAAGAGTGAGCCTGACCAACGCTGGCTATCTGCAATTCGGCAACACTGGACCGACTATGCAGTCGAATTCGGTTACGATCTGATCTGATCGATCGACTGAATATTGGCCGCCCCCGTCGAAACAAAGGTTGGGCTCGACGAATTACGGTTCGATCGTTGTCGCATGCGATTGCGAGTTGCCAATGAACCGCCATCGGCACGTTGTTCGTCGCGAAGTTGCTCGTCGGTCATCGCGAGTCGTTGGTAGTACAATTGCCGCTGACACCACCAATCAATCGCAGAACCTAAACTGATGATCGCCAAAAGGGGCAAGAGTTGACGCCAAACCGCCCACATCAATGTGCTGCCCCAGGCTTGAGGTTCACAGCGATACATTTCAACCAGGGAGCGCCAGTCGCCTAACCCCCAATAGATACAAGTCACTAGGCAAAGGCCAAATTGGCCAAGTCCGATAGTCTGCGAATACCATTTTTCGCGCGACCAAAGTGAACTGGCCATTTGACTTGGTTGCCAAGTGCCCCAGTGAGCCAGCGGACGTTTGCCGAATTGCCAGCCGATTTGCAGCAGCCATGAACACCATCCACTAATCCACACTACCAACAACGAAGCAATCAATGGGCCTCCGGCAAATCGCAACAACATCCCGGCTTGCGAACCGCTTGATTCCAGTTGTTGCCAGTGGTAGGCCGGTTGCGACCAATAATGCTGAGTCCAGAGTATTAGCCCTGAACCGAGGCCGATCAAGAGCATCATCGAACCGCCGAATTGCAGTATAATTTGAATCGCGATTGCCAATGACTGGCTGCGGTAGACTTGACCCGTGGCCAATGCTCGCGCGATCTGTGTTGGCGTGGCCTCGTGTTGACGTTCTCCCTCATGCGATTCGCTCAATGAAGATTCTCCCGTGTGCCAGCAAAGGTAGGAATCAATGTTGAGTCAGCAGGCATTTTATTTGGGGCTGTTAGAGCATTAATTGAGTTTTGCAAATCGTCCAGCCAGACTGCTATTTCTGCATCGTAGATCCAGCCCACACCACTGACGACTAAAATCAAGGCCAACCAAAATGTCGATAGGCTAACGCTCAATCCTGCTTGAAATAATCCGATTTGAGGAGCGATTCGACTGAGTACTCCGACGGCAATATGTGTCGCCAATACTACGGCAACCAAGGGCCCCACGCCGCGGAGTGCCAGCCAGAGACTTTGACGCAGAATTTCAAATAGCCACTGGGCCGCTGGCCATTGAATTAACTCTGTACTGCCAATGGGAATCGATTGACACGAATCCATGACCGCAGTTAACAAACGTTCAGGACCTTGCAACATCAAAAACAAAACAATAGCGATCCATTGCATTAAACGTCCAAGCGGCGAAGACTCTTCACCCGAGTCGCCTGCGTCAACCCATTGCAGTCCGGCCATTTGACCGGCTACCTGCCCCACTAATTCGGCCGATAGAACCAGCGCACTCAAGGCTACGCCAAGCGCAATCCCCACGGCAATTTCTCGAAACAGATTGGGAAAAATTTGACTTTCAATAGACGTTACATCAAAGGTACTTGGTGCCGCTGGCAGTATGCAAACACTGGCTGCCATGCCGATCCCCAGCCGAATCCAAATGGGAATTACACGCGAACCCAACCAAGGTGCGGTCATTACTAACGCCATGATCCGCGCTGTCGCTAATAACCACCACCCCAACATTGAGGGCCCCTTACTCTAATTTAGAGTCGGGTATAACCGACGCCGTAACCGAACTCGACGGTTCGTTCGAATTCGGATCGACAAAAATGACGTTCTCTAATGATCCGAATTGTTTGCGACTATAGTCCAACAACCGGTCTGTCATCCAGGGCAATCCCAGTGCCAAGCCACCCAGCATTAAAACCAACTTGGGGACGTAAGACACCGTTTGATCGTGAACTTGAAACAAAGATTGCAGGAAACCCAAGACAATTGCCAAACCCAACGCTAATAACAGTATCGGAGCCACAACCATGATCGCGGTCGTTAGGGCTTCGCGTCCTAAATCAATCGCTGAAAAAGTTTCCATTCCGCCTACCAATTTGATTAACAAAGTCTTCTAGTCTCTTCACTGCGATCGCAAAAATGCTTGACTGGTTCCGCTATACCCAACCACTGATTGGACCAAAACTTTGCAGCAACATCCCCACGACTAAGTTCCAACCGTCAACCATCACAAACAAAATCAACTTGAGCGGCAGGCTGACCATCGCTGGCGGCAACATCACCATGCCCATCGAAACCGTAACCGTAGACACGACTAAGTCCACTACGAGAAATGGCAAGAAAATCTGGAATCCTAGCAAAAACGCGACTTTCAGTTCACTCAATAAAAAGGCCGGCAAGACAACATGAATCGGTACTTGTTCCAAATTTTGGGGAAGTGACAAGCTAGGCTGCCCAGGCGAATTTGTACTTGTGGCGCGTTGATAGAAAACTTGCAACGCCTCACGATTTTGAGTTATTTCTATTTGCTTGAGCATGAAGCGTTTGATGGGGACCACGCCACGCTGCCAAGCTTCTTCCCAGCCCATTGTTGAATTTTCAGCCTGATAAGGATCGATCGCTGCCGTTTTCACTTCCATCCAAATCGGTCCCATCACCAAAATAGTCAAAAAGATTGACAAGGCAGTTAGAACCTGAGTCGGTGGTAATTGCTGCGCCCCGATGGCTTGACGCAATAAGCTTAAAACGACGATGATCCGCACATAGCAAGTTGTCATCAACAAAATGGCTGGTGCTAAACTCAATGCGCCCAATAGCAATGCCGTTTGGATCGCGGAACCGCCCCATTTTTGATTAGAGAACTGTTCCGCTTCCGTTGCTATTTGTTGCAAAAATTGATCACTCGGTACATCAAGTTGTTGATCGACCGCGGCTGATGCTGGTTCGAATTGTTGGTCGGCCACTTGAGCAGCATTTACAACAGTTGATCCCTGTTCAGATTCTGCGAGGGAGGCCGGTTGATTCAATCCAATCGACATCGACTGACCCAACGCACAGTGCGTCATCGCCAATCCTAACCCTGCGACGACAGTGAACGTGGCCAGCGTGAACAATGCCGCGCAAAAGCGATGTGTAGCGAATCTTCGATACGTTGCAAACGATTGCTGCAGATGCTGACGCCACTCAACGAGCGACGATTGAGAATTGTCCAACAGAGTTTTATGCATTATGCCTCGAACTCAGCTTGCCCAGTTGGATTGCGTATTGCTTGTTGCAAACTTTGCACTAATTTTTCCAGCGTCAAATCAGTTGTCGCTTTGCCAGCTTTATCTCGACGGGGCATCCGAACGGGCTCATATCGGGAGCGAGAACGATTGCGTCCACATTGCTGCACGAGATACTCAACTTCATGAGGATCGTCAATTTCGCCGATATTGGCGATTCCTTCCGGTCCGTGAGCGACCAACAAAAGTTTGCTGCCCAGTCGAATTAGTTGCAAATGGCGACGGGCATCGAAACGGACAATGCCGATCATTTCCACAACTTCTTTCGGAACGCCGGCCGAACCTGAAGGCGACCAGCGACGCAGAATCGCGACAATCGCCAAATATCCGCTGATTACTAGAACCAAACTGCCAACCATTTTCGTCCAGTCAATCGTACGCAATTGTCCCTGCATGGCTTGAGACCAATTCGCCGATTCTGAGGTGGCATATGTTGTAGATTCATTTAACGCTACGTCGTTGAGTGGCCGAGTCTGCTTATCGAGTGCGGGCAATGATTTCCCAATTGCAGAATTGGAATTAGCGACGGCCTCGCGAGAACTCAACACGGAACCACCCAGTTTTTGAGCCGTGAGAATTTGTGCCGAGTGGCCCGCCCAACTCACTTGGCGATCGACTTGCCCTGGATTCGAAATTGGACCTTGTTCTTCAAAGTTATGTTGATTTGGATTGACAAATAAAGAGGTTGAATTAGCAGTCTGGCCAGCGCATCGATCGACCAATCCAACGCTCATAATTAATGAGCCGATGGCTACCAGCGCAACTTGTCTGGCATCGATCCGATGGCGTCGCCCGAGCATTTTTTGAATTTGTCTCATGTAACTTGCCACCCCCGTTCGATACTAAAAATGATGTCCCACCTTAGACTTCGAACTAGCCAATTTGTCGTCGCCAATCGATAGCTGCTCCGCAACATAGATCATGCGACTGAGGCTTTTCCTCGATAATGGAATTTCGGACAAGGGCAGTTTTCGAAAATTTGCCACACCAGAAACCTTTTCAGTGTTTCCCGCTGGGCTGGTCTGAGGAAACGGTGTGCTGGCATCGAAAATTCGAGGCAGCTTGGTTTTCCCGTCAATTCACGCTAGCCACTCAAAGTCTCCCCCAAATTTCCTTCCCGTAGAGACCCCATGTTGGTTGCCACGCTAGCATGGTTATTAGGAAAGTTGCGGGTGGGGCAATGGCAAACAGAAAAAACCAGGGCACAACCCTCCAAAGAGAGTCGTGCCCTGGCCGAGAGATAAGACCAAATCGTTTGCTCGCAGTGCGGGCAAATTTTATCGGATGCGTTCTGCAGCAATTACGGCATTGGCAAACCAGCCTTCCACCGAGATGACGGCGCCATTGGCGAGTCCCGTTTCGACGTCAGCATTGCTGTAGCCCACGGTAAATCCTAGTATTGTAAAGGTTCGGTTGCCTGTAATGAGATTGCTGATTGCCCCGGTGGCTTCAACGTTTTCATCGCGATCGTCTGGCAATTCAATTTGCACTTCACTAGCGGTCAGTATGCCGTTGTTGTAGTTGCCAGTGACTTTGACTAGCGATCCGGCGGATAAATTGCCAATGACTTGTGCAACCGAGTAATTCACTGGGACACCGAGTAAATTGAATGTCTTCGCGGCGGTATTGAGATCGGATAACGCTCCGCGAAGCTCAAAATTACGAGTGACACTTTGATTGTCGTCTACCAATCCGTTTTCAACTTCACGAGCAGCGACAACTCCGTTAGACAAGTTTCCTTCAACTTTAACAAACGCACCGTCTTGCAACGATGTATTGATTTCGGCGTTGGCGTAGTTAACCGTCACGCCTAAGAAGCTGAATGTTTTTGCAGTTGTATTTAAATTGGCAATCGAACCGCGTGCTTCAAAATTGTCAGTCTGTTGAGTTGGGTCTTTTTGCTCGACCTCAAAAGCGGTCACAACACCATTGCTGAATGTACCTTCCGCCTTGAAGTAAACGCCAATCGCCAAATTGCCTTCGACGCGAGCGGATGCATAGTTGATCGTAATCCCCAAAATTGACAAAGTCTTGGCTGTCGTATTTAAATTGGATATGTTTCCGCGGATTTCAAAATCGCCGTTACTTTGATAATCTTCGGGCGAATCAAAGACGTCGTCGGAGGAATCTCGGAAATAGTCGTCATTGCCAAAACCGCCCACCATCCGATCGACTCCCAGTCCACCGGTCAATTTATCTTGGTCGTCGTCACCATTGAGATCGTCACGTCCGTCGTCACCGAACAGGTGGTCGATTCCGCGACCGCCGCGACCACGATCATCGCCGGGTCCGCCAATGATTGTGTCATGGCCGTCGTCACCGAACAAATCATCATTGCCAGATGCACCGTTAAGTCGATCGTCTCCCGACTCGCCTCGAAGGATGTCATCATCTAATTGGCCGTACAAGCTATCATTGCCGATGCCACCTCTCAGCAGATCGTTTCCGGCACCGCCATAGATGGTGTCGAGGCCTTCGTTACCCGACAGATCGTCGATGCCGTTGTGTCCATAAATCGAATCATCACCGAAACCGCCGACAACAAAATCGTCACCATCATCTCCGGAGATCACATCGTTGTCGTCACCGCCCCACATTCGATCGTTGCCGGCAAATCCAATGATTCGGTCTAGTCCGGTGTTGCCACTGATGGAGTCGTCGCCGTTGCCGCCGTGTAACCAATCATCGCCATGATGTCCAGCGACATTGTCGTTGCCGTCTTCGCCTTGGATATTGTCGATGCCGTTGCCCCCTCGCAACGTGTCACCTTGAGCACCTCCCCAAATTCGGTCGTCGCCATCGCCGCCATCAGCATAGTCAAAGCCATCGTGCCCCCAGATTTGGTCAACGCCTGAATCACCAAACAACAGATCGTTGCCACTATTTCCCAGCAGTCGATCGTCGCCATCGCCACCGCGCAAAACATCATTACTACTACCGCCGATTAGACTGTCATGGCCCCCATGCCCAAATGCTCGCGTCGTGATGGCGGTGTTATTACGGAACCAATCGTCGCCATTTCGGCCCCAATATACGATTTCCGTCACTTGTGAGGACGCCATGGATTGGGTTGGGACGCCATTGAGCGATACGTTGATCGAATTTCCGACCATGGTGACTTGAGACACATCGTCGCCGCCACTACCGTCGATAGTGACCACCCCGGTCGCGGAGTTAAATGAAATCCCTGCTAGCAATTGCCGCGGTTCGAGGGATTGATATCTCGTGACGGACTGGTCGGAGGACGATGATTGTCGGCGATTGGGTGATTTGCGTTTCATGAGATTACCTCAGCGTATTGCGAAAAATGTGGATCTGGGTTGCGGAGACCTATACGAAACAGAGCGGAAGGGGGTTGTTCAATCCGCCAAACAAAATTCTGGTCCGTTAATTTCTCGGGAAAAGGCTAGATTTGGCTGTCCGGGAATTGGAATTGAATGTGGAAAAGCACATTTTTAGGAGAGTGGATTAGTGAGGATCAGTTAATTTGAGCAAGCGCTAACGCAAGATGGATTGAGTCGACTGGAGTCTGACCCATTGAAATAAACGATGGCCACAAAACGTGTGGCAAATTCGAGACGGGATGGGTTTGATCGGAGATATTGAACGTCGACAAGGATCAAAACGCAGTGGTTTGGGGCAATGTAAGGGGCTAATGAAAAACAAAACAGTCCCCTGGGTGTGAGACAGGGGGATTGGTTTGGTTGTTTACGACGATCTATTCAACCGTAACACTTTTTGCCAAATTGCGAGGTTTGTCCACATCGCAGCCGCGGAGAACGGCGATGTGATATGCCAATAGTTGCAGCGGTATGATCGAAACGATCGGCTGTAAGAATTCTGGTGCGGCTGGGATATAGATGACATCATCGGCCACTTTGGCAATGCGTTGGTCATCGGCGGCTGCGATGGCGATAACGGGTCCACCGCGCGCTTTGATCTCTTCCACGTTGGACATGACTTTGTCGTAGATAAAACCTTTGGGCATTACAAATACGCTGGGAGTATGGCGATCCACCAGTGCAATTGGGCCGTGTTTCATCTCGGCTGCCGGGTAGCCTTCGGCATGAATATAAGAAATCTCTTTTAGCTTTAAAGCACCTTCCAATGCAGTAGGAAAGTTAAAATGTCGGCCTAAGTACAAAAAGTTATTGCAACGATGATATTTCTTGGCGATCTCTGCGACGACATCGTTGGACGCCAATGCCCCGCGAACCGTATTGGGAAGTTCGCGAATTTGGTCGATCATCTGACGACCTTGAGCGTAACTCAAGTGGCGCAATCGACCCAAATGCAAGGCCAACATTGCCAGTGCCAAACACTGCGACGTGTAGGCTTTGGTCGAGGCGACACCAATTTCTGGCCCAGCATGCAAATAAATTCCACCATTGGCTTCTTGAGCAATCGAACTACCGACAACGTTGCAGATCGCCAACGCCAAATGGCCTTTGCGTTTCATCTCTTTCAAAGCGGCCAGTGTATCGGCCGTTTCTCCACTTTGAGTGATTGCAAAGACCAGCGTGTTTTCATCGACGGGTGGATTGCGATAGCGGAGCTCACTAGCGTATTCGACTTCCACAGGAATCTGCGCGATTTCTTCCAATAAATACTCGCCGACCAATGCCGAATGCCAACTGGTACCACAAGCGGTCAAGATGATTCGCTTGATGCGTCGTAAGTGGTGAGGTGCTAAATTCAATCCACCGAACACAGCCGTGGCGTCTTCTTCGTTGAGTCGACCGCGTAGCGTATTGGTTAGCGACTCCGGTTGCTCAAAGATTTCCTTGAGCATGTAGTGATCGTAATCGCCCAAGTCAACTTGAGTTGCATCGAGGGCGAGTTCGTGCACATCGTGTTCGATGATTCCTTTTTCGCGATGGAATACTTCCAACGAGTCGCTGCGAACAATCGCAATTTGATGATCGGCTAAATAGACGATACGATCGGTGTATCCGACCAGTGGGGAGGCATCGCTGGCCACAAAGTGTTCGTCGTGCCCCACGCCAACGACTAACGGGCTGCCTAACCGCGCACAGAAAATTGCATCGGGCCAACGGCGAAACATGATCGCCAATCCGTAAGTTCCTCGCAATTGTTTCACGGTATCGCGCACCGCTTCAGCGCCCCAGCGATGCTCGTGACCCGAACGATCAAAATTGGGATCGCGTTCCAATGTTTGCAAGCAATCCACCAATAAATGGGCAATCACTTCCGTATCTGTCTCGGACACAAATTGAAACCCTTTTTTTTCCAATCGGGTTTTGATTTCTGAAAAATTCTCAATCACACCATTGTGGACCACGACAACTTCATGATCTCCGCCCAAATGAGGGTGGGCGTTGGACAGGGTCGGTGCGCCGTGAGTTGCCCAGCGGGTGTGACCAATACCAATTCCGGCGTCGCAATGGTTTTTTTCCAACAGCGCGGCCAATGACTGTATTCGTCCGACCGATTTGTTGAGTTGAAACTGGCTGTTTTCGTCAATTACGGCCGTCCCTGCGCTGTCGTAACCACGGTATTCCAAACGCCTTAGGCCTTCGATCAAAAAGTCTTCTGCCTGACGAGGGCCAATGTAACCAACAATACCGCACATGGATGGAACTCACTTTGGAATCGAGATTTGCGTTCGGCGAGTCAAAGACGCCAATGGTCAAGTCTAGGATACGACAACGGATGTTTGGGCTTGAAAGCTGTACGCCGAGCAATCGGGCGGTCGCTTCGCAGTCCACATTATACCAGTTCCAACGGTTTTTCGGATAAACCAAGTTTCGATCCGGTTGCGTAGTTCCCATGATAATTGAAAAAAGATGGCAATTTCCCATGCCTGGGCAGTGTTAGTTGCGCGATTTACAATGGTGCCTTGAAACCTTTCTCAGATTGGTAGGAACCTCAATTTCCAATCTTAGGTTGATAGCCGAATGCTTAATTCTTAGTAATCGAGGACCCAATGTCTCCTTATGTTATGCCCAAGTCCAAAGCGGTCGCTAAAACAAATGACAAAGAAGTATTGTTGGTAGCTAGCGGAGACTTGCGTCTTTCCGCGAATCAAGGATGTTGGCCGGCTCAACAAGAAATGGAAAAAGCGCTAGAAGCAGCAATCGTTAAGTGTGGCTATCGACTGAAACGTGCACATGCCGCAGATTCTAAAACCGGTCACGGCTTTATCGCTTCACAACGTCAAGGCATGGACGTATTTGCCAAAATCAATCCCGAGGCAAAATTGATTGTGGCCGAAGCGGTCTGGCAATATTCGCATCATGTACTGCACGGATTGGTGACCCATCGAGGACCACTCTTAACCGTTGCCAACTGGTCAGGACAATGGCCCGGTTTGGTTGGGATGTTAAATCTGAATGGTTCGTTGACAAAAGCGGGCGTTAAATACAGTTCCTTATGGGCCGAAGACTTCGCCGCGCCGGAGTTCGAAAAGAAACTTGCTCAGTGGCTCGAAAAAGGTCAAATTAAGCACCCTACGCCGCACGTTACCTCGATCGACAAGGTCAAAATCCCGGGAACGCCAGCGCGTCTAGGTGAAGCACTCGCAGACCAATTGATGCACGATAAAGCAATCATGGGCGTGTTTGACGAAGGGTGCATGGGAATGTTCAACGCCATTATTCCCGATCACTTGTTACATCCCACGGGCGTTTTTAAAGAACGTTTAAGTCAATCGGCACTATATTATGAATCAACGCAAGTGTCCGAGAAAGAAGCCATTGCCGCATTGGAATGGATGCAGCGAAAAGGGATGCATTTTGAAGTTGGCAAACGACACGAGACGGAACTCACCCGCGAACAACTGATCAAACAATGTCAGATGTATATCGCTGCATTGCGAATCGCCGACGATTTTGGTTGTGATACGATTGGCATTCAGTACCAACAGGGATTAAAGGACCTATTACCCGCCAGCGATTTGGTCGAAGGGATGCTTAATAACGGCGATCGACCACCGGTTACCAGTCGCGATGGCAAACGTACGTTATATCGAGGCCAACCGCTGCCGCATTTTAATGAGGTCGACGAGTGCGCCGGCCTGGACGGACTGATGACCCATCGGATTCAAAACGCGTTGAAGCAACCGGTCGAAAATACTTTGCACGATTTGCGTTGGGGAGATTGGGACCAAAGTGGAACAGTTGAAGATTACGTGTGGGTGTTGTTAATCAGTGGCGCGGCACCTCCAGCCCATTTTATTAATGGTTGGAAAGGGGCTAGTAGTTACCGGCAAGTTCCCATGTATTTCCCGGCTGGCGGTGGCACCTTGCGCGGCATCTCAAAACCGGGCGAAATTGTTTGGTCGCGGGTGTATGTCGCCAACGACGCTTTACACCTTGACTTAGGCCGCGCTCGTGTGGTGGCGGTGCCTGAATCTGAAACTACACGACGCTGGGAAGCGACCACTTGGCAATGGCCAATCATGCATACGGTGTTCTATGGTGTATCGCGCGATCAAATGATGGCCAGGCACAAAAGCAATCATATCCAAGTAGTCTATTCCAACGATGCCGCCGCCGCCGATCAGACGTTACTGGTGAAGGCAGCTATGGCCCGAAAATTGGGGATGCGTGTTTCACTGTGCGGTTCACGGGCAAATGGACAATCGTGGTAATGCCCGTTTCTTTCGCAAATAAAATAAAGGTCGAGCAACGGTGACAGGTTTGGTACTGCAAGCCGAAATCTTGGCCATTGGCGACGAACTCACAAGCGGTGCGCGCGTCGATACAAATTCTGCATGGTTGAGCGAACAACTCCAAGAACTGGGGGTGGCCGTTCGATTTCATACCACAATTGGCGATCAATTCGAGGATAACTTAATCGCGTTCCGAATTGCGGCCAATCGCGCCGACCTCGTGCTAGTCACTGGCGGGTTGGGACCCACGGCCGATGACCTTACGCGGCAAGTATTGGCGACCGTCAGTGGACAACCTCTTGTTCGAAATTCAGATGTCGTTTCCCATATCGAGCGGCTATTTCAGCGTTATGGACGCGAGATGCCGCTTAACAATTTGGTTCAAGCCGATTTTCCTGCCAGCTCGAACGTCATTCCAAATTCTGAAGGCACTGCGCCGGGAATTGACATGGATGTCCGCAGCGAGGAACGACGTTGTCGTTTTTTTTGCTTGCCTGGCGTTCCCGCTGAGATGAAAGAAATGTTTGCGGATTATGTTGCCCCTGCAATACGACGGTGGCTTGGCCAACCCGGCGTTACGATTCATCATGTGATCCATAGTTTTGGGATGGGAGAAAGTCATATCGAAGCGATGTTGCCGGACCTTATCCGACGAGATCGCATTCCGCGAGTGGGTATAACTGCCAGTGGAGCGGTGATCTCGTTGCGAATAGCGGCCACAGGCGAATCTGACGACGTTTGCCGACATCAAATCCAA
>JBGSMY010000398.1:0-15026 GCA_041739975.1 Pirellulaceae bacterium
TTCGTGACATTAGTCTCATTGATCGGCTCATTAAATGGCGTCCTGATCCGAATAAATAGTTTTTCTAGCTTGTCGTAGAGCCTATGTTGTGGATACAATAAACCGGTCATAACTGACACGCCTTCCACGACCGACCTACGAGTTGTATAGCTCTTCACAATGTGAAGACGCCACTTTTCGGTTTCGGTTCTTACAAGAAGCTCGGTTTCTCGCCAACTTCTTAGACACGCCTCTACCACCAGCCTTTGGAGATTGAAACATGCCAGTCAAGAGCCCCATTCAGTTTGAAGTCATATCGATGGAGACTATGAGAAATATCGATTACCAAGTCATGCGAAGTGCTTTTGCGATTCACAATGAGCTGGGAAATGGTAATAACGAGATAATGTATAAACGCGCTTTAGGAAATGAACTTTTTCAAGATGATATCACGGTAAGTCTAGAACTACCCGTCGAGCTGATTTTTGGAGATTTTAGGAAAACATTGTATTTGGACATGGTTGTTGACGATCGGGTGGTTTATGAACTCAAGGCCGCGAAGCAGTTAACGTCAAGCCACGAGAATCAACTGATGAATTATTTGATCTTGGCTCAGTCGAATCGAGGTAAAGTCATCAACTTTGGCAGTGCAGTTGTGGAATCTCGTTTCGTGAAATCGGTGATTTCAAGCTCGGATCGAAAGATTTTTGAATTCATATTCGATGAACGTGTCGACAAGAAATTCTGTAAACTGGTCGAAGAATTAGTATCTGATTGGGGAACGGGATTGGCAATTGGGTGGTACGAGGAAGCGCTGGTTCACTGTCTAGGCGGGTTTTCCAACGTCATGCGGGATATCCCGATGCAGCTCAAGGGGCAACCGATTGGATCACAACGTTTCCCGATGGCCCGTGAGAAAACAGCGATTCAAATTACCGCCCTCAAAACACAAAATTTGAGAGATCAAGCCAATCTGCATCACAAAATACTGCGTGCGGCAGATCTAGACTCGATATATTGGGTCAATATTGCGCGTGGGTTAGTTAGCATTCGCCTTGTCACGAAAGAAATTGATTGTCTCGATAAATTTCAACCATCGATAAAATATGGATAGTTAAATTTGGTCGAAGTAAAATCAGTATTCTGATCAACTATTTTGTCGGAACACGAACGCTCGATTCATGCACAACCTGATCCTTTTGATCGACAACACTGATGCGGTACTCTCCCTCGTACAACGACAATACTGGTCGATCGCCGCCATGAATCCACAGACATTGATCGGTCGGAATTGCATTTTTGGGGTCAGTAATCAAACGTGCTTGAATCAGATATCGATCATTGGGTGTCGGAACCTCTTGAGGTAATTCCACATGCTGCTTCGCTATATTAAGGGTTAACCAATGAGCTCGGCCGGCTTCGATTCTAGTTATTGGGTGGAAGACTTGTAGATCGACTCGCCCGCGATATTCCGGCCCGATCCAATAGCTCTCGCTATCGACTGCCATCACACAAGCGTCGTCAGGCTGGTGATGTTCGTTCACCCATCGCCAAGCCGTTGAAGCACGATTGATCGAAGATCTTTCAGTTTGTTCGGTTTGATCGATCGTAAGTGGATCGATACCGGTGGCCTTCCGTAAACGGGCCGCCATCCATGCGGTCTCCCGGCCAGAATCAGTTGTCTTAGTATCTTCGGTGGCGTGATGATAACCAACGTAAATGAATACTTTGGCATTCGGTTGGTCGAGAAAGATTTGATCCACTAAATTCTGCACTTGTGCTGTTTCGCGGAAATTAATTCGATCGATGGGATCAGCGTCTTTTGGTGGAGGCATGATCATTTCATAGGCGATCGGTTTGTAACCGAGAACCAGTGCTTGGCGAACGAAATTTCCATAACAGGGCTCCATGGTGTAGAAACCCGTGTTGATATCTGGAACGGCATTCTCCTCCAAGGCTTTCATGGAAAAAGCGTTAAATGTCTCAACCGCTAAAAAGTCGAAACCTAACGGCTTCAGGCGTTCCGCGAGCCGCAACCCAAAAACGCGGTGCAACGGAATATGATGCGCTTCGTTCAAAATGACAATTTGTCGATTGGCAGCTAGGCGAACGATTTCATCGATTGCCGACCGTATCTCGGCATGCTCAAGTTCGGGGAATTTAGGATCGTTATCATCGGTAGATTTGATGGGCAATCGATCCATGGATTGCAATGCACCCTGATAATCTCCAACAAAAGACTGTATTGTGGCCAGTTCTTGCCAATAACTTGAATCATCTGAGGGGTGTTGTTGCAAATACTCGAGTGCTGACGAATATTTTCCTTGTTGAAGATATTGGAATGCCATCGCCGGGTTATAGGTTTCTTTTGCAGCAGGTGATTGGCCAAAGCTCATGAAACTGGTCGAGAACACTATCAACGGCCAAACTAGAAGACGCACGAGGCCATCGGTAAAACAACCTAGCGACCAATAAATACTTCTTGAAAATTTTGCCATGCCTGTTTACTCCTGCAATCCCAATCCAACCAACTAGGAAAGATTAAAATGTTTAGAATCCTAGTTCTAAGATCGCTGATGACTTCTGCGGAACCTAGAAAAATAAAGTTTAATCTCTCGGAGTCTGGCAATAATCATTGACGCGTCTTTCGCAACCAGCAAGATTCGTGGCGTTCGAAGCCAATATGAGGGTAATACGATTGAGCGGCCGGGGCAGCCAATAAGATTAACATTGTTCGACTGCCAGCCAATCGATGCGTTTCATCGATCAACGCTTGGCCAATCCCTTGTTTTTGAAATTCGATGTCGACGGCCAAATCCGAAAGATAGGTGCAGTAGGCAAAGTCAGTTATCGCCCGCGATACACCGATCAGTTTTCCTTCGAATCGTGCTGTAACAATTAAATCCGCCCCGCGAAGCATGCCGGCAATACACTCGAGATCATTAATCGGGCGACGTGCGGCTAAGGTCGATCTCGTTAATACGTCAATAAACTCTTGGACCGACAACTCAGGTTCGGATTGCATTTGAATACTTGGATTCATACGATCATATTTTCCTGTTGTTTTATTGCATTAGCCGCCGTAGCCATCGAAACCGTATTTGTAAAATCTGCGAAGGGATTTTACGAACGTTAACAAATTTACAATCTTCTTAGTTCTCAGGCGACATTGCAATGCAAACAATATGATTTCTTATGGAGAAAAGCAACGATCCTTGATGATGCCGCGAAATGAAGGCTTTCCTAACAATTCAAAAATTCGCCAAAATCGCTTTCGCACAATATGGGATCCAATTGTCGCCTAATTAGAGGCGTTAGCGAAATATAGAATTTACGCTCCGAAAGATTGGACCCTACCTTAAAATGAATGACGAAGACAACTGGCCAGTGTGGCGCAGACTGATCCGAGATTTAGAATCGCCGATTTTTTACACGTTGATGGTGATAACATCAGCCGTCGGACTGTTAGTATGGGGAGCGACTAAAACCGGATCGCGCGGTGGAGGTTTGTTGGCTGAACTCAAACCGATATTCGGCACCGTTTATGGGTTCATCATCGCCGGTCTGATGGTAAGCGTTTTGGCCTGTAATCGCCGGAGGAAGGCTTTGGTATTGTTGGCCACTTCTTACGTCGCGATGGGGATTATGGAATTGATGCCCAAATCAAAAGTTCCAGCGTCTTGGGATGAGTTTTTCGCGTTAGGGGCAATGTTGGGATCTTTACTCGTAGCCGTCGGGCTGCATTACGAATGGTTTGACGACTGAGCGGAACCCAAACGCTTTGCAAGCCTGCTCTGCCCTTCCCTATTTCTGATTAGGGTCAAATTTCAGCAAAATTCTTGTCGCGTTTCCTTTGATCTAGCGATTCTCAGGTATTGGACCGTCGAAATTTAACCACCGAGTCAATAATCGGCGGATTGAAAATCAATAGGAAATATGTTCATGATTAAACCAGCTGACTCTCATTTTAATGCTCAACATATCCAGCAATATCGCGGGTTCCTAGCCAGACTCGCGAAAATTCAGTTAGCTGACTACCGCGATTTGCCTTTGGAAGCGTCGGATATTGTCCAAAGCTCCTTGTTAGAAGCGTTTCGCCAACAAGCAGCATTTCAGGGAAAATCGTCAGCGGAATTTGCCGGTTGGCTTCGAACTGTGTTAAAACATAATATTGCGGACGCGATTCGCGGTCTGCGGCGAGCCAAACGCGATGTTCGTCGGCAATGTTTAATGCAAGCGACGCAAAACAGCGATGGACTGGCGATTGAAGGTTGGCTGGTGAGCGATCAATCGAGTCCTAGTTTGAGGCTCGATCGACGCGAGCGCCAACACAGTTTGCGGCTGGCGCTTGAACAACTATCACTTGATCAGCGACAAGCCGTAACGTTGCATCATCTCGACGGGTTATCATTGCGCGCGGTGGCACAGACGATGCAACGCACGGAGCCGGCGGTTGCAGGGTTAATATTTCGCGGGCTCCGGCAGTTGCGAAAAATCATGAATGGTGGCAACGATTCGATATGACAGTTTCGGTGCATCGACATCCGGAAGACTCTGATATTGATACCTCGGAATTGGTTTCGCAATTCCAAGCGGCCTCGCAATCGCATGCGCCGTTTCCCGGTGAATTCTCACACTCATTAATCGCGCATGCGACCGCCCGCGCAAGTTGCTTGGAAGAAGCGATTGCCGAATATTTGCGATTAGCAGAATGCGGACTTAAGGTCGAAACGTCGCAATTTGTAAATTCATACCCACATTGGTCTGAGCAACTCCTGGAGTTTATTCGCGACCACCAGCAAATGAACGCAATTGCTGGACGACCGCAAGTCTCGCCAGTCGAATACGGCATGACTGCGACAGGCCGCGCAAGCGAATCGACTCAGAACACAATGATGCATCCTTTGATTCCTGCATTGCCATTTGTAATTGGTGACTACGAACTGCAAGATGTCATCGCCAATGGTGGAATGGGGATTGTTTATCGCGCCAAACAACGATCGCTCGATCGTTGGGTTGCTTTGAAAATGTTATTGGGCGCCCAAGATCCGGCGCGGTTTCGCGCTGAGGCCGAAGCAGCTGCTGGACTTGAACACCCACAAATTGTGGCTATCTATGAGATTGGCCAATTTCAGGGCGTTCCCTTTTACAGCATGCAGTACATCGATGGGGTTGATTTGAGGCAACATTTGCGACAAGGCCCTTTGTCGCCTCGCACCGCCGCTGGGCTCGTGCAAACATTGGCAGAGGTGATTGAATTCGCCCATCAACGCGGCGTCCTGCATCGCGATTTGAAACCCGGCAATGTACTTGTCGATTCTTCCGGCCAACCGTTCGTCACCGATTTTGGATTGGCTAAACGAGTGTACGACGACAAAGAGCGAACGGGCGCTGGTGCTTTATTGGGAACGCCAAGCTATATGGCGCCGGAACAAGCTGCCGGAGACGCCAAATCCGTAACCACGGCCATCGACGTCTATGGACTGGGTGCAATCTTGTACGCCGTGTTGACCGGTCGAGCGCCCTTTACGGGCGAGCATTCGTTACAAGTCATTTGGAAGGTCACTCAGGAATTACCTTTACCACCACGATTGCTGGTCCCAGACATTCCACGTGACTTGGAAATGATCTGTTTAAAGTGTTTGGAAAAAAAACCGCAAGATCGATACGCGTCGGCGGCTGAACTCAAGGCTGAGTTGGGACGTTTTCTCGGCGGTTTTCCTGTCCAAGTTCGCCCGGTGACCATGGTGGAACGGATGTCCCGTTGGTGCCAACGTAATCCCATTGTGGCCGGACTGACTGGTGCCGTTGTCGGGCTATTGATTGTTGCCGCGATTGGGGGCACCACGCTCGCTTGGCGCGAATATCGCGCACGGAAATCTGCCGAAGTTGCTCAGTCTCGCGAGCGGCGAGCCAGTCAATTGGCGTTGTCCAATTTGGTTAATAGCTACACGAACAACGGTCGACATGCTCAAACCAATAGTCGTCAAGCGGAAGCTGTATTGTGGTACGCGGCGGCTGCTGAATTGGCGGCCGACGCCGAACAACAATATGACGCGCTCGTTCGCGTCCAACGACGCCAAAGATTTGTTCCTCAACCAATTCTCGCCACGCAAGTCGACGGTTTCTTTCCCAATCAAATTTCGTATCACCCACAGGGGCGTTATATCGTTTTAGCGGATCAGGAAGATCGACTCTACTTCTGGGACCTGGCCTCAGAATCGCAACCGCGGCCACAGTCTTGGCTGCCATCCGTATCCTGTCATGCATGGAGCACTGATGGCAATTGGTTAGCGCTTGCGAACCGATCGGGTCAATTGGTTGTTGTAGACGTCGCATCGGGAGATCTGATGCTCCAATCGGCGTATGCTCAAGGAGTCGTACAAGTTGTATTCGACCCTAGCAATCTTTGGTTGTTTGTCGCAACTGGCGATCAGCTCGAACGCGTGAGATTGTCCGAATCCAATCCGCATTTGAGCGAGTTGCATGAGCAACATTTTGATCCACAAAGCCCCGATCGGCACCGTTGGACGTTGCCAGGCGATTTAATCGGATTGTCAATCAACCGCGACGGGAGTTATTTGTTGGCGGAGCTTCAGGGTGGCCTTGTAGCGCTAATCGATTCCGCCAACACGGATGTGAATTTGCCAATTTCGGCAATCGACAGTCCCAAGGTCACAGCACTGGCAGAATCAAAAATGCCAGCAGCCGTTTTCTGGGGCAATGACAAATTTTTGATTAGGGGATTGTCGCAAGGTGAGGTTTTTGAGACGAAACAAGGGCAAAAAGTCTCAACCCTCGATTTGTCGACGATATTTTCGTTCGATAGCGATTCGCAAAATCGCTGGGCTGCGTTAGGACAATCACGATCCATACAGATATTAAATCTCAGCGATCAACAGGTCATCGACCGATTTTCACATCGCGAGCCAGTCACTCATATTGATTTTCATCCGCAACGACCTGTGGTTGCAGCGGGAAGTTTGGACGGGCGGGTTGCATTGTGGGAACTTGAAACGGGTCGATTGATTGGTGATTTAACACATCAAAATTCAATCTCTTCGGTTTCATTTGCACCAGATGGGCAGACCATTTGCACCATTCAGCGTGACGGCTTGTGCCGGGTTTGGCAATTAAACCCATCGCCGGTCACGCGTTGGAGTATTCCCACCAATTTCCCAGCGACTTGGGGCAAGGTTTCGTCACACCGCAATTATTGGTTTACCGTGGGGCATTTTGGCAACCCCTCTGGGAATGTGGGGCATGCTGATAGTCTGAGTCTCTATGGCTTTTCGGACGAGTCGCGACCGTTACGAGAATTCAAGTTTTCAGGTCGGTTATTGCGCGCTGCGATGTCGGCTGATGAGAAGTGGATGGCTGCCGCCATTGCCAAGGATGTTAAACAGGATGTAACCCCTAGTAGCGAGTCGTCTAATTCAGTGCTTTCTAAAACAATGCCTGAAACGACAAATGTTTTGGGGGCGGACCTTTTTATCTGGGATGTTGTCGATCAAGGGGCCGAACCGATCCGGCTGACACTTCCAGCACATGCCCTCGACCTTGTGGAACAACCCGGTGGAACTTTGATGGCAGCGGTTTTAGATAATGGTCAAACATGGCTGATTAACCTGGCCTCTGGTCAGGTGGTTCGGCGGTTGTCGACTAGTCCCAAGAGACCTCGGAACGCCACGGAAACAAACTCCGAAACTCAATACTCGGAAACTCAATACATGGTGCAGGCTGAGTTTTCGCCAGACGGACAGTGGCTGGCAATATTTGGGCTGGCTCGGCCACTGGAGCTTTACTGTCAAGAAAACAATTGGAGTCAACAAATCGTCGACGCCACTATTGATTATTCTGACGCTGAGTTTGCACCTGACTCGCAGGTCTTGGCATTAGTCGATGGTCAAGGAGACGTGTTAGTTTGGGATTTAAAGTCGGCTAAATGGATTGGCAAGCCGCTGCGTCACGACGAACATGTCTTTCGGGTACATTTTGATCCCAGTGGAGCTCGATTGTCGACAGCCTGTGCCGATAACTATGCTCGGATTTTTGATTGGCGTACGGGCGAATTAGCTTGCCAAGCGATGCCTCAGCGAAATGATGTTTATGATGCGGTGTTTTCTCCGGACGGCCGAGTCCTATATACGGTTGGTGACAATGGGTTAATTGTGATGTGGTCGACGCATGATGGAGGTTTTGTCGATCAGTTTCCCGTGTCGGGGTCCACCGGTCGAGCTTCATTTATCGAACGGGCGGCACAGCTAGAAATTGGTTTGGAGGGGCGTTACTTACTTGTTTCCGGGTGGCGGCGCAATGTTGATTGTGTCGATATTGGCTGCATTGAACCAGAACTCAACGTTGATCTTGACGATTTAATTTTCTCTTGTGAACTGGCGGCGTGTCAACGAATTGAGCATGGTGGTGTCGTGCCATTGTCGACGCGTCAATGGTTGAGTCAATGGCAAGCTCATCGATCTGCATTTCCCAATCCGTCAAAATCCTTGCCTGTAGGCGAACCATTACGCGGATTCTCTCAGCCGCCCAAAGATCCTTAGGTAAAAGACGTTGGACAAGCCTCCATGCTTGTCGTGCTTCCTGCAACGTCTCGGGGTAAACAAAGCACTGGCTTCAAACAGCGCTCGATCTACCTCAAGTCGGGGCCACTTCGGCGACACCTCTGCAATTGGGATAGCCAATGCAGCCCCAAAATTGTTTTCCTGGGTTTTGCCCTTGTTTGGCAACCCGCAAACGCATCGAGCCGCCACAGCTCGGACAAGTCGGCGAGGTGCGAATGGATGGCGACGATTCGTGAGCAGGCGAATAAAATTGAGACGTGGACGTATTTGTGTTGCCAACAGGCACCACCGCCGCGTGAATAGAAGGACTCGACAGTTGCCATTCGAAATTTTCTAACTGCCGTTCGATCAAATAGTTAGATTGATGGATAATGTTGATAATCGCATTGACTCGAACAGCGGGATCCGCATGGATAAGCCAGGGTGAATACAGCTCCCAGCGCTGCATATCGCTTAATTCGGTCATGAATTTCGCTTGGGGTCGATCGTTCTGGTTCTGATTAAATTGATTTGCCACCGCGCGCACGGCACTCGATTCTTCGCTGGTATAATTCCATTGTGGCAGTTGACGCCAGCGTAAATAATCCTCATATGACAACAACAAAATCTCGAGTTTAGCGCGGCATTTGATCAATTGCTCAAATTCCCACCAACGATAACGTTGAGCCAACGGCGGCGGGATGCCCTGTTCGCTGGCTTGCCAACCACGACAGCCCATCGCGGCGCAATGGCGGGCCGAGAGCGCTGTCCGCAATAACGAATTGGCCCATTCGGGTTCTTGGTACAAAAAGTCGTCCAAAAATCGTTTTGTCGCGTCGATCAGCAAAGTTGTCACTTGAAACGCCGCCAGTCGCCGATAAGACAAGTTATTTCGCGGCGGATTCATGCAAGTTCTCCTAAAAAGCAGGTTTGGTTGGGACGGACAAAAACCGATCAAGCCATTTTGTCAAAAAGCGCCAGGAGTTTCGATCAAGTAGGAAATGTTTTTTTTGGCTATCTGAAATGGCAGTCGCAGTCTTGATGGGCCAGAAAGCAATTACTGGGTCCGAAGTAGGTCTAATAATGCTACGCACTAAATTCCAAAATGGATCGCACGAAGGTTAAAAAAAGATTTTTTTTTGGCACGAAAAATTAGGCTCGCAGCGACACGGCGCTGGAACATTGGCCAAACCATGGGTAGGTTTAGCATGATCTACGGTTCATGTGCGAGATACTTTCAGCTGACTGTAGAAACCTCGTTTTGTTATATCTTGACCAGGCCCGATTTCAATTGGGTTTTTGCCATGTGCTCGTTCCGCTAGAATCATTGAACGTCTGATGTTTTTTCGTAATTTGTCCAGCTTTATGGCCCAGCCGTTGAAAAGGAATTGCCGATGTATCCACCCGTTGGCCATCGCCAGATGATAAATTCAAAGGCAGCAGTTGCATGGGCCTGGCTATTACTCATTTTCCTATTGCCTTGGCGAGTTACCGCTGCTCAGCAACTTGCCAAGGAAATCGTCAAAAGTGATCGTCCGAATGTGATTGTGTTTTTAGTCGACGATATGGGGATGATGGATAGTTCATTGGCATTTTTGACCGATGCACAGGGGCGTCGTGAGCGCCATCCGCTCAATGACTTTTATCACACTCCGCAAATGGAACGATTAGCTGCCCAAGGTATTTGTTTCAACCAGTTTTACGCAATGAGCGTTTGTTCGCCCACACGGGCCTCGATCATGACAGGGCAGAACGCCGCAAGACATCGCATCACCAATTGGATTAATCCTGCCGAAAACAATCGCGGCAAATTCGGTCCGCCAGACTGGAATTGGCAAGGGTTAACAGAATCAACAATGACGCTCCCACGCTTGTTGCAAGCCCACGGGTATCGAACGATCCATGTTGGTAAAGCTCATTTTGGGCCGTGGAAGTCGGTTGGCGCAGATCCTGCAAAATTGGGTTTTGAGATCAATCGAGGTGGTTCGCCGATTGGACATCCGGGAAGTTATTTCGCTGCCAAAGGTTATGGTGCTGGGACCAGTCATGCAGTACCCCATTTAGAAACGTTTCAGGCAAGCGGAACGTTTTTGACATCGGCATTAACACAGGTTGCTTGTGAACAAATCAGCCAGGCCGTTTCGGAGAACAAACCTTTCTATTTAAATTTAGCACACTATGCTGTACATTCGCCCTTTGAATCCGATCCTCAATTTGAATCGCAATACGCTGATTCGGGCAAGCCGAAACCAGCACAAGCTTTTGCGACTTTGATTGCGGGCATCGATCAAAGCCTGGGGCAAGTTCTCGATCATTTAATTCAGTTAGGGATTGCTGAAAATACTTTGATTCTGTTTCTCGGTGACAACGGCTCGGACGCGCCGTTGGGCGGTCCCCATGAAATTGCTTGTGCGGCACCGTTGCGCGGAAAAAAGGGGGCTCACTATGAGGGAGGGATGCGAGTTCCCATGATTGCCTCGTGGGCACGCCCAAACAACCAACATCCAACCCAACGACGAATTCGTATCGCTCCAAATAAGGTACAGACGCAAATCGGATCGGTGTGCGATTTGTTTCCAACAATTTGTGAAGTCACCGGGATTCCATTGCCTGCGGAGCATAAGATTGATGGACAGTCATTGGTCAAGTTGTTTACAGGTGAAACCGATGCCACGCGTGCCCAAGAATTTTGGATGCATTTTCCTCACGATAATCATCGCAGCAACTACTTCACGGTCTTTCGTAAACAAAACTGGAAATTGATCTATCATTATAATCCAACGGAACAATCCCATGGTGAGCGCTACCAGTTATTTGATTTAGAGGCTGACCCCAGCGAATCAAAAAATTTAGCGAACAGTCAATCAAAAATCTTGCACGACATGGTGACCGCTCTGATCGACCGGCTGCGGGATTGCCAAGCCGTTTTTCCGACAGATGCAAACGGCAATTCGCTCGAACCATTGATGCCAAGTCGAGAACGGTGAGCATTTTGTCGGACCAATTTTCAGTGTTTATTTTTTTGAGAACCAAATTTTAGGAGTAAAGATCAATGAGCGAATATCGAGTCATTACACAAGATGTTGGATCCATGATGTCTCGCGATGTTGTGCAAGGAGCCACGGACCTCGCCATCCAAGTCAATCAATTAATCAAAGAGGGGTGGGCGCCAATTGGCGGCATCTCATCCGTCGAGGCTGGTACCGGGATCTATTTGCTGCAAGCTATAGGGCGCTAAAGTCGCCAACGTCATTGGGCGCTAAGTCGACATGCGGCCAGTCTAAATGCTATAGGACTTTTGCGTTGGACTCGTAGGATCACTTGGAACTTGGCGAAACCGGCGGTATGGATTCGCCAGTCGTTTCGGTGCCAGTCGTTTCGGTGCCAGTCGGGGTTGGCATTAGGTTGGCTTCAATCCAACGAACCAATTGACCGGCCAGCTCTTGGCCGACTTGTTCTTCGTCGCCAACAACGACAACACCTTTCGCAGCAAAATCGTCCGTGTGCAATTTGTATCGCGAACGTACCAGCACAAACGCATGTGGCGCCAGTTGACGCACATTGTCCAAAATCGCAATCGCAGAACGGAAATGAGGAACTGTAATCACAATGGCCTTCGCGTTCGGCACATGGGCATGTTCCAAAACATCGAGCTGCATCGCGTCTCCAACTTGTCCGAAGATTCCATGTTCTTGGGCTTTACGTACACCTTCGTGATTCAAATCGATGGCCAACAAATTCAGGGATTGATCCAACAATGGTTCCAGAGCCGCTTGTCCAGCAGGTCCATAACCGATGATCACAATATCCGGATTATTAGGTTTCTCATCGGCGGACTCAGTAGTTTTTGGCGACTTAGAAATTAATCGCGCGACCAAATTTCCAAACCGAACAGCGGCCGGAACCATCAATGCACTTACTAGAAACGACGTAATCGCTGTCGAAATGACCAATGAATAAAGACTTTCGGTAACCACTCCATTGGCTTTGCCGATAGCGCCCAGTACAAACGCGAATTCACCAATTTGTGCGAGACAAAATCCAGTGGCTGCGGCGACGCGATGCGATTGTCCCAACCACAAAAACACAGCCCACACGATTAATAATTTGCCCAAGGTTAATGCTAATGTGGTCGCTCCGACCAAGTACCAATTTTGCAATGTCCAAAGCGGGTCGGCGACCATTCCAGCAGCGCTAAAAAATAAGGTGAGCAACAAAACGCGAAGCGAAGAAATATCGGCGCGAACTTGAGTTGCAAAGGGTGAACTACCCAATAACATTCCTGCAATAAATGCCCCCAGGGCCGGGGATACGCCAACCGCTTGGGCCGACCAAGCTGCACCCAAGCCCGAGACAACAGCGAACACTACGGTCAATTCGCGGTTGCGCTGCAGCGTTAAAGTCCCCAAAGCCATCACAGCGACACGGTTTAAAAGCATTAAGCCAATAATCAGGCCCAGCGAAGCGGCCAATAGAATAAAAGACTGTCTGGCAATCTCAACGACTCCACCTGTTCCACCTAACACGCTAACCATTAAGGCCAATGGTACAACGGCCATATCTTGAGTCAACAAAACCGCTAGGCAATTGCGACCGTGTGGCATTTCTAGTTCCGAACGCTCCATTAACATGCGCAGCACGACGGCAGTGCTGCTAAGTGAAATCATCGCGCCAAACGCCAATGCCGCTTTAAAGTCTAACCCCAATGGCCATGCGACAAGACAACCTACAATAAGCGTCAATGCGACTTGCCAGACGCCTCCCAGGAGGGGGCGCATTCCAAGTTTCTTAAGTCGCTCGACGGAGAACTCCAACCCTAAGCTGAACAATAACAAGGCCACACCCAGTTCCGCGATCGCTTCGATTTCGTGCGGCGATTCAACGAGCCCCAAACTGCCAGGGCCACCTAACAACATGCCAGCAATCAAATAGCCAATTAATGGGCTGTGACCGATTCGTGAAATTAGTCCGCCAGCCAACAGCGCGGCGGATAATAAGACTACGATATCGCGGAGTATACCCCAAATTTCCAAAACCAATTTCCTTATTAGCTTTTAGCATACGGCGTCGGCAATTGGCGAATAAACAAGCCAATTATGCCTGAGATTGACTTGCGTTTTGCCATTTTAATAGAAGTTACTGTATCGCAAGGGAAATAAAACGGAAATGCCTAGACGCTCCGCGCATTAAGAATGAACTCGACAATCTGACCGTCAAATATTGCCAACAACATGCATTCGGTTGATGGCGAACTCAGCGAATCGGTAGATAGATGTCAGTTTCAGCGGCCTGCATCGGTGTGGATGGCGGTGTGGTGCGATAAATTTCAAACGCGCCACATTTCTGTTGTTTGAGTTTCTTATGGCGAACTATTTGGTTGGCGACGCTCCAACCATTTCCTAAATGGTGATAGCTGCCAATATGCTCTACACGAAAAGCACGAGTACTTGGCAGCTCCCAAGTCTTGAGACGAGACGAACCCGGAACTTGGGCGCTATTTGGAATGATAAAACCGCTAATGTAATCAAACACGCCGGTTTTGACGTTAAATTTGGTGTACACCGAAATCATCGAACCATCGGTCGGAAACCCCAGTTTGGCAAACTCTTGCTTGCACTCGTTAATGGCACGCTCCATCGATGGTCCCACCGAATCAACGGCACAGCTATTGGCAATTCCAGCCATACGAAGCGGACCAATCGATTCGATCCCATGGGCGATAGATTTTGACTGAATCGTTCCCGTTTCGATCCACTCCTTCATCATATTGAGACCCCGTTGGTAATCCATGCCGATAAAGGTTTTCATCATCGGAATCATCCAAAACAAAAACCACGGCATCGCCGCGTCCATATGCCAAGTAACTCGTGTACCGTTGCCCTCAGGTACGATATCAAACGAAGTCGCACACGTTGTCTTAAACGGTTTTAGAAATTGCAATTGATCGACGATGCGTCGGCCCGATTCCATGCTCTGGTGGGTCAAGATCCCAGCGCCCGTGATTTGACCGTCCCAACCATAGGTCGAGCCCACTTGATTTGTCGGCGTGGAGATCGTGACCGTCGCGTCAGGTTCGGCAATTAACCAAGGAGACCAAGTCGTCCACGTATTGTAGTCGGCAATGACATCATAGACACGCTGCGCCTCCGCAGAGATCAACACCGATCGAGCAATATGATACTTAGGCATAACGCGCCCCCTGAAATGTCGTTAAATTCTGTTGAAAGTCGATTGAATATGACTTCGCTGTTTGTCGTTTTAAATTGTAAAAAAGCTTGTCAATCAATTGTCGTGCCGCCACTGTTTGGGAAGCAGTCGTATATCGTTGATCCGAGCTATTATTGTGGTGTACAAGTCCGCGAATATTCAACTAGGCAAAACCAGTTTTTGACAAGCAAATCCAATTTCCTGGGACAGGAAGATGTGGAGACAGGAAGATGTGGAGACAGGAAGATGTGGAGACAGGAAGATGTGGAGACAGGAAGATGT
>JBGSMY010000356.1:0-6275 GCA_041739975.1 Pirellulaceae bacterium
TGGCTGACAATAACTGCAGCAATCCCACAACGGCGGGTGTACTCAAACTAATCTCCTTAATGGTAAACTACATTCCGTTAACTTCAGACAGCCATTATACGAATCAAATCCGCGCAGGTTCAATTAATGATTAGCCCTGGCCAGGAACTGGCCGGATTTTGGGATGCAGCGGATCAAAATGTACAGATTGGACAATTTAACCACCGGTTTGTTAGACCCCGGGTTGGAACCAATCGGGATTTTGAATACGAGATAAACGCCAATAAACCGCAAAAAATCGTTGCATCCTTTTCATGTGGTGGTTAGCATAGAAATTGGCCTTAAGTCGCAGTTAGGTAGAATGCGCCGCCACCAAAAACTATCAAATTTGAAAACTGCATTGTCCCTTTTCAGGAACGAGTCAATGAAGAACCTTTTTTATCTGTGGAATCGCTCCAATCTCAATGGCCAACAATTGGTTGCTCGCAGCCAATCGTCGACGGCCTCCGCTTGGACCTTCACATCGTTGGAATCCCGCCAGGTATTGGCGGGAATCGTTCTGGATGCCGGGATTGTAACCATCACTGGATCGGAAGACGCGGATCAAGCTTTTGTCGCCGAGTTTGATGCGTTAAACATCCAAGTGACCTTGCAAGGAGTTGACGTTCAGGTCTTTGCCAAAGCTGACGTTACTCGCGTGGATTTCTTGGGCCTGGGTGGCGACGATTTTTTTGAGAACACCACCGCAACTGTATCCCATGCGGATGGCGGCGACGGTGCTGATATTTTACACGGTGGCACGGGCAACGACGTGTTGATGGGTGGCAATGGCGAGGATGAACTATATGGCCACGAAGGACATGACGATTTACAGGGCGGCGCCGACGCCGATTTAATTGACGGTGGCATCGGCGACGACACGATCGATGGCGGAACGGGCGACGATTTGATTTTTGGAGATGATGGCGACGACCAAATTTTCGGCGGTGATGGCGATGATACGGTCAGTGGTGGTGATGGCGACGATATTATCGAAGGCAGTATCGGCGATGATTCGCTCAATGGAGATGGTGGAAACGATTCCATTTATGGCGATGCCGGATTCGATATTATTTATGGCGGCGAAGGCAATGACCTGTTGTACGGTGGCGACGACAACGATCAGATTTATGGAGAATTGGGTGCCGATCAAATTTGGGGCGACGACGGTGATGATGCGCTCAACGGCGGCAAGAACAATGATCGATTGTTCGGTGGGGACGGTAACGACAATTTAGTTGGTGCCGAAGGCAATGACGGTTTGTTTGGGGAAGCGGGCGACGACTTATTGTACGGCAGCACTGGCAATGACAATATCTACGGTGGCGATGGGGATGACCAAGCGTGGGGCGGCGACGGCGACGATTTAATGCGCGGTGGCGCAGGCAATGATACGTTGAACGGTGGCAATGGATCGGACCGAATTTTCGGTGAAGATGGCGACGATGTTGCGACCGGCGGCGAAGACAATGACTTCATGTTCGGTGGGAATGGTGTCGATCGTTTGACCGGAAACGGTGGTATCGACCAAATTAATGGCGAAGACGGCAATGACTTTTTGTTTGGCAGCGACGGCAATGACGCGTTGATCGGCAGCAATGGTAATGACCGAATTATGGGTGGCACAGGTGCCGACTTGATTTTCGGTGGACTTGGCGACGATTTCTTGAATGGCGAAGCTGGCAACGATGAAATCATCGGTGGTGACGGCGTCGACTTTATCTTGGGTGGAGCCGGAAACGATAACCTTCAAGGTGGCGAAGGCGACGATACGATTCAAGGCGAACAAGATGACGACACCATCATCGGTGGAAACGGCAATGATTTTATTCGCGGCAATGCAGGCAATGACACCATCGATGGCAATAGCGGCGATGATCGTATCTTCGCAGGCGAAGGCGATGATATAGTTCGCGCTGGTTCCGGCAATGATTGGATCACGGGTGATGCCGGCAACGATATCATCTTCGGTCAAGACGGTAACGATACAATGTACGGCGGCGATGGCAACGACCGCTTGTTGGGCGGTTTCGGAAATGACAATTTGTTCGGCCAAGCCGGCAATGACGGATTGTTCGGCGGCGTCGGACACGCTGATTTCTTGAACGGCGGTGATGGCAACGATCGATTCTTGGTCTTCAACAACGATACGATTGCATTTGTTGGCGCAATCGATGCCAAAATTTTGTTCCGCAATAACGGGAGCACCTGGACCAATGAGGAAGTCGAAGCTATCGATGTTGGCTTGGCACAATTGCACTACGTAAACAACAATTCCAGGTTGTTGAAAGACTCGTTGTCGAAAGATCCGTTGGTTTTCGAAAAACGAGCCAACCTGCCGTTAGCAGCGCCGTCTCGCAGCGTGTTGAATACGTTTACAGAAACTGTGTTCAATCAACAGACACAACAATTTCAAATTGTGACTCGATATGAACGAGTGCTGCAATTTGCTGAGTGGAATGAGGCGGATGCGGCGGCCAATGAAATTCGACGCGGCTTGACGATTAAGGAAATTAGTCATAATTGGGACTCGCGCGAAGAACTCTTGGCTGTGGTTCCAGCGGCCCAACATTATTGGACTGAGTTTTTGCAACAGAGCCAGTGGACCGAAATTAACCCTAATAACCCGTTGTATTTTACACGTTCACATGACAACAACTGGTGGTATTTGAATATCTCACGTTTTGCCGACGATTCGGCCAAAATTAATCCTTACGAAGATTACGCCACGATTTGGGATATAATCTTCGATGAGGATAAATTCGCCCAACGACAATTCTTGTCCGAGAAAGTTTTGGTTGTCGAACGAGTGTTGACTGCGTTGGCGGGATTCCCAGGATAAGAGGGATGCAGAGGTCAGGCTTTTGACCTGTAAACGTAACCCTGCTATGGTAGGTCTGGCTAAGGTAGGTCTGCTAAGGTAGGTCTGCTATGGTAGGTCTGCTATCGTAGCCTCGGTGTGCTGCAATACTGGCGTCATACTTTAACTGCCGCTGTCCTCGGCGGCAAATACTTAACAGCGGCAACTGCTTTATCTGCCGCTGTCTTGCGCTAAGGCGTTTGCCTGAATCGAAGGAGGAAAATGCTTTCGCCTTGATTAAAGGTGTTGCTTTAGGCCTTGGAAAAGCCGTCGTTCCAAATTTCCAGCGGACGGCAATCCGGCGGGATCAAGCCCCTATTTTTAGCCATTTGCGAAAGTGCATCTAGTGCCCGTTGACCCAACGGCCCGAGATGAAGCGTCCAATCATTGACGTACAACTCGACGTGTTGCATCAATACCCGGTCGTCAAATTCTTGCGCGTATTTCCTCATCGACTCCAGCGCCGCTTGAGGATTTGATCGAGCCCAAGTCAGCGATTCGAATATGATCGATTGGATTTTGGCTTGTGTGGATAGAGGCAAAGCCCGTTTCACCAAGATGCCACCTAGTGGGAGTGGCGTTTGAGTTGCCTGTTCCCAAACGGCGCCTAAATCAGACACGAGGTGCAGACCCGCGGCTTGCCAAGTAAATCGACCTTCGTGAATACAAACGCCGAAATCGGCTTCACCGCGACCCAACTGAGGCATGATTTCTGAAAAGACAACATGCGATAATTCCGGACCATTGGGATAAAATAGCTGATACAACAACGCGGCAGTTGTGTATTTGCCTGGGCAAAGAACGCGAGTTCTGGTAAGAGCCGTTGCATTGCCCACCGGTTCAATCGGAAAGCTATCGAGGCTCAAACTTCTAATACTTCCGGCCATTGGCGATGTGTTGGGCCGAGCAGCTAACAGCAGCGGGCCAACTCCAAACCCTAGCGCTGATCCGCTGGGTAATACAATGTACTCGCCCATCAAGTGAAGCGCCGCGTGAAAACTAATTTTTGCCACATCGTATTGTCCAGCAAACGCACCTTGATTGAGTTGATCGATATCCAGCAACTCGAACTCGAAATTTAGCCCTCGCCACGAAACCAACTGGTTGAGCAATGCATGAAAAGCGAATGTGTCGTTGGGACATGTCGATATGGCCAACCGAATAGGATCGCTCATGGTCGATTCTCTGCGGCAGAAGTTAAAATGAGATGGAGCAATCGTGCGGCGGCAGACAGTGCCGGTTGCCAACTCCAATGGTCGACACGTCGGTCACCCACCCGATTGCTAATGCCACGAATGATGGTCAGTGGTACGGACTGTAAGGCACAGGCCACTGCAACCGCAAATCCCTCCATGTCTTCCGCCTGGGCCAGTGGAAAACGATGTTGTTTCCATTCGGTGTTTTGGCGATCACTGCTGGCTGAGACAACGCTCAATAGTTCCGTAGCAGTTTGTCCAGTCGCCAATTTTTCTGGAACGTTTAGCAGCAATGGCGTTTTTAGATCGGCCGGCAGATGCCATCCTAAGTCTTCTGCCGTTTGGTGATCATGGCCTTCGCCGACTCCAAAGCCCCAATGTTGGACTTGGCGAAAAACGTATGCCCCACCAATTTGAAGGGTTGCGCTTGAACGTGATTCGAGCGGTTGATAGGCACCGGCGATGCCCGTGAGGTAGACGTGATGGGGGCGATATTGATTTAGCAATTGACAGGTAACGATCCCGCTTGTTATCAGTCCAAATCCGCAAAGTTGGAAATCGAGATGAGGTAATTCTTGCTTTAGCACCTCAAGCTCCATTTCTGTCGGGACCAAAAATAGCGGTTCGGCGTTCATGTAATTCCAGAACAATTTAAATCATAGCGACATTGACAAGGATCAAATCCAACGTGGTCCTCTGCCGTTAATCAGAATCCTGGTAGTTCCTTTCGTCAACCGGAGAACTAAACGGCATTTCACTGATTAGACCAAGTAACGGGCTATTCGATTGATTCCTCGTCAGCGTTTGCTTATCATGCAATCTGGGTTATTGTGTCGCGGGAATCAACCTAAAGCACGGCGGCCAGTGAGAAAATTTTTAGGAGTGGCAGAAGTGAAAGGTATTGATGTCGATTCGAGTCCAATGTCCCTCGGGGTGTGATTTTTCGGTTCCCATGCATCGGCAGGGGGCGCGAGTTCGTTGTCCTCATTGCCAGTTGGTGGTTGTGGTTCCGCATCATTTTAACGCGCCAAAGAAACCGGTCGACCCGACAGTACCCCCGACAGTACCCCCGACAATAACCCCGACAATAACCCCGACAGTACCCCCGACAGCAACCCCGACAGCAACGCCGACAGCAACGCCGAAAGTATCGCGCCGGACCAAAGATCTAATCCCCCAGCCAGTTGTTTTGCAAATACCAGAGCCCGCCGAACCTAAAATCGCCGACCCGATTCGAATGCCCGAGCTAAAAAAGCCCTTGGAATTTTCCCAATCGCAGATCGGTGTTGAAACGATACAAATACAGACCGAAGTGAAGGTAATGGCGCCCAATCGTCAAGGCCGCCTTGGAAGTTCAGAAATCACTAGCGAACCCTTTGAGGACTGGGGTCGTGAACGGTGGGAGAAACGGTATCTTCAGAGTCAACTTGGCCGTCAACTCGTATGTAGAGTATTGGCTTTCTTCTTAGTGGTCATGGCAATGATACAAGCGTTGCCTATGGGCGGGTGGTGGTGGGCACAAGCGGATTCGGTAATACCAGTCGCGGCCCCTCCGTGGTTATATCTGCAAGGATTGGCCGTTTTGTGGTATTTAGGGCTTGCCGGTTTTTTGTGGCAAGTTCACGATTGGTCGGCTTTACGAGGCACCGCAGTGGTGATGCTGATCGCGGCGGTTTTTAATGCGGTTTTGGTTGGCCTGTTGACCATGGGAAGTCAAGCGGATTCTGGATTTTTATTTGGTTGGTTGCGCGGAATTGGAATACAACAAGTCTTATTATGGTCAGCGGCGATGTTGTGTCTACAAATTGTGTGGGCTTATTTTGCCCACCGCGAAGGTCAGAACTGGCAGCGTACGGATCAACTGTTGCAAGAGTTAACTCCATCGCCCGCGTCAACCGCAAGCTCTAACGCGCAGGAAACGGCCAAAGGTTGAGAACTTTTGGATTAGTGCCTGCCGATTTCCAATCGTGGCTGCCGACTTTCAATCGGCAGTGTGGTGGCTGCCGATTTCCAGTCGTGGCTGCCGATTTCCAATCGGCAGAGTCGTGGCTGCCGATTTCCGGTGGTGGCTGCCGATTTCCAATCAGCAGTGTGGTGTGGCTGCCGATTTCCGGTCGTGGCTGCCGATTTCCAATCGGCAGAGTCGTGGCTGCCGATTTCCAGTCGTGGCTGCCGATTTCCAATCGGCATAGTCGTGGCGG
>JBGSMY010000363.1:0-35104 GCA_041739975.1 Pirellulaceae bacterium
CAGGCCGGTCCCCGAGGCATCGATGCGCTCGATTTGAGGGTTGCGGGAATCGTAATCAAATTCGGTGACAATATTACCTGCATCTGTCGTCGTTAGGGTCCTTTCCGCAGCATCCAGCGTTTCCGACTCGATCAAGTACAGCGCGTTGAGCGACTGGTCGCGGGATACGGCGACAATGGCCGCGTTGGTTGAACTCGACGTCAATTGCTCTTGTGCGTTTTGCAATTCACGCAAACGCTCTTCCTAGCGCCGTCCCAGATTTCCCGCTACCGGACGGTTGTCGGAATCCGTATGCACGTATTGACGCTCGACTAACTGCGCTTGGTATTGCGCGCAGGCGACATGCTGCTCATAGGCTGAAAGTGTTTGGTGATATTCGCGTTCCGGCATTTCCGGGATTCCAGCCGCAGCCTGAATTCCATCAGTACTCAGTGCTTCGAAAAACCAACTAATGACCAAATCATCGATGGCTGCGCTTGCCATTTGTTGACAGGTCTTAGCGCGTTCTTTGCGACAGCGTGCGTTGAAGTCGTCAAACATGGGCCACCTCAGTCAAGGGTGTGCCTTGGCTTTCAGTTTTGGACGACACATCGGGTATTGATTGAACTTAAGGTTCCCTGTTAAGGTGGAAAAACGAAAGTGCTTCAAGTTGCAACTATTGACAATTGGGAGGACTATCGAAACCAATGGCGGCCAGGATTAAACGGATTCAGGTACTCTAATGCTGATTGACGAAGAAAGTTCCAATCAAAAGACAATAGTCTGGCGGAAAAACTTTGCCAGGTATCTCGTGTATTTCTTTCTGGTGGGTTGCGCGCTTGCAATTGCTATGATCGTCTCCGATTATTACCGTTTTCGATCACATAACTGGAATAAAGCCACAAGAAAAGAATTGCATGAAGTTTTTGATAAACTTTATAGTTTAGCAATCAGCAATGGGCTTGATCAGGACCACACGAAAGTCCTAACTCTGCCAGAGTTCATGGCAATTTTGGACAAACGAACACTTGATTCAACGAACAGAATCATCGGTACGAAAATCGGTGGCCACAATGTCGTTATCTCGTTGGAATTTGAAGAGCTGACTTGGCCAGAAATCATCGAATTTGATTTTGACTCGAAATCGCTGATTGCCATTTCTTCGCCGAATCCATTCGGGCCGCCTGCGCCTTTTCGCTGGAAATTGCTTTCCGATGATAGTGTAGTCATGGACCGCTTAGACCCAATCATGAAATGAACTGATTTCATTGGCGCTGTCTTGAATATCGTGTCAAATGAAGGTATCTGATCTCACGCTATTCGCAGGGCGCGGTGAGAAGACTGGGGCACGGCGGGTGTAGTGAAAAACAAAATGATCTCCAGGACAAGGCCATGGGGTTTTCGCAAGACGCGATGAGAAGATTGTGGCACGCTGGGTGTAGTGAAAAACAGAATGATCCCCGGCGCAAGCCCTTGGGTCTTCGCAGGGTGCGGCGCGATGAGAAGATTGTGGCACGCTTGGTGTAGTGAAAAACAGAATGATCCCCGGGACAAGCCCATGGGGTATTCGCAAGGCGCGGTGAGAAAATTTGGGCGCGCTGGGTGTGGTGAAAAACAGAACGATCCCTAGGACAAGCCCAAGGGCTTTTGGCAGGGCGCGGTGCGGTGAGAAATACGGGGTATGCCTACGGTAGCCGAGCCTGTCCTCAGGCTCGGATAAGATAAGGCTATTTTGCTGCAAATTTTGTGCGCGAGTTTTGTGCGCGAGTTCGGTGCGCGAGCCTGAGGACAGGCTCGCCCACAGTAGATCGGTCGTTTGCTTGTCAGCAGCTGATGGTTTATCATCTAGCTAAATTTTATTTTAGATTAAACCTAAACGTAAACCACAACCTAAACGTAAATCTAAACGTAAACTTAAATCCCCATGGCGACGGTCGAGCTATTCATGGATCTCAGTCAAGCATGAGCAATCTTCCAGTCAATGTATCGCAGCCGCCCGTGCTCTGGCCGTTGATGCTGGGCTTTATGTCGGGCGTTTTGGGTTATTGGTTGGCGCTGTGGTCCAGCATGCCTTGGGACGAAGCGATCACTCGCTACTCGATTCGCGTCAGTTTGTGCTGGTACTTCGCCGCTTTGACACTGATGGCCTTTGCCAACTCCGGTGACTGGACCTTTAAAACCCATCTAGGCCACTGGCTACGCTGGTGCTGGAGTTGGGCAGCGCTAATTTTTGCAATTCACGTGGCCCTTGCTTTTCACTACTACCATGCTTGGTCTCACACGGATGCTTGGCAACGCACACAAGAAATCAGCGGGTTTGGCAATGGACTGTACATATCTTATTTGTTTACTTTAGTATGGATGCTCGATGCCATCCTCTGGTGGCTGAAACCCACCTGGATCGCTCGCCGACCTCATTGGATTCAAGTTTCGCTGAACGCGATCATGCTATTCATTGTGTTTAACGGCATGGTGATCTTTGCATCCGGGCCGATTCGGATCGTTGGTCTTGTCGTCTTTATATCGATTCCCATCGTCTGGTGGCTAGGACGCTGGCAACGTCTGCCAGTAATGGTAGATCCCACATGAAATCGTCAAACGAGGAGCGGTCGATGACGGACAAGTCAAACCACGCCGGTGTACCGCAAGTCTGGCGCAATGTCGTCCAAATTGTGGTGGCCGCCGTTGCTATGACGGCAACCTTGCCCGGTCGCACCCACGGCCTTGGTTTAATCACAGAACAATTACTTGTTGACTTAAGTCTCAATTCACTTGAGTTTTCTCAGTTGAATCTGATCAGCGCTTTGGTCGGATCTCTGCTTAGTTTACCCACCGGATGGCTGATCGATCGCTGGTCCATTCGCAACGTGTTGGTCTGCGTCACGCTTTTGTTAGGCGGTTCCGTTTGGGCGATGGCCGGCGTCACCAATTGGTGGCAATTGTTGATTTGTTTGACGTTGGTTCGCGGTTTGGGGCAAAGCGCATTGTCATTGGCGAGCATTGCGGTAATTGCCAAGTGGTTCGAACGCGGCGTCGGCATCAGCATGGCCATCTATGCGGTATTGCTGACATTTGGCTTTATTGCAAGCGTGTTGGGATTGGGCAGTGCCATCGAAGCAGTGGGCTGGGCGCGGGCTTGGGGCATGATGGGGTGGATCATCATGGCAATCGGTCTCGTATTCATGTATGCCGTGCAACAACGCAATTTTGGTCCCGAGTCCGTGGCCAGTTCAAAACCCACACTTCCATCCTCGGCCAACGATCCCTCAACCGCTTGGTCCGTGCGTCAGGCTCTGCAAACCCCGACCTATTGGATACTACTTTTAAGTGCCAGTCTATTTAATTTGGTGTGGTCGTCGGTAACGCTATTTAACGAATCGATCATGCGAGAGAAAGACTTGGATGCAAGCCAAGCGGTGGAGATGATGGCGATTTTGACCGGGGTCGGATTGCTGGCGAATCTGATTGGCGGGGCATTGGCCAATCGTCGAACCATGATGCGTCTACAAAGCGTCGGCTTGGTTCTATTGGCAGCGGGTTTGTTGACTTGGGCCAAAGCTGATGGGCTGTTTGCCGCTAGATGTTATGCGGCCTTGATTGGGGCCAGTGGCGGGCTAATCACGGTGGTTTTTTTCTCGGCTTGGCGTGAAATTTTCGGCTATCGCGAATGGGGCCAGCTTCAGGGCGGCGCGCAACTGGCAACCGTCTTGGCGTCGGCAACAGGGCCACTGCTGATTGCTCATAGTCACAGGACTTCAAGTTCTTATCACGATTTTTTCACTATTCTGGGAATTGTCAGCTTGATCGTCGCGTTTATTTCCTGGCAACGACCACCGGATGCAAAATAGATTCCAAATACGACCGAAACTCGTTCAATTACCCCAGGGATTAGCAATCGAACTGATTTTGGGGCAACCCGAATCAGCAACTGGAATCAATTTCAAAACAAATTGCAAAAATTCCCCAGTTTGGTTGTAAGATAAAGCTAAAGCTGTGTGATCCATCCGGAACCCGATTGTCGCAATGGATTGACAGGAAACGGTGGCGAAGAAATTTTTGGAAGTTTGGGCGCCGATGACCGATCGCATGCCGACAACACGAATCAGCTTGTTGGCCGGTTTGCGCGACACCGGCCAATATCAGACGGCGTGGCGAGAATTCAATGAGGTCTACCGACCGGCTATTTACCGCTACGCGCGGCGTCGAGGTTTACAATCGGCGACGGCGGAAGACTTGACCCAACAAGTCTTGTTAGCGGCCGCCAAAAAATTACCCGAATGGGATAACGAACCGGGACGCGGTTCGCTGCGCGCTTGGCTGCTCACCGTCACCCGCAATCTGTTGATCAACGAAATAACCCGGCGGCAACCTCACCAACAATCGACAACACCTCTCGAGTGGATAGAAGAGTTAAATCGACAGTCCACGTTGAGCTCATTAGAACCGATCGATTGGGAATATCGCCGCGCATTGTTTCGCGAGGCGGCAGCCATTGTTAGCGCTCAGGTCTCACCAATTGCCTGGCAGTGTTTTTGGCAAACGTCTGTGGAAGGCAACCGAGCCGCCCTGGTTGCACAAGAGCTTGGCATATCATTCGGGCTCGTCTATACCAATCGCTGTCGCGTGCTGCAACGACTGCAGGCATATATCGCTGACCGGCAGCGGGAGGATATTCAATGACGAAGCACCACCACGAATTGTCTAAGCCGGTCGCGTGTAATGGTCAGCTGTTAGTTCGGTTAGCGAGTGCCCAAGCAACCGACAGTGAACAACAACAATTGGCCAGCCACCTCAGTGAATGTTCGCAGTGTACACAAGAATTGGAATCATTAATCGAGCGCGACACGGATCACCAACAATGGCGAGCCGCATTGACGAACGACGGACTGGATGCCGAATGGCAGGCGGTTCATTCTCGGTGGATTCAATTGCCAGGAATTGACGAAGACTTTTCCACAAGATCCCATCAAGCCGATCAGACACAAGCGTCTATTTCGTCTGTCGTGAAACTATTGCATCCCACAGACCACTTGAATTCGCTCGGGCGTTATGCTGGTTTTGAGATTACGGGCGTAGTCGGTGCCGGAGGCATGGGGGTGGTTTTAAAAGGTCTGGATGTTTCATTGCAGCGGACCGTTGCCCTCAAAGTTTTGGCTCCTCATCTGGCCACGTCAACACTGGCCCGTCGATATTTTGTCCGCGAAGGTCAAGCGGCTGCCTCGATTCTGCATCCCAATGTGGTACCCATCCATCAGGTCTCCGAAGTGGAGTCACTGCCGGTAATTGTGATGCCGTATTTGGGTAGTGAAACCTTGCAATCGCGGATCGACGAGTTGGGACGGTTCGATGTGGAGTCAATCGTACGGATAAGCCGGCAAATTGCCGCCGCGTTGGCGGCGGCCCACCACCAAGGCGTAATTCACCGCGATATCAAGCCCGCCAATATCTTGTTGGAGAAAAACAGCGAACGAATTGTGGTCACCGATTTTGGGTTGGCGCGCGTGTCGGACTCGGGCGAGGGTGGGCTCACTGAATTTGCGGCAGGAACGCCCAGTTACATGTCACCCGAACAAGCGCGGGGAGAAACCGTCGCGACCAGCAGTGATCTGTTTTCGTTAGGCAGCGTGATGTACGCGATGTGCACGGGCCAAGCACCGTTTCGAGCCAACAACTCACTCAGCATTTTGCGGATGGTCAACGATGATCGGCCACCAAGTATCACAGAACGCAATCCGAATGCCCCAAACTGGTTGATCGTTTTAATCGAATGGTTGCATCAAAAACAGCCCGACCAACGACCCCGCGATGCCAAAATAGTTGTGGATTTACTAGACCGCTGCTTACAACATTTACAAGCCTCTGACCAGGTTCAGCTTCCGTCAGAACTCGTATCCCACCTGCCCCGACCTGGATCGCGGCGATTGACCATGGTTGCCACGTTCGTAATCGGAGTGATTGCGCTTTGCTTATGGCCGCTGGTTGCGAAATCTCTCAATAGATCACTAGACCAATCACTGGCCACGACCTTTGTGTTGCCCCCGGAAATGATGGAACGGGCATTTTTTGACGGTGGTGAGTCGATGTCCGTGCGCGATATGTTGTGGCGTTATAAAGAGGCAAAGCCCCTGTCGCAGCATGAATCGCAAACGGCGGCCCATCTGCGAACCAAGTATGAGGCCCAGGTGCTGCAAATGACTAGCGACCTGGAGCGAACCGTTTTGCGAAAGGCTTGGGCCAACGAATTGCTGCCGCTGGTTGTCGCGGAGTTGCCTGTGAATAAGGCGAAATTTTTCAATGAACTGAACCTGATAAGTTCGCAAGTCCGGGATTTTGACGAACAAGCCACGAACGGAGTGGCGACGCCACCTTTGGACTGGGAGATGCAAGTGGTCCAAGCGTTCATCGATGCACATCAAAAATATGTTGACGACGCGCGCAGGGAAATCGAATCAGTTATTCGCAAAGCAAAGGTAAATTCTGCCGATTTGCGTTATCGCGATGCGAAAGTGGAATTTCAAGGCAAACTGCAAACGTTACAATCGGTGATCGTGCAACTCGAATTCTATCAACAAATCATTGATGCGATGGCGATTCAAACCATGGGGCAAGAATAACGCAACCGTCAAAAAATAAGAAAAGGAAAATTGATGTCAGTAGCTCCGTTTCATTTGGCATTTCCCGTAAATGATTTGGCAGCCGCCCGGAATTTTTATGGCGGAGTTTTAGGCTGCGCTGAAGGCCGTTCGAGCGACCACTGGATCGATTTTGACTTTTTTGGTCACCAATTGGTTGCCCATCTGGATGCGAGCAAAGTGGGCGTACAAGCCAGCAATCCCGTCGACGGTCACGATGTTCCCATACCACACTTTGGCGTGGTTTTACCATGGCCGGAGTGGGAAATCTTGGCTGAGCGATTGCAGAAATCTGGAACAAAGTTTGTCATCGATCCATACGTCCGCTTTCAAGGTAAACCGGGAGAGCAAGCGACCATGTTCTTTCTTGATCCGGCTGGCAACGCGCTGGAATTCAAAGCCTTTCGCGATCTCAGCGAAATGTTCCGAAAGTAAACCCAAGTTGATATCGACTGAGATTTTTGTGTAAGAAATTTTGATTGCCGTGTGTTCTCAATCGTCCGCTTGTCGGCGGTAACGCAAATTAGCAGATTCACTTATTTGAGGGTTGAGCACATGAAACGCTGGATTGAGACAATCGGTAGTTGTTTGCAATCGATGGCCTTGGCCACGGGGGTGACTGTCGGTGTCGTTTGCATTTACAATGTCGCACCGATTGAGGTATGTGGGCAAGAATTCAAAAACTCCATTGCCTCTACCGACTTTGATTTTATCACGGCGGAAGACCCTTCAACATTTGAATCGATTTCGTTTGTTGAACGACGTCGAGTGGAACTGCCGGACAAACGCGATAACTCATTGTGGCGAGAGGCCTTTGTGTTTCAAACTCGCTTCTCGGACAAAACGGAGGTGACGATTTACATCGACGCCCAATTCGAAACGGCCGAAGCGGCCCAGATTGAGGCCGAGCGGTATATCCACCCGCTGGGGAAATTGCCGACGGCACTGCGTCAAGGTGTTGAACGTTTGTGCGTCCATCGGGGCGGACCTACGACTACAGCATTTAGCGACATTGGGTTGATTGTGGTTTACAGCGAAAATGCTTCCGTGCGGATTTCGAATCACGATTTGGAGGAAACTGTTTTTCATGAATCGGTACATGCCGCTTGGGATTCCCAGCACGCCAACAGTGAGGATTGGAAACGCGCTCAGGCGATGGACAATACCTTTGTAACCAACTATGCCCGATCGAAACCAGACAGAGAGGACTTGGCTGAAACGGCTTTATTTGCCTACGCGCTGCTGCATCATCCGCAGCGATTGCCGCAGTCGGTACGGGACAGTGTCAGCGGCGCGGTTCCGGCTCGTATTCGCTTTGTCGGTGAACTGTTGCCCCCCGGCCAGCCTATTCATTTTGAAGTGACGCCTAAACCAAAAGGCGAATCCAATCGGCCCGCAAAGGATTCCAATGATTCAGAAGGACCGAAATCGTTGTGCGATGTTCGCGCGCCTGGCATTGCCGCAGATATCGTTTCCCATTGTTTATTGACGGAGTTTGATATCGACGAAAACGACGTTCGTCCATTGCTGGCGGGAGCCGTCGATCGATACGAGCGCGGCGAACAAGTCTTTCAGGCCGCCTGTCGAAAATTTTCGATCGAGCCCGAACGGTTGCGAAAAAGCATTCTGGAAAATCTGCATGAGAACTGCGATGAGCACACTAATTGCGATGATAAAGAGATTGTCGCCGCAGTCAAAAGTTGGAAAATCGAATGACATCTTTGAAGCTAAACTTCGAAGCAAGTAAGTTGTTGATGGCGCTAAAAACTTAAAATCGCCGCAAATGTTGATTCGCCACCAAAATATCTGCTGGAGCTGGCTTAGACAACGAAAAACCCGTTAGCCAATTTTGACTAACGGGTTTCAATTTGCCATTTCATCTGAGGCAATGAAATGGATTGTCGATGCATTCTCTCGACTAAACGATTTAACGTTGATTCAACGTCACGGGCTTGGTCGCGCGACGCAAACTGGGATCGAGATCAAAACGGTCCAAGTTCATGACTTTATTCCAGACCGCGACAAAGTCATTGACGAATTTCTCGTTGGCGTCACTACTGCCATAGACTTCGGCGATTGCGCGCAATTGAGAATTGGAACCAAACACCAAATCGACATCGGTGCCGGTCCATTTGACTTCACCCGAGGCACGATCGCGGGCTTCATAAACATTCTTGTCATTTGCCGAAGCTTGCCATTGTGTGCCTAAGTCGAGCAAGTTGACAAAGAAGTCATTGGTCAACATTCCTGGGCGTTTAGTGAAGACGCCGTGTTTGCTATCGCCATAGTTAACATTGAGTATACGCAAACCACCGACCAGAACCGTCATTTCGGGAGCCGTCAGTGTCAGCAAATGAGCGCGATCGACCAAGAGTTCGGCGGCCGAACGTGTGTGCCCCATGGGATAATAGTTGCGGAATCCATCGGCCGTTGGTTCGAGCACGGTAAATGATTCAGCGTCAGTCATTTCGGCTGTCGCATCGGTGCGGCCTGGCGAAAATGGTACCTTTACGGTTTGGCCAGCTTTTTTGGCGGCGTCTTCGAGAGCCGCGCAGCCACCCAAAACAATCAAGTCCGCTAGTGAAATTTTCTTGCCGCCAGTGGCTGAGGCATTGAATTCTTTCTGAATCTTTTCCAAGGCGATTAGGGTCTTGGTCAAGTCAGCCGGTTGATTGACTTCCCAATCTTTTTGAGGTGCAAGTCGAATGCGAGCACCATTGGCGCCGCCGCGTTTATCGGTTCCGCGGAACGTCGACGCTGACGCCCAAGCGGTTGAAATCAAGTCGGAGGCCGTCAAGCCCGACGACAATATTTTGGATTTCAACTTGGCGATATCTGGCTCGTCAACCAAGGGATGATCGACAACGGGCACTGGGTCCTGCCAAATTTGGGGAGGAGGTACTTCTGGACCTAGGCAACGAGCGTGTGGTCCCATATCCCGATGCGTCAACTTATACCAAGCTTTGGCAAACGCGGCGGCAAACTGATCGGGATTTTCATGGAATCGTTTGGAAATCGGTCCGTAGATCGGATCGACCTTAAGCGCCATATCCGTTGTGAACATGATCGGTGCGTGGCGTTTGTTGGGGTCGTGAGCATCAGGGACGATACCTTGGGCCGATTTGGCGATAGGTGTCCATTGCCAAGCACCCGCGGGGCTTTTCACTAATTCCCATTCATAACCGAGCAAGTTATCGAAATATCCGTTGGACCATTGCACGGGAGTCGTAGTCCAAGCGCCTTCCAGGCCGCTAGTGATTGTATCGGCTCCGCTACCTTTTCCATACTTGTTCTTCCAACCCAAGCCTTGTTCTTCGATCGAAGCACCTTCGGGTTCCGGTCCGACATTCGATGCGGCGGCCGCACCGTGGGCTTTGCCAAATGTATGGCCACCGGCGATCAAAGCAACCGTTTCTTCATCATTCATGGCCATTCGACCAAATGTATCGCGAATGTCTCGAGCGGCAGCCAACGGATCTGGTTTTCCGTTCGGTCCTTCGGGATTGACGTAGATCAGGCCCATTTGCACGGCAGCCAAAGGATTTTCGAGTTGACGTTCGCCTTGATAACGTTTGTCACCTAGCCATTCACTTTCAGGACCCCAATAAATGTCTTCTTGAGGTTCCCAAACATCGGCGCGGCCGCCGGAAAATCCAAATGTTTCAAAGCCCATCGATTCGAGGGCCACATTACCGGTGAGAACCATAAGATCGGCCCAAGAAATCTTGCGGCCGTACTTTTGTTTGATTGGCCATAACAACCGCCGCGCTTTGTCTAAATTGGCATTGTCAGGCCAACTGTTCAGAGGCGCAAATCGTTGCGTGCCATAGCTGGCTCCACCGCGCCCATCGGCCACACGGTAGGTGCCGGCGCTATGCCAAGCCATCCGGATGAACAGTGGACCGTAGTGACCGTAATCAGCTGGCCACCAGTCTTGAGACTGGGTCATTAATTCGCGAATATCTTTCTTAACGGCAGCTAAATCTAACGATTTGAATTCTTCGGCATAGTTAAAACCTGCTCCCATCGGATCGCTCTTGGTTGAGTTCTGATGGAGGATTGAGAGGTTTAACTGGTTGGGCCACCAATCACGCGTGTTCATGTAACCGGCAGCGGTGTTGCTGCCGGCGGGCGCCATTCCCGGTTCTTGCACCGTCTCCACGGCGCCCGTTGATGTCTTGATCGTAGCGCCAGTTACTGGGCAAACAGCGCCATCGGTCTTGCCGCCATGATCTTGCGCCGAAATCGGAGCCGCGCTGAGCAAACAGCCCATCGCCACCGTGGCCACCCAACGTGACCGGCGAAACCGGAGTTTCTGCCGGAGTTTCTGGTCGTGTGTGGGATTGTCGATTCGCTCGGCGACGTTGCCGCGGAGCCCAAGACAATTTGTCTTCATCTACCTTCTCCTTCGCTAACACTAAACGATTACCGAAACCGTGAACAGCTTTGTCCACATTGGACCTCGATGGGCTCAGTATTGGTTAGCCGATACCACGCGTCAAGTGCATGCGCTGCATACGTTTCATGCCTTTTGTGCATGGTTGGCGGTTTGCTTTTTGTAGGTTAATGAGTGATCAAAAGGGCACATTCAAATTGTTAGAATATTGAGTGAATTGCGACGAAAATTGATCAGATGTGCGAATTCGGCGAGCGGGGCGTGCGTCTTTGGTGGCGGGTGAAAACCGCGGCAAAATGTCATCACGTAAAAACAATTAACATTTTTTATTTTAGCTCGCCGGCACAAATCGATACCATTGGTAATTGTCAGGTAAACAGGGCGTCGCAGCAAATTCGAGATGCAAGATGCGACGATGCCGCGTAGTACCCGGGCTCGAAGAACCGCTGCCATGAGTAATCAACGGACGCATCGCCAGAACATCGCCAACTGCGGCGAGTATAGTTTCCGCTTGTTCGACACCCTGGCCCGTCGAATCGCTCGAGTCGTGGGAAGCAGGAACGATGCGCAATGGACCATTTTCATTAGTCACATCATCGAGATGGATTCGCAAGGTCAACATTTGGCGGAGGATTTCGTCCGCGGCAATGACATGTGGGACTCCGGCTTTGACTGTTGGTCGCGAAAACTGAGACGATGCAATGGTATTGTCGGCAACAGCGATGGCGGTGTCTCTGTGCCATGCGAGTGCCCAAGTTCGATCAGGGGGTTTGTCAAAAAACAAGGCACGCACTAATCCAAAACCCGGTCCTAATACTTTGACTAAAAAGTCTCTCATGGGGCCGACTTTCCAGGAACTGCGAACTTCCGGAATCGAATCGATCAAATTGCGAGCCGCATAAATATGGCCACGACTCGACCTGGCCAACGTTCCGTCCGAATTTTCTTCAAGCGTCTGAGTACAGATTTGTCGCAGTTGTTCCGTTGCCTTGACCGTGACAACCGCCGGCAACAAACAATAGCCCAATTGTTCGAGTTGACTTTCCAAAGTAGCTGCCGTTTGATCCATACTCAACCGCCTCAACTATATTTACTAAAATTGTGCCACGATCAGATGTCGCGCCGTGAAAGTGGGTTATGTAGCACGATTTTAGCGTTGGAATGGCTGATGTGCGATTGAGGAATTGGTTTCAACATGGTAAACCTGTCGCAGAGTACAAGGTTTACAAAATCGATGGCGGCATTGTCGGATACCTAGAAAAGCCGCCGATCCCAGGGGTTCGGTTTATGAAAATAGTGCGTATATTTGCTCACCAAGTCGACTTGCCGTTAAAAGAAGGATCTTACAAATGGTCTGGCGGAAAATCGGTTACGGTTTTCGATAGTACGGTAGTCGGCGTAGAAACCGATAGCGGCCTAATCGGCTATGGCGAGGTTTGTCCCTTGGGACCCTTTTATTTGCCCGCTTATGCGGAAGGTGTTCGCAGCGGCTTGCGAGAACTTGGCCCGCATTTGATTGGTTTTGATCCGCGCGAATTGTTAAAACTCAATCAACGAATGGATGCGGCGCTCAAGGGCCATGCTTATGTAAAGTCGGGTATCGATATTGCCTGTTGGGACATTTTAGGACAAGCCACAGGATTACCCGTTTGCACGTTGCTAGGCGGACGATTTGGAGAGCAAGTTCGTCTATACCGAGCAATCTCACAAGAGTCGCCTGAACTCATGGCCCAGCGCGTGGCCGAATATCGCGCCCAAGGATATACGCGTTTTCAATTAAAGGTTGGGGGTGACCCAGATACGGACATTGAGCGCATTCGCGCCGTTCGCGAAATCCTAAAATCAAGTGAGCGTTTGGTCGCGGACGCCAATACCGGATGGACGCAGCACGAGGCCATGCGAGTGGTCCGCGCAGTCAGTGATTTGGATGTCTACATTGAACAGCCTTGTTTGACTTATGAGGAATGTTTGGCCGTGCGTCGCAACTGTCCGCACCCGTTTGTGCTCGACGAAAATATCGACGGGCTCGAAATGTTGTTGCGAGGCAAAGCGGATTTGGCCATGGATGTCGTCAACTTGAAAATCAGCAAACTGGGTGGGTTGACTCGAACCAAACAAGCTCGCGATTTGTGTGTCTCGATGGGCATCGCAATGACTCTGGAAGACAGTTGGGGTGGAGACATCACGACCTCTGCCATTGCACATTTAGCCCATAGCACGCCCGAAGAGTTTCGTTTTACCAGTACCGACTTTAATAGTTACGTTACGGTCAGCAACGCGGCGGGTGCACCGGTTCGAGTCAACGGTTATATACAAGCGAGTGAGCAACCGGGTCTTGGGATTCAGCCACGTTTTGAGGTTTTGGGTCCTCAAGTTGTGAGCGTGTCGTGAACGCGTCCTAACTCCGAGGTGTTAATTCGATCGCAATAACTGTTCCAACTATTTACTCGTTGATTTGTGCGGATCACTAGAGGTATCTCGACCGGTTATCGCCAAGTTTTTCTTTGGTATCGTGAAGATGAAAGCCGTTACCGAGGTAGCAGTCATTCTCGCGTCAGATCCGTAGCCGGCGTTGTCGCGATTCGGCTGATAGTAAAAACTTCCATCATTGCACTGTGCCAACGTAAACCACCAACGATTGGCATCCATCAGTTTCCTAAAACTTTCCGGGTCGACATTGGCACCCAAAGCGGTATAGGCCATGCCCATTGCTGGCGAGCCATGTGTGTCGGGGAAACTTTGTGGATGTTGGCCAATCACCTTTGCGTGCAACTTGGCCCGCTCGCTGTAAATAGGTTCTGGGTAAGGGCTGAGACGGTACGCCAACGCAGCCGCTCCCGTTCGCCCCATATCGGCCCAATTGTCCGGACCTCCTCCCGGTTGATCGGCATACCAAACATAGCCATTTGCCCCCGATCCTTTTTGGATGAATTGATAGGCTGCGTCATGGTTCTTGCGGTCTACCTCGATTCCACAGCGTTGTAACAGGGCATAAGCGACGGCACCTTGTCCGGTTAACATGGCGATCGGTCCATAACCTTCAAATCCCGGGTTGTGTCCCCATCCACCGTGCGCTTGGTCTGGACCTTTCGGATAAGAATCGGGGTGAGACTCTTTGGCTTTCGGATTGATTTGCGACATCTTCAAATACTGACTCGACGCCAAGTGATCGTGAATTTGTTGCAGCTCAGCCAATATCGACGACTCGTCAGTGATCAAATAATATTCGCTGAGCACAACGGCTGCGCTCATATACGTCCAATTGATTAAGTCAAAAAAGCGTTTATCGTTGGCGCGAGTTTGTTGACAATGGTAGCGCACGTTGAGCCTGATGGCTGGCATATATTTCGGATCTTGACTGGCGAGCAAAGCTAAAGGTGCAAACGTGTCGTGAACGGGGTTTCCAAAGGACCCATTTTCTTGTTGGTTTCTAACTAAAAACTGGAGCAGTTCCTCCCGCAAAATTTCCGACTTGACACAATTGGTTGGAAAACTATCCGCATAAGTGCCATAACGGGTGTCAATCGTCAAAATGACTTCGCGAATGTTTTTGTCGCGTTCGATCGTGAGCTCTAGTTTGCCGCCATTTGCTGTCGCTTGGCTCGCTTCCAATTGTTTGGCAAATTCAAGAATCGGCCCCACAGCGCCGAAGACCTCTTCGCCGTAACCATTTTGATGAGGTTCCTGAAACCGTTGACCGCGAGCTCCAACAATCAGGTCACCAGGTTGGATTTCTCCGCTTGCCGGAGAGTTGGGAAAGACGTACCGGACCAAAAGTGCTTTGGGGGCTTGCTCAATTAACTGAGCCCGGATTCCGGTAATCCCTAAATTATAGAACCAACCCGGAACATCCGCGTCGGGACCAGAATCGGCGCGTTGTCCCCAAGGATTTTGTAAATCGAAATAGTGGACTTGCGCCCACGCATGGCCTTGTCCCCAGGTTGCGCCCAAGTACAAACAAACGATGAAAGCGCTTAAAAATTTAATCATTCATTAACTCAATTCTATTAATAATCGCCTCGCGGCAGTCATTGTAACGTATAGGGCAAATCGCGACAAAAAATTATCTAAGGTTTTACTTCAGCCAAGCGTTGTTTTCTCTGTCGTGCGGCTCGTCTCCATCGACTTCGCAACCGTGACGATCGCCACCACAGCCAAAAACCACTCATGACCGATGCTAGGCTGAAACAGGTAGCGAACCATAATAGCCAGGTATTGAAGTTGTCTCGACCTTGATAGTCCATCGTGTGCAACATCCAAAAAAAATCAAAAACGCGCCATTGCACATTTCGCCGAGCGGTGATCATGCCGCGGTCAGCCGAAACATACAGCGAAGTGCGACTGGCATGGTTAAAATCAATTTGCCATGCGGGCAGTTCTTTACCACGGTACTCGGAGTGATTTGAACTGAGCGAAGTCACCAAGGTGGCAGATTTGATTTCAACCTCTTCGTCAAAGTCCGCTTTTGCGATAGCGACCGCCAATTCGCGGCTGATAGGCGAAATTAACTCGCCGGATCGGGCATCGAATAACTGAAATAGAACTTTAGAATCTGCGGAGGTTAACTGGACCTCGTAAACAGGACGATCCAACACGGTCCGCAAGTTGACAGCTGTTAATTTAGAGTCTAAACCGGCACCATCACGAGATCGATTCAACAATTCGCGAATGTCGAACAACGAAAATTCATTAAGATCTGTGATGGTTGCTTGTTTCAAATGGTGTTTGGCAAGTACTTGATCGTAAGGAATCCAGCAGAACATCAAGCCGCTGAGCGACCACAAAAACAATTGGATACCGATGAAAATGCTCAAATATCGGTGGATCGATCGTGAATTCAATTTCCGCATGCGGTATAGGTCTCAAGTTGTTTTATTTTTTGTGGGCAATGAGCGGCCGGAATTGCTTTTGAAACGACTGCTCAAGCGTGCTAGACCGATCGGCTACGATTATGAGTCAGTTACAGGAGAATTTCCAGTTGCCGATACTGCAGTAAATGTGAGGAAGTTTACGAGCGTCCAAAGGTATCCCAAGTTCTGGATTTGATTTTGTGATTCCGGGGAACCGAAGCGATCGACTATCTGCAAGAAGATCTGCTGGTCAGTCAACCTGGAATTTGGCCCCGAATCAACGAAATGTTCCAGATGTTCCGCGTGGATATCTTTGGATTTGCGATTTGGGTGAAGTAGGTCGCGGGGTGAATCATTATCGATGAATCATTATAAATGGAACGTGCTGTGGGGCCGGCGATAATGAATGTCGCGCGAATAAAGATCGCGCTAAATGGCGACGTCGGAATCCATAATCGCAAGCCCACAGTGGACTCAATCTACAGTCAATCGCACTAACTGCGCGCCAAGTACATTGACATACAACGACTTGCCATCGGTCGAGTATCGAACGTTGTAAATCGGCGCTGTGAAATCGGCGATTGTGAGCAAGGATGCACCTGAAACGGGGTCCCAGGTTTTGAGTTTGTGATCCGCTGCGCCCGTGACAATTCGGCTTTCATCGGGCGAAATGTCGAGTGTCCAAATTCGTTGTGAATGCCCGAGCGTAAGGTGACGAATTTTTTGGGTAGGCACGTCGAAGATGGCCAAAGTTCCGCCTTCGGACCCAGCGGCGAGCCATTTGCCAGATGGGGCGATGCGAACCGCATTGATTTGGCTGGTACCAACGGACTCAGTCCACAGGGTTTCCCAGTTTGAAGTAGAGATCCAATGGATCGAACCCTTGCCATCACCAACCACCAATGTTTGGCCGTCGGCGGAAAAATCGAGGCCCCAACAGCCATCGGGAACAGGAATTGTTTTCGCCAGGTCTCCGGTTTGAGCATCCCATATCACGACTTGTTTTTTGTTAGTGGCTGAGGCCAACCATTTTTGATTGTCGCTCAAGGCGCATTGCTGCATGCCACCGAGTTCTTTGGAACCCATGCTGCGGATAAGTTCACCGGTTTTGACGTTCCAAATTCGGACATCGCCATTCCAATTACCGCCGGCGACCCAATCACCGCCATCGCCGTCGAGAAAATTGATCGTACTGTCGGTCCCGGCAAAATGCCTGATGGCTTGTTTATTGGTTGCGTCCCAAACGGAAACGGTTGTGTCGGATTGACCGGCCGACACTAGCAATTGCCCTTTATCCGCAACCACCAGGCCATAGACATATTTCCCAGCTGATGGCGATTCATAGGTCTTAGCCGAGTTTAGGCTCCAAGCGCGAATGGTTCGATCGGCTGAGGCCGTTGTTATTCGGTCGTTTTCCGGTGAAACACTGATTGAGATAATCCGATTCTGATGTCCGTAAAATCGGAAAGTCTGAATCCGTTGAGCAATATCCCAGACGGCCAAAACGCCATCCGATCCACCGGTAAGCAGCGATTTTCCGTCTGCCGAAAAAGCAATACTGAAAACGGCATTGGTATGACCCGCCATGTCTACCGGTGGTTGGCTATCGAGCAAGCTCCATATTCGCGGAGTGCCGTTTTTTGTCGCAGCGGCGATTAGATTGCTGTCCGGGCTAAACGCGATGTCGTCGATTGCCGAGTACTGTGGTCGATCGGAAAAATCAAATACCTTGGGCTCGCCGAGTTCCTCAACCGACCATACTCCGACCAATGCATCCCAAGTTCCCACCGCAAAATGTTTCCCATCGGGGCTGTAACGTGCGGTTACGATAGGCTTCACGCCAAATTCTGTTTTCCATAGTTGGGATCCATCGTTAACGGCCCAAGTGGACACCGTACCCAAAACGGTTTGAGGCCCACGAAACCAACTGCAAAACAATAGTTGTTGACCATCGGGGCGAAACACAAGATCAGCCAAACCTTCACCGCCACTTTTTTGTGACCATAATTTGGACTTAGTTTCGATATCCCATAGAGAAAGGTTTCCGTCGCGGGCGCAAATGGCCAATTGATTTTTGTGCGGGTGAAAACGAGCGGCATACACGGCCATTTCAGAAACCTTCCATTCGGCCACTTGTTTCAACGAATCGGCTTCGATGATCCGCACGAAACCATCATCACCAGCGACTGCTAATTGGTCGCCGCCCGGGGAAAGATCTAATCTCACCTGTGTCCATTTTTCCGCGACGAGTTTACAGCTGCTTGAATCGGTTTTGGCGTTGAGCAGTTGCCATTCCCAGGAACGGGCAGCCTCTGGAATTTCATCCAGCCATCGCCGGGCTTCGGACGCTTCGTTAAGTCGCAGGGCGGAATTAGCGGCCGCCAAATGTGCTAAGTAATCATGTGAATTCAGACTGCTCGGCGCTTGGCCGAGACAGCGAGCAGCTGGCAAAGCCATTAAACTCAAGCACAACAATAGGTAGGTTGCCGTTGAACGTTGGAACATGATTATGCCTTAGGATTTTTCAACAAGATTTTTTAGTCGGTCAAAAGCGGCGCCCCAAGCGGCACGCAGGCCGTCGGCTTCGTCGCGGTTTTGAATTCGGTTATGAGTCAATGTAAGCCCCGTTTTCGCGTCGCCTTTAGCGGCAAACGCCAAATCGACTTGAGTGGTCGACGGTGAATTTGGACTGCGCCAAGTGAATCGCAAGTCCTTATCCGGTCGAACCCGCAAGAACTCAGCTTGATTCTTTTGTTTATCGATCAAAGTCCCGCCCACTTCGACGTTGGCCTGAACCCCATCACCAAACCAGTTCGTCAATAACTTTGGATCCGAGCAGGCTCGATAAACTTGTGGCAATGGGGCCGAAATCGTCTTTGTTACGCAGATGTTATAACCTTCGATCAAGCCATCCTTTTGCAAGATTCCTTGAGCGCGTTCAAACTCAACCCATAAGGTGGTGCTCCACCAAGCGTCTTTGTTGCATTGGTCGTAGATCCATTGGATCGTGTCTCGGCGTTTTAGTTTTTCACCGCCATGTTTTGCGATCGCCACCTGCCACTCAGCAATGGATTTTCCAGTTGCTTTTTTGCAAGCGGCGTCAGTTAGGGAGTGGTCGGATTTAAATTCAACTTTCATAAGACCTCAAATTGCACAATAGGTTTCAAATCAGTTTGGTTCACATTCCGGAACTCGCCACTCGCGAGAGGATTGGATTAGCCGTTCGATATAATCGCGATACGCTGCGATGGCTTGGTCGTAAGCGTCGGTGTTGCGATAGGTACGCGCCAACATCACCGCTCCTTCCATGGTGGTTAGAGCAAAGCCAGCCAGCTGTTCGGGATCGGAGTTTTCGGGCAAACGGTCGGCGGCCGCCCGAAAGCAATTAGCGATGGCTTTTTTCCAGTTATCGAAATTCGCAGCGAGCAGTTCGCGAATCTTGGGATGTGATTCGGTCAGTTCTAAAACCAAGTTCCCGATGGGACAGCCGTGTTGGTAATCGGTCATCGTTAGCATTTGTCGATAGCCATCGAGCAAGCCAAAAACGCGTTCGATTGGATCATCGATGCGCGACCAGATGGGTTCGAGCACGAGCGGCCAGAGCAACTCGAGACGGGCCTCGAGCGTGGCGCGGAGTAGATCTTCTTTGGAGGGGAAAAAGTGGTATAGGCTTCCTGGTAGAACGTTGGCCTTGCGAGCAATTTGCGCGAGGCCGGTTCGTTCGTAGCCGTGGTAAACGAACAGATCCATCGCTGCTTCGAGAATCCGATTTTTTGTTTCCGCTCCGGACTTTGCCGCCACCGCCGACCTCCGCCGCCTCTAGAAACCCGAGAAAACCCGCAAAAACGGAATTTTTTTGGCTTAGTTAGTCAACCAACCAAAATATCTTAAATACGCCCGGTTCTGCTGTCAAGTGAAAAATCACGCTTTGGGGTCAGACCCGGTTTTCGGGCTTTGGGGTTTTGTACGACGGTGATTTGATCAGCCCGAATCATTTGAAATTGTGCAAGTGAAGTTGGCCAACTAGTCCCTTTGGCAAATGCGGTTACGAGATTAAAGGCAGGTCGGGGATCGAGATCGCAGTTGTTCGGGTCAAATAACAAAGTTGCATTGAGCAATCGAGAACTAAGAATTGCGAGCGTCTGCGGCCTGGATTGGCGATCAAAACGTAGTGCAGCATCAGGATATCGTAAGGTATCCAAGCGGAAGGTAATAATCTAATTAGTGCATGGTCGCTCGATTGTAAAGACAACATGACCGATATTTCGTCGAACAATCCATCGCCGGCCCGCAATCCTATTTGGGCCTTCGCATTTAGGCGGCCAACTACACGTGTATCTGTCCGATTTGGGCCTTCGCATTTAGGCGGCCAACCACACGTGTATCTGTGATTTTGTGTTACACTATTCCTCTTCAAAAGTTCCCGAGTTCTCTTGATAGTTGCCGCTATATTTTATTACGACTGTTTATGTTAATGCGACATCAAGTCTTCAAAACGCTCGGGGCTAGATAAAATATTTCGTCCATCGGGATTTGTTTGATCCGGCTAACGTAAACAAAATTTATCGAATCAAAACCATCACATTGCTTTTTGAAATTGATTATGCAAACCAAGTTTTCAAACGCGCTATTTGTCGATTCGCTGAAAGCGAACATTTTGAGAGTCCTATGGTTGATGTTTGTCTTTACGTTTTTCACCAATGCTTTGCCTACGGCATGGTGCCAAGAAATCATCGACGAGGACACGCTTAGCCGATTGCGATCGCGACCAATGGCTGCGCGTGCGGACAAGACTATTTTCTCGCCGTTGGATTTGCCTCCGGCCAATCGCCTTCGCACCGCCGCTGGCCTACCGGGTCCGGACTATTGGCAACAACAAGTTGATTATGCGATGCAAGTCGAACTCGATGCGGAAAAAGAAACGGTCACTGCGGTCGCTCAAATTACTTATACCAATAACAGTCCTGATCCGTTGACTTTTTTGTGGTTATCGCTCGAACAAAACGTTTTCAAAGAGGGCAGTTTAGGCACCTTATCCACACCGCCCGGTGCGCGTTTCAACAATCGCACTAAATTTGATGGTGGTTACGAGATCAAACACGTGCGCCACGGCGAGCAAGAACTTAAACTGAATATTTACGACACCTTAGGGCGGGTCGATTTGCCCGCACCCATTGAACCGCATGGCGGAAAATTTGAATTTGAAATCGCTTGGTCCTTTAACATCCCGCAGTATGGTATCGATCGTTTGGGGATTCGCCACGTTCGCGCGGGCAAAATTTTTCAATTGGCGCAGTGGTTTCCGCATGTTTGCAAGTACGACGATATTCACGGCTGGAACACGTTGCCTTATTTGGGCCAAGGCGAATTTTATACGGACTTTGGAACCTACGATGTTAAGATCACGGCACCTCGCGGCCATGCAGTTTTAGCAACGGGCGAATTGCAAAACCCTAAAGAAGTATTGACTGAAAAACAAGCTCAACAGTTTGCGTTTGCCAAAAGCAGTCGACAAACGATTGTGATACGCGGCGAAGAAGATCTGGGAAAACCCGAGTCGATGCCAGCTGGCGAAGGTCCATTGACTTGGCGTTTCAAAGCCGAAAAAGTCCGCAGTTTTGCTTGGACCAGTTCGGACGCCACGATTTGGGATGCCGCCGCGATCGTTTGGGATGATGGTAGTACTGTATTGGTGCAGTCGGTCTATCCGCGGGAAGCCCGGGGCGCATGGGCTGAAAGTACCCAAATGTTGCGATATTCGATCATGCACTATAGCGACAAGTGGTTTCGGTATCCTTATCCAACGGCCATCAATGTCAACGGTGATGTCGGCGGTATGGAATATCCCATGATCATTTTTTGTGGTGGCGATACCGATCGCCGTGGGCTGCACGGTGTGACCTCCCATGAGATCGGACACAACTGGTTTCCCATGGTGGTCAATAGTGATGAACGTCGATACGCTTGGATGGATGAGGGCTTCAATACATTCCTAAATTTCTACGACCGCATCGAGGAGTTCGACGAAGTAATTAATGGGGGCGATCCGGCACCAGAGATGCGCCGTTTTTCGCTGAATCAATTCGGTCGATTTAATGCCAATCCAGATAATCAACCTATTTTGCTGCCGGCCGACCAAATCAAGCCCAATATGTTGGGCCAGTTGGCCTACTTTAAGCCGGCAGCCGGTCTGCGTTATCTGCGAGAAACCGTCTTGGGGCCAGAACGATTTGATGCGGCCTTTAAACAATACATTCATGCCTGGGCCTTTAAGTCCCCACAACCGGCTGACTTTTTTCGATGCATGGAAAACGGAACGGGAATGAACCTCGATTGGTTTTGGCGCGGTTGGTATTTGGAGAACCTCGAACTCGATCAAGCGATCGTGTCGGTTAAAAAGAGTCGTCGAGAAAACTTTTCAGATATCGAAATTGTCAACTTGGGTCCGATGGTTATGCCCGTGGATATTCTGGTCGAATTTGAAGATGGCAGTGAGCTGGAGAAATCGCTGCCGGTACAAATTTGGCATTACACAAATCGTTGGTCAGTCAACATCGATACCGCCGGGCACGCTATCAAGCGAGTTCGAATTGACCCTAGTCGAGGGTTGCCTGACGCCAAGCGAGCAAACAATTCTTGGGAACCAGCCGAGACCCCACCGGTTGATTCGACAACAGAAGATGATGGTACCGAGACCGATAAAAACAATTGACCAATAAGATCGGGTCCAAAAAATCTTGGATCGCGACAATCGTGAGTCAATTGGCTTATTTGCCTCGGCAGATTCGTCATGCCGCCTACCCTATTCGCCCGCGATGATAAACACGCGACCTGTTTTTGGGTTAGGACACCAACTCCAAGCTGATGTTAACAAGTAGTCTATTTTGCCCTCGCCATCGACGTCACCAATTCCACAGGCGTCGAAGCCAAACGTGTCGCTGTTTTGGCGACAGGTAATCGTGCGCGATGGGGATTCAGGACTTGCTAGGTTATAGAGATAGACGCGGCCAGCCGCGGGTGCACCGGCCGTATTTTGCCATGCCCCAATGATTAAATCGCCAATGCCGTCGCCATCCACATCACCCGCATCGCTGGGTGATGTACCCAGTCCCTCGCCGCGCTGCGTGCCAAAGATAGCCACAAGTTCATCACCGGATTTTCCACAGTGAACGACTACCTTTCCAGCTCCCGGTGCTCGTGTGTTGTCACTAAAATCCGAGACATAAACATCGGGCGTGCCGTCGCGATTGATATCGCCGGGAAACGAAATAAACATCTGGCCCAAGTTGACGCTTTGCTCATTGCCGCTGATCGTAAATCGTAGAGTTGGTTTTGAATCAACGATGTGATAGACGTAAACCTGACCTCGGTTTGCGGTACCTGCGTTTGGCGCGCCAATGGCCAGCAGGAATTCTTGGTTACCGAGGGCGGCGACAGCAGCGGCGTTGCCAAAACCGTCGCCGGTGCGTTCACCAAACAATTCACATATCAGTGAAGCTGTCTTGCCGCTAAAGATTGCCAACCGGCCACATTGGGGATTCGGACCATTTCCAGCCAACTCGCCTACCAAGAAATCCGAAACACCATCGCCGTCAATATCGCCACAATCTCCCACTTCGTATCCGAACTGTGCATCGAGCGTTGTGCCTTTCACGCGGTGAATTTCGGTTCCATCGGCACCGGAATAAACAATAGCAACTCCGGTGCCTTCACTGCCGGGTGCCCCAGCAACAAAATCAGGTACGTTGTCGGCATTGACATCTTCAAGGCCCGTGGCGCTATTCCCGAGTCGATCACCAGGTTTGCCCAAAGCGGTATGAAGCAACTTGCCCGAGCGACTCGAATACACGTATATCTTTCCCGAGCCGTTTTGGTGGCTAGGAGCGGTTGTCACAAAATCCGTAACTTGGTCGCCATCCACGTCCCCCATCCGTCGGGCTGTCCAGCCGAATTCATCGCCACCCGATTCGCCCGCCCATTTGTGAATGATGCGAACGGGTTCGACGAATAATTCATCGTCGGACAATATTTTCGGGAAGAGATTTTGGTATCGCTGATCTCCGCGAATGTTTACAAAATCTGCATCTTGTTGAAGTTTGGCCAAATCCGTAAAGCCACTGCGCAGTGCTAACTGCAAAGACTCGATGGCTTTGTCCGAATTGTTTTGTAGTGAATGAATACAAGCGATATTGTAAAAACAATTTGCTCGAATGGATTGTTGTTTTGTGCCAGTGTTAAATGCTTCAAGCGCTTCATCCAAACGCTTTTGACCATAAAGCGATTGTCCCAACAGATAAATTGGTCCCGGCCGATCGGGGAATTTCTCAACTAAAGGACGCAATAGCATTTCGGCCCCGGAAAAGTTTTGTTGAGCCAATGCCGATCTTGCATTTTGCATGCCTTCAACCAATTGAGGGTCGGGCGGAACGTTGGATTGCGAATACAAATCTGGTAACCATGCGACACAACCCATCAACGCCCAAAGGCAAATTAATCGATGAAACATATTTATTCCTTTACCGGATCGCTTTGCCACATTACGTTGACGATCATCCATTTCCCATCGATTTTGGCTAAATGCATATAATCGATACCCCAATATGCCGTCAGTTTGATCGAAGCCGTTTGATCGAGCACCTCGTAAATTTCGATTTTTTTGGGAGCATCTGGCGGCAGCTTTTTTTCTTTGTTATACGACTTAGCGACGTCAAGTAATGCTTCATATGACATGCGACCTTGAGTGTATCCGGTTTGTCCTTGGCGTCGGTGAAACCCAGTTTTGGCAAGGTCCGGATGTACGGATCGTTCGATTCGTGTTGGGTCCACTTCGTAAACACCTTCGACATAATCAAGAACTGCCTGACGCACTGCGTCTTCGTCAGTCGCAATGTAATCGCGATCAGTCCAAGTCACTAGAAACGAAATGAGGACTATTGAGATGAGACCAATTAGCTTTGTAGTCATCGTACTTCCCTTGAAACACTAAATTGAAACAGAACAATCGCCAACATCGGCTGGTTAAGGCAAACGGCGTTGCCCTCAAGACGCCCGTCTATTTCTTATAGACAAGATTTTCGTTCAAAGCGAGAGTTCGAATTGAAATAGCAAGATTTTGATAAATTCAACGATTGCATTGTTGTAGATGTAACTGACAAGCCTAGGGACTAACGTCCAGCGCATTTGAACATTTATCAACAATTCGCTTTATCCGTCGATGTTAATCACCTGAGCGCAATGCAACGACGGCGCATGTATCAGCGCAATTCGCGACCAATCATCGGCGCGCAAATAATTGCTGCGTGAGCGCCCGTCTTGGCTTGGCGTGTTTTTACGAGTCATCCGCGACCCCAGGGGCAAACCCGTTTAATGCCGAGATGGCCGGTGACGTAAGCGATTATTTATCGGTTGGCGGTTCTTGTAATTGAGCCGCCAAGTATTCCAGAAGATCGATAAATTCGGCCGGCGCCAACATACCGGCGGTACCTTCCGGCATACTACTTTGCCGCTGAATTTTGCGCTCGGAAATATCGATAACCGCGATTTTTTTGGTTTCTTTACCGTCAAACAGTTCGACGAACTCATCGTTTTCAGCAACGACCAAGCCGCTGAGAACCAGTCCGTCTTCGGTGGCGATCAGCGTCGAGCGATACTTCTCGGCAATTTCAGCATTGGGATCGATGATCGATTCGACGATCTTTAAACGGTTAAGCCTTTTTCCGACACCGGCAATGTTGGGGCCGTAATCGCGGCCATCTTCGGTGCCGACGCGATGGCATGCAATGCAATTGCGGTTGAATACTTCAAGGCCGCGGTTTAAATCGCCTTTGATTTCCGACAGTGCCGTCATCGCTTTATTGCGTTCCTCAGCGGGTCGTGTTTCCTGAGCCAACAGCACTTGCAAATGTGGCAACGCTGCGGCGCCAGTTTGCGAAGCGGCCAACAGTCGGTTAACTAGTTCTTCGGATCGTTTGGGATCGCCTGGCATTCGGCCGGCTAAGTAATCACCTACCCATGATTTTTCATTGGCTCCCAATGCATGTTGAACGGTATAGTCCCGCCAATAGTCAGGGCTGGCGGAGGTCAATGCAAAAACGGCGCGCATGGTTTCCGTTGAGGGAACCAGACTCAAACCTCGTGCGGCCTCGGTTTGAACGCGCGGGTGGGAATCTTGCGAAGCAACCATAAGTAGTTCGGCTGCATTTGGAATGGATGTGTGAAAATCAGCTGCGACTCGCGCTGCTGCGGCACGAGCATCGGCCTGTTTGGATTTGGTTAACACGCGTTCCAAGAAACCAGAGTCGATGCGGTGGAATGATGCTTGCAGCCAAAGAGCTTCGCACATCAACCTGTCAAAATCCGGGTCGTTGGGATTTAGCGATTGCACCCATTTTTGGACAGCCGCCATCACATCATATTCCGGCCGATCGCGAAGTTCGCGCCGAGCGCGGTACTGAGTTCGCCACTCCTATTCTCTTAATTGTTCCAAGAGGTCCGGAATGGATTTGCCATGTTGGGTGACGGGCGTGATGAGCGGTCGTTCCGCGTGCACCAAGCGATAGACTCGCCCGCGAACATGGTCCCGGTTGGGGTCTCGTTGGCTATACTGCATATGACCAATCAACGCATTCGCCCAATCGAGAATCCAAAGCGCGCCGTCGGGACCGATTTGCGGATCACCCGGTCGAAAGTTTTTGTCGTTGGAGCGGATCAAATCGTCCGGCGAGCCATCGGCGTGCTTGAGTCTTGCACCCGCATAACCACCGCCGTCGTCGCCAATTTTAAAACGCGGTAAGCCATTCATATTAATGACACAAGCATATGTAATTTGGCCTTGGACTTCGTCAGGAAAATGGCGACTTACGAGAAACTCGCAACCCAATGCAGGCCGCATGCCTTCATTGTTAAATACAAAATTGAGTCCGGTTCGACCGCCAAATTGGGCTCCCGAGAGCGGAGTATCCCAGGCGTGGTTGGCGGTGGTGCCGTCACCGACGATTCCTTGGCCCCAGCCATTGAAGACATAACACCACATATTGTATTGGCCGGGCAAGGAAAATTGGCGAAGTTTTAGTGAACGGGGATCCATGACGTAAGCGCCACCGGCGCCTTGGCTGCGATGCGGTCCCCAGGGAGTCTCCAGTGTCGTGCTGGTGGCAATCCCCTCGAGCATATGAAGTTGCCCTGTATGATTCCACTCAAAAGCGCCGCAAGAATGGTGCGTGTCGTCGGACGCCCAACCGTCAATCAAATGCACAACCAAATCTGCTTTGTCGTCTCCATCGGTATCTTTGAGAAATAACATGCGAGGCTGGTCGACGACGATCACGCCACCGTTCCAAAATTCGAACCCAGTTGGACAGTGTAGTTGGTCGTAAAATATCTTGGAAACGTCAGCGCGACCGTCTTGATTGGTGTCTTCAAGAATTACAAGTTTGTCGTTTGCCTTGGGATCGCCCGGTTTCCATTGGGGATAGGTGGGCATGCAAGCCAACCACAATCGTCCGCGATTGTCGAAATTTAATTGAACGGGTTTCGCAATTTCAGGAAACATTGTTTCGTCAGCAAATAGTTCGAGTTTGAAGCCCGCAGGCACAGTTGTTTCGGCGATCAATTCCTCGGGTGTCAGGTAACGTAGTTCTTCAGCCTCGCTGTAGTCTTGGCCAGGATCGCCGAACCGTGTTTTGGGCACGGCTAGGTCGCCAGTTTGCGAGTCATCGGGTGTTTCCGGAACGGGTTTGTTTTGCGCGATGTCCCAGATGTATCGATCGCGTACAGCCGCCATGTTGCGGATCTTGCGATATTCCTCGGGAAAAGTCTCTGTATCCCAGGTTCTCCGTCCGCCGTAAACGTACCAGCCATTGAGCATGCGGTAGTCTTGGAAATGAACCCAGGACTTATCATTGACGGCGTCTCGTAGTTTTTTGAATTTCGCATCATTGTCAGATACGGAGATAGCGGTTTGAAACAGATTCATTTCCATCATGCGGGCGATTGCGAAATCTCCGCGTTCATTAAGGTGGCAGCCGTTAATGGTGTATTGCAACCCAGGTGACGCGGTGAATAATTCGAGACTCTTCGAAAACAGATCCACAAAAACAAGGTCAAATTCCTCGGCGACTTTGGCAACTGCATCTGAGTAGAGTCTTAGATTTTCGTTGTGTGTTTTGCCGTCGGGTAGCAACCGCTCGCCAGTCGGCTCAAACGCGATCGGCGTGACCAAAATGAATCGCGCGGGAGACTGATCTTTAGTGCGAGGATATCGTTGAATCTTTTGCTGCAAATAGTTGGCATATTGTTGTTTGAATCGTTCAATGCCTTCTGGGCCCGCGAACGATTCATTAAATCCAAAGAAACAGAAGTAGGTGTCAGCGGCAAACACGCGTTGTGGGTCATCCAAAGCCGTGTAATCGGTCGACCGTTGCTGCACTCCCACTTCTTCCGCCGGACGAGCAAAGTTTCGCACCACGAGCTGTCGGTCTGGAAAATTCATATGCAAGAGCGCTTCAAAATTTCCGAACAAATTCATCCGCTCGGCCTGCGAATTCCCCAAAAATGCGATTTTGTCGCCGACCGCAAAATCCACCGTGGATGGTCGTACAATCAAGCGGGGGATCAGTGGCTTTGTCGCGGAATGTATTTCGGGGTTCGATAGCTCCGAGCTTTTGTTTTGCGCCGGCGGAATTTCGTTGACCAAACAAAAGCCGATTGAGGCAGCGATAGACGCACACAAAAGTGCCCTAAGGGCAACGAAATTGAGAATAACATTCATTCGAAATTTGACTCATTGCGACAGAGTTTGAAACTTGAAAATTAGTGTGATACATCCATTTGCGTAGCGTTCTGTTGGTCCACACCCAACACATTATAGGCAGGCCTTAAAAGTTGCATAATCGGGCACTTATCCGCAATAAACCTTGACGCTTCGTCGAACAGGAATCATTGCACGTTGATAGACGTTGCATTAACCTCAGGTCTAATGGGACTTGTCCGGCAATACTGGACGGAGCGAACGTTAGACGACTAAAGCAGTTTTTTCAAAAAATGTCCCGTTGCCGAGCGTTTGCACTTCGCAATTTCCTCGGGCGTCCCACATACAATCAACTCACCTCCTTTATGACCGCCTTCGGGACCCAGATCGATGACATAATCCGCTGTCTTGATCACATCCAAATTGTGTTCAATCACGATAACCGAATGACCTGCATCGACCAAGCGATTCAAGCTAATTAGCAATCGATCGATATCGGCAAAATGCAGTCCGGTGGTCGGCTCATCAAAAATATAAAGGTTGTGTTTTCCCCGTTTTAATTTGCCCAATTCCGCTGCCAACTTAATACGCTGAGCTTCACCGCCAGAGAGAATCGTCGAAGGATGGCCAAGTTGGAGGTAACCCAGTCCCAAATCGTTAACTACATTGAGCTTGCGAGCGATGGTTTTGATTTCACGAAAGAACTCGCCGCTGTCTTCGATCGACATATCGAGCACTTGGGCGATATTTTTGCCTTGAAAATCAACTTCGAGTGTATCCGCGTGATAACGGGCTCCCTTGCAGGTTGGGCAGACCACCTCGACGTCTGGCATAAACGACAATTGAGTTGTAATGGAGCCTTCGCCGGCGCATTCCTCACATCGACCACCTTTGACATTGAAACTAAACGTCGAAGCGGTAAACCCACGTTGCTGTGACGCCTGCGTTTCGGCAAAGAGTTTGCGAATATCGTCATACACGCCAATGTAAGTTGCCGGATTCGATCGTGAAGACCGCCCGATGGGGGATTGGTCGATATCGATCACATCGTTGACAAATTCATGTCCGGTCAGTTCATCGTGATCACCGGCAAAGACCCGACTATCCTGCAATAAGGAAACTAGCTTCTTTTGCACCACCGCATGAATCAAAGAACTTTTTCCCGAGCCGGAGGCTCCTGTCACGCAGACTAGTTGCTCCAGCGGAATAACGACGTCAATGTTTTTGAGATTGTTGTGTCGTGCCCCACGAACGGTTAGCGCTTTGCCGGTTCCCACTCGCCGCGAGCTTCGTCCAGTAATGGTCCGGCGCCCTCCCAAGTAGGCTCCCGTCAACGAACTCGGGCTGTTCAATATATGTTTCAGATTACCCTGAGCGACGACTTCACCGCCGTGAATTCCAGGGCCAGGGCCGATCTCAATAATGTGGTCGGCGGCCCGAATCGTTTCTTCATCATGTTCGACAACGACAACCGTATTGCCAATGTCGCGCAGTCGTTTGAGCGTCTCGATCATTTTGACGTTGTCTTTGGGGTGAAGTCCGATGCTGGGTTCATCCAGAACGTACAACATACCCATCAGACCCGAGCCAATTTGCGACGACAAACGAATTCGCTGAGACTCACCTCCGGACAATGTCGACGATCCGCGGTTTAGATTGAGATAATCGAGCCCGATGGATATTAACAAATCTAAGCGAGTGGTTACTTCTTTCAGAATTGTGTCCGCCACGGCCCGTTGGGCAGGTGTCGGCTTAATGGCCTTCAAAAAGTTTAGCAACTCGACAAAGTGCATTTGGCCGACGGCGTAAAGGTTATGGCCATTGACCGTCACCAAACGTCGCGTCCGTTTTAGTCTCGCACCTTGGCATTCCGGGCATTGATATTCGACCATGACTTTTTTTAGATATTCCTCCATGCCGGCATTGGAGGTTCCTTGTTTGCGATACCAGCGATAATGGTGTTCCAGTTGATTCACGACACCGGCGTATTTGATTTTTTTGCCGACGTGTTGATCACCTTGTTTGGCACCAGGAGGCAATAGCACTTCGAACTGTTCGCCTTTAGTTCCATGGAGCAAGATTTCGATATGTTTGGGTGGTAGTTTCTCGTAAGGCAAGTCCAAGTCGATGCCATAATGGTTTGCCAAACTATAAAGAATCCGACCACCCCAACTATCGCGACTATTACTTAAAGCCGCCTTTACAAAGGCCCCGTCATTCAGCGATCGTGTCGGATCGGGAACCAAAAGCTTGGGGTGCACTCGCATCGCGGTCCCGATGCCTGCACACGTTGGGCATGCGCCCTCGGGATCATTGAATGTGAATTGGCCTTGATGCAACTCGCCGGCAACCATGTGATGATCATTGCAGCCAAAATCCTGATAAAACGTCTTGACCTTTGCCGACATCGATTGCGGCTTAGTAATGTGAAAACTCAGCAAACCGTCGCTCAGCCGCAGTCCATGAATTAACGAGGATGTGATTTGGGATTCGATTCCTGGCGCAATCACGAATGAATCGACGATTGCGTCGATTGTGTATTCTGAGTCCTCGTCGAGTTCGATGTTGTCACCTAAGTCGACTAATTTGTCATTGATTCTGGCTCGCCGATAGCCATTGATGCGGATTTGTTCAAGTGAGTGCGCGTAATCCTCGCCAAAAATCTTAAAAACGGGCGCGCGAACTTCGATTTCGGTGCCCGCCGGCAACGACAGTAAATGCTCGGCCATCCGATGAGTTGAACGAACGGATATCGGTTCCTGACATCGCGGGCAATGCGGTGAACCCATGGTGGCGTACAACATTCGCAAATAGTCAGAAATATCCGTCATCGTCCCGACGGTAGACCGCGGATTGGAGCCAATGGTTTTCTGATCGATAGAGACCACCGGCGACAATCCGTTGACAAAGTCAACATCCGGCTTTTTGAATTGTCCGATGAATCGTTTGGCGAAAGTAGACATCGACGCAAGTAATCGACGTTGGCCCTCGGCATAAAGCGTATCGAATGCCAAAGACGATTTACCCGAACCGCTTACGCCGGTCACCACGCACAGTTTGTCGCGAGGAATCTCAATGCTAATGTTCTTAAGATTATTCTCACGCGCCCCATGGATCTGAATAGTCTTTCGCATGATCTTTGGTTAGCCTTCGAAATAGTAAGCAGGTTCTTCGGCGGCGATCGGACTGCGTTTGGTAATCTTGAACGGTGTAGATAGTTTTTGCAACTTGCCATGACGACAAAGCCATTCACAAGCAGCTTCCAGATGCCACGGGTAGACTTGTGAGAAGGCAAAATGATCGGATATTTCCGACAACGGAACGACGCGGTCTTCTTTTTTTAAAAACGCAATCAGCGGTTTCAAATGGGCTTGGTAGTGCTGTTCCAAATAATTTTGAATGCCGATCAGTGCTTGGTCCAAAGTTTCTACTTGTTCTGGTTTAGTGAGAACGTCGCTGTAGACCTTTTGGAACAACTCAGGATTCAGTTTCATTGCCCGATAAATCACGATGTCTTCGCAGATGATTCCCGAACGGATTACTTCGGTATAGGCCAGACTGTGCGCGGCATTGATAATTTCGTGTTGAATCAATTTCAAGTCAGCACGGTATTTAAGTAGATCTTGAGCATGCCTCAAGGCATAAAATGTCCAAGTCGAGAACATCAATAGTTCACGTTCTTGGTCTTTGGTGGCCACCGTGTTGGCTTGTTCAAACCAAGACTCAATGGAGGGGTCTTGGCAATAGACGACCGCGCGACTTGCGAAAAAATTGCATGAAAACGCGGTCCGCGATGAACCTTCGACCATTTGTTTGAAGCGGCTTCGCGGAATTATTTCGGCATGGATATTGATTTCATTTTCTACAAATATCCGATGAATCCGTTCGTCATTGCCGTCGCTTCGAAGCCGTCGAGTGACGCCGTCGGTTTCGATTACCCAGACGGCTAGGCAGTGACTCCGCCAAATCGTTTCGAGATTTAGGCTACCGTTGAGAACTACTGCGAGAACATGGCGATCCGCAGAAATCTTCTCGGTAAATTGCGACAGAGAATTTTGGAATCGCTCCAGTTTCAATTCTGCCGTTTCGGCTGGTTCTAGCATTGCATTCCCCTATTGCATAAAAGCGATTCGTTTAAATGTTCCATATCATAATCAATTTAGGGAACCGAGCGGGGGGCTTGCATCGTTTGCTAGAAAATTGCGTGGTGAGGAATTAGACTGCTAGGGTTCGGCAAAGCCATGCCGATTTCCATATTGCGTTACTTAATTGATGGGGAAGTTGTTATGGATCGAGTTTGTCATTTTGAAGTTCCTTATTCCGACAAACAACGGATGGAAAAATTCTATGCGGGAGTATTTGGTTGGCAGTTTATGCCGGCCCCTGGCGATACGCCATATACTTTCGTAATTACTACAGAGCTTGACGAATCTTATATGCCCAAACGTGCTGGCGGTATCAATGGAGGGAGTTATCCACGTGGCGAAGGCGGTGGTACCAGCAGTCCAGTAATTGTCATCGAAGTCGAATCTTGCGAACAACGAATCAAGGACGTGGCCGCAGCTGGAGGCAATGTTATCTTGGGCCCTCATAACATTAGCGGGATGGGGATCTACGCTCAAGTCAAAGATAGTGAAGACAACGTCATTGGTTTATGGCAGCCGTTGCATGGCTAATTGGTAGGCGAAAGTAAAACGAAAATCGAGCCGGCCGAGGCCGATGGCTCAAGTGAGAACTAGTGGCAATGTCTACCGCCAATCTGTTTTCATAAGTTAACAGCAGCGCGGACTGAACGCTGCGTGATGATTTGCCTCCGGCGACCCTGAGGTCGGCCGGAGGTTGTTTTTTTAGGTTATCCAGAAATTTTGTGACTGGCTGGGGACGATCTTTAGGTTTATCTAGTCGATTGACTACGATTGATGAAGCTTTCCGATCTACTCTTTGTGACCCTCGCGAAAGTGCATGTCGTGTCGAATTCAATCTTGCCGGCAATTCCCTGCAACCAGTCTGACGCCCGCCCGAATCCGTCGTTCGTGCTCTTCGTGTTTTTCTGGGTTAGATCTTTTTTACCACTAAATTCCCGGAAGAGGTTTTTTTAATTGTGAAGTTAACGATATCGGGCTAACCAATTGGCATAAGGCGCCGGCAACGTGCATTGAGCCGCGTCGGTGATCCCCAATTCCTTGGCGGCCTGATAAGGCCAATGAGGGTTGGCTAGAAATGGTCGGCCCAAGGTCGCGAAATCGATTTTGCCTGCGCGAATTAACTCGTCTGCTCCCGTTGCTCCGTTGATATACCAACTTGTCGTACCTGGCAGTCCGGTCTCGCGAATGACGCGTTCGGCGATATCGCCAAGGAAGTTGGGGCCCCAAGGTATTTTTGCAGTCGGTGTATTGAATCCGATTGATACGTCGACCGAATCGAGACCTTCTTGTTTCATTCGTTTTAACAATTGAATCGAATCTGCGATCATCGTTTCATCGTGTCCGTCAAATTCAATCACGCTGAATCGAACCGTGAATGGGCGGTTTTCTGGCCACACACGCCGCGCCGCGATCAATGTTTCGAGTAAGTATCTTCCTCGATTTTCAGCACTGCCGCCATAATCATCTTGCCGCTGATTGGAATAAGGCGACCAAAAGTTTTGTGCCAGATAGCCGTGGGCAAAGTGCAACTGCAACCATTGAAAACCGATGTCGCGAGCTCGCTCGACGGCGCGGACCATATCGGCTTGAACGCGGACGATATCCGACAGAATCATTTCACGAGGGATGCGCGGCAAGTTCGCGCCGAAGGCAATGGGTGACGGGGCAATTGGCTGCCACGAATTGGGCTGGCCTTCGGGAATGTGATCATCGCCTTCCCAAGGGCGATTGGCCGACGCTTTTCGTCCGGCATGTGCCAACTGGATTCCGGGGACTGCTCCCCAGTGTTTGATTGCTTCAACAATGGGAATTAGAGCATTGGCCTGGTCATCGTTCCATAGACCTGCATCACCCCAAGAAATACGTCCCTCTGGCGATATAGCGGTGGCTTCTACAGTAACAAGTCCCGCACCTCCACGTGCCAGCGACGTGTAGTGCACTCGATGCCAATCGTTGGCGACGCCTTCGTGGGACATGTATTGGCACATAGGGGAGACGGCGATGCGATTGCGTAGTGTGACGTCTTTGAGTGTGAATTGGTCAAATAATGTAGGCATTTTACTTTCGAATTAAACTGAAAAACGCGGCGCGGATTTTTAATCGAACGAGCTCAACTTCGCCCGCGCATGGATGCACAAATCAGTTGCTCACTGATGCGAGCACCCAGCAATCGACTTAATGCAACGCACATTATAACGATATCAAGAGTGTTGACGACGGTAGGACGGATCAATTGACTAAATGCGAAAACAACACAACCATAACAACGGCAATAATATCGAATTGCATTGTGCCAGCAACGTATAAGTAAATCGTAATCAAGTCGATCTCAAACTTCGGCATCAAGCTCAGCG
>JBGSMY010000030.1:0-3863 GCA_041739975.1 Pirellulaceae bacterium
CGCCAATTTCCGCAGAAACAAATATTCTACAGAAAAAATCAAAAAATAGGATGCCTTTTGGCGGTTTGTGTGCCAGAGATTCGCTCTGTGTTGCAGTCGTCCATCAGTTTGTCACAACGCTTAAGTGGGATATGGACGGGAAACATTTTTCGAAGTCGCCGCAAGGCATGAGGAGTCTCAGATGAAGAAGTTTACAGCACGAGTTCGATTGTTGTCGTTGGCTGTCGTCGCCATTGCCACACTATTTGCAGCCACAGAAACATTCGCTCAAGGCGGCGGAGGAGATCGTACCCGTTTGCAAACCCGAATGCGGGCTGGCCGAATGCAAGCAACCGCCAAGTTTGAAGAACGCGGTTCGCGCATGAAGTTCAATTTCCAATTGGAATTGGGAACGCCGGGCGATCAAGTGACCGTGATTGCCAATGGTTCAGTGAGCAATTTGGTTCTAGGTACACCCGTTGTCAATAGCTTGGGTCGAGCAATCATCGATATCGACAATACCGAAGGCGACAACGTAACTCGGTTAGTTGCGGGTGATGTCATCTCGGTACAAATCAATGGTGCCACTGTTATGAGCGGTACGTTGCAAGCACGGTAGCCAAATCAGCCGCACTGCGATTGATGAGGAACAGAGAGGGAGGGCCTTTTATGGGCCCTCCTTTTTTGCGCAAATTCAATTAAGGCCGACTCGATTTGACACTATCCTAAGATGCCCCGCACAATTTCTCCATGAACATCCGTCAATCGGAATTGACGTCCCTGGTATCGATAGGTTAATCGCGTATGGTCGATTCCACACAAATGAAGTATGGTCGCTTGCATATCGTGCATGTGAACCGGGTCAGCGGTGATGTTCCAAGCAAAATCATCGGTAGAGCCAAAGACGGTTCCTGGTTTTACACCTCCGCCCGCCAGCCACCAGCTAAACGCGCGACCGAAATGATCGCGGCCCGTTGGCTTTGCCGAATCGCCTTGGCCAAAGGGCGTTCGCCCAAATTCGCCCGCCCAAACTACTAAAGTATCGTCAAGTAATCCACGCTCTTTTAAATCTTGGACCAACGCGGCCGACGGCGCATCGGTATCGCGGCACTGTTCGGCTAACTGTGTATATAGATTACCGTGTTGATCCCAACCCGAATGCATCAATTGTACAAACCGCACACCTCGCTCCAACAATCGGCGGGCGACCAAACAATTATTGGCAAACGTACCTTTTTGCAAGGCATCCGGTCCGTACCGTTCCAGAGTAGCCGCGCTTTCATCGGAAAAATCAACTAAATCCGGGATACTAGTTTGCATCCGAAAGGCCATTTCATACTGCGCAATTCGCGTATCGATTTCCGGATCCCCGTAATCGGCTAAATGCATCTGATTGAGCTTCGCAAGATCGTCTAATAAATCACGTTTGGCGGCCGCTGTGACACCAGGTGGATTGGCCAAATAAGGAACTAAGTCTCCCGTATTTCGAAAGCGAACGCCTTGGTGCCGGCTTGGCAGAAAACCACTGCCCCAGTAGTAATCGAAAAACAATTGACCGCACGTTTTGCCGCGATCACTGGAGGTCATCACCACGAATGTCGGCAAATTTTCCGAATCGCTGCCCAGACCATAACTCAACCAAGCCCCCATGCTTGGCCTGCCGGGAATTTGCGAACCCGTCATGAATAATGTCACACCGGGCGCGTGGTTGACGGCTTCGGTGTGCAGGCTGCGAACCAAACAAATATCGTCGGCCAAGCCGCCAATATTGGGCAACAACTCGCTGAGCTCCAATCCACATTGCCCATATTTTTTAAATGGTTTAATTGCTGGAACACAAGGCCATTTTTGGTAGCCGCTGGACATGGTGGAAAGTCGAGTTTGCCCTCGAATTGACTCCGGAATATCCTGGCCAACATATTTTTGCATGTTTGGTTTTGGGTCAAACAAATCGACATGCGATGGACCGCCGCCTTGCCATAAAACAACGACCCGTTTCGCCCGCGGCGGATGATGGGGTAGCTCTGGCAATCCACCATCGGGTGCCGCCGGCAATCTTTGGGTGGATGCTAATCCCTGGGCTCCAGTTAAACTCGCCAACGCAATCGCGCCCAAGCCCAGTCCGCCGGAACCAAAAAATTGCCGTCGGGTGACGCGTTGCCAGTTTTGTTGCCAAAGTTCATGCACGATGTGTTGTCCCCTTATTCACGTGTCATTGCCTCGTCGAGATTGAGGATGGCCAAACAAACGTTGGTCAACGCGGCTAATTCCACCAGATCGCGCTCGGTTTCAACCACACTGGCGCCTACGGCCACTAGCGCTTGCGCCTGTTCCGGAGAACTGCGGAAGTGTTGTCGCTGCTTTTCTAATGATTGCTGCAAAATTTTCAATTCTGCCTGATTGGGTTGACGACACAATACTCGCGCAAAGGCCCAGTTTAATCCATCGGCGGATTCCCCCGAGTTATTGATATCTTGAACCTGGCTCGCCAAACGGCGGGCAGCCTCAACCCAAGTGGGGTCGTTTAGCATGGTCAGTGCATGCAGCGGTGTGCTGGTAATCGAGCTGCGGACGCGACAAGCTTGCCGGTTCGAAGCATCGAACATATTTGCCGGCGCAACTGTACGCCGCCAAAAAGTATAGAGACTGCGTCGGTAGAGATCTGATCCTTGGGATTGAGGGTAAGAGAAATCCCGCTCTTTCGTAATGGCCAGTGATTCCCAAACGGCACCCGGTTGGTAAGGATAAACGGGCCGGCCGCCGATTTCGTATTGCAGCATCCCAGCCGCAGCCAGCGCCCAATCTCGCAACACAAAGGCAGGCATTCGCAATCGCGGGCCACGGGCCCAGTAAACGTTGAGCGGATCGGCCTCTAATTGTTGCGATGTTAAACGACTCGTTTGTCGGTAAGCATGACTGGTGACAATCAAACGCACGATTGCCTTTTGACTCCACTGTTGTGATTGAAACTCACACGCTAACCAGTCGAGTAGTTCTCGTTGCACAGGGTACTCACTCTGCACACCAAAATCTTCGGCGGTCCGCACCAGGCCTTGTCCGAAAAAGTGTTGCCACAATCGGTTGACTTGAACGCGCGCCGTCAGCGGATGTTCGGGTAAAAACAACCACTTCGCGAATCCCAATCGATCGCGTGGGAAGTCACTGGGGAGCGGTGGCAAACATGACGGTGTATCAAAAGTCACCGCAGTGGTCGGCGAAAGATAAGCGCCCCGGTGCAAAATATGTGTCGTCCGCGGTTGGGCATCGCTCATAATCATGACGCGAGGTAATTGATCGTTGCGATAATTTGTGAGTTCTTGACGCAGTTGGTTAGCTTGGGCCATTTGGGCGATGGAACTAGCCAATTGCCCCTGGATGTCGCGATCAAAATGCGTCCGCAGACTTTTTTCAAGACTTTCTTTGGCGGCTGCTTCCCAATTCGCCAGCGGTTGTTCGGCAAATGCCGTAAGTTCCGCGGGAATGTATTTCGCGGGCACTTTGCCATCGTTATTGAGAATACCAAGCCGCCATCCAACAAATGCCGTGTCGATTATAGGTTGAGCCTTTGCGTCGAGGTCGCGAATTTGGGTTTCCCAATCGGCAATCCGCTGTTGATTCTCCGGCGTCGGCAATTCGAGATAAGGCGAATCAACGCGAATGCGTGTTGAAAAGAATTTTGGAACACCCGATTCGTCGACTCGATTAAATGCATCGAGCAAACTGTAATAATCTTTCTGGGAAATCCTATCGTATTTGTGGTCATGGCACTGAGCGCACGCCATTGTTAGGCCCAACCAGTTGGTCGCGGTCGTGTCGACGCGATCAAACAAAACGACAAACCGTTGTTCTTCGGCAATTGCACCGCCCTCGCCATTGAGCAGGTG
>JBGSMY010000098.1:0-8974 GCA_041739975.1 Pirellulaceae bacterium
TGGGGCAAGCTTCTTGTCCCATATTTCTTTAGCTTCCGTCTTCGCGGTTTCGGCAAGCAGGGTATATTGCGTGACGACTCGCTCTTCACGTCCCCATAGCGCGATCAACAGAATCGCAAACGCCGCGAATCCAACGATCACAGCGGGAAATGCCAACATCGCAATGCGGCCACCCCGAGGATCGACAAACAAATCTCGCAGGAATTGCCACACGCCGACCACCATGTGCACCGGTAGCATGAAAAACTGTTTGATAGCAAATAGGAATCCCATAGTCGCCTGGTAAGCCCAAGAATAAAAAATGTTAGGCAAAAGTTCACCGACTTATAGCTTAAACAATCAAAGCTCAAATTTCTATGATGTCTTGCTGGAACTACCCAGATTTCCAAGTTTTGCTAGCGGTGGCGCTGGTTAAAGATTTTCCACCAGCCTAATAACGGTTGCAACGAACCATCGCCTCCGTGCTACACCTAATCCCATAGCCGGTTGTACTTCTCAAACGATTTGTACCAGAAGGTACAATTCCAAATCGACAAAGATAGTCTATTTATTCGCCCTAGATCTTCCAGTTTGCGTAGTTTGACGGGGCGGTATTTTCGGTTTTTTAGGATTCACCGTTATGTCCGGCAAAAAAGCTGGAATTCATACAACCGCTACGCCGAAAACAACTAGGAAACTCATATTTCACGAATGCACCCATTTGGTGGAACTTTCTCAAACGGACGGACCCATGAAGGCTAATATCGCTCGTTACATCGCCACACTTGCTCTCCTATTTGTGTGGGGATTCTCGACTGAAGTTGCATCTGGACAAACCAAGGTGCCGTTGGTCAAGCCGGTTGCGGCACCACCGATCCCGGTGAAAGCAGCAAAACCATTGCCAGCTGCGCCTCAACCTGAACCGAATACGTCGGTAAGTCCGGCTTCCCATATAGATAATGGTCAGCCGACTGCGGCGGTTCCCATCGTTCAGGCAGCCGGAAAACGGATTCCCGTCGTCAGCGGCTCTCATAGTTCGGGAGCGAATCAACAGCCTCAAACACAAAACGCCACATCGAATTCGCCGGAATTATTGCCGACGAATCGCGCAAGTATCCTTGCTCCAGTGATGGAACCGGTCCTGCAAGCACGGCCACAAACGACGCCAGCTTTTCAGAACCAGCAGGTTGTGCCATTGGTTTCTCCTCGATCTGCAGCCGCATCAAATGGATTTCAAGATTTTCCAACGCGGGTGCCTGCGGCGCCGCGAATTTCATCGTCGGTAAGTACTCATTCGCCCGCAAGCAATAGCTCGCCAAAACTTCCTGACAATTCATCATTGAACACAGAACCCACTGCGTCCAACGCAGAGGCAAACAGCGAAGCCATTCCGACAATAAATATTCCTTCGCAAAGTGAGGCTGGACAACTCCCGAACAGCACGACGCCACCGGACTATTCTTTCTATTTGGGCCGCAGCGACAACCAAGAATCACAATTGCCAAAAATTGGCGCTGCAACCATACAAGCGAAGCCACTGACGTCACCCAATAAGCTGCCGACGGTAGTTCCCGCGGACAATTACTTGGGTGTCGACCAGTTGCCGTTAGAATCTGAACTGGACAATCTTGAGTTGCGCAGTCGCGTACCAGGACGTGGGGTCGGGTTCAAACAAGACGCCGTCGAGCCCCAGGCAATCGGGGGCATGGCACCACCGGTACCTACGGGCGCGGGTGGCGATTGTCCAAATTGCGGCGGGACAGGGTGCAGCGAATGTGGAATGCTGGCCGGGCCTTGGTCGAATTCAGTGGGCAATAATTACCAGGATTTCGATCAACGGTTTGATTGTTGCGGCTTCGTTCCAGGGGCGTCCGAGTATGCAATTCTCGATCTGTTGTACTGGACACGAAATCAAGGTGGAATTGTTGGGACAAACTTTGGCGGCGTCCGTGGTTATGATTACGATTTTGGCGGCCGTGTGACTTTAGGGCAACGGCCAGATCGGATTCATGGTCGCGAGTTTACCTATTTTGGAATATTGCCACTCGAGCAACAAACGACGCAGGCGTCAGGAGCGGCAAATATCAATGCTCGCTTCATTCCACTAGATGGTTTGGGTGTATTTGAAACCAGCGCATTCTTCAACGCAGTGGAAACAACGCAGCGAACTGAAACAGAATTCCATAGCGTGGCATTTGACCGAACTCGTTACGGGTGGGATATCGTCAAGACGAACATTGGCTTGCGATACATCTATGTCGACGACAAGTACAGTTTGGCCTCCGAGAATTTCCTAGGCCACGAGGGCGTCATGGGAATTTCTGGTCGCAATCACTTGTTCGGAGGAAACATCGGGCTCGATTTATTCTATGACGTGGGCCAACGCGTTTCGTTTTCATGGTTCGGCAAATTAGGCGGGTACCTCAATGCCAATCGAACGAGTTTGGATTTTACCAACCGAGGGGTTCAGTACATCGCTAATCGCGATAGCTCGGCGCAATTTGCCGCTTCGATTGACTTGGGTGTGAACGCACATTACCACATTAACAACAACGCTCGATTTCGTTTGGGTTATAGCGGATTGTGGGTCACTGGCGTAACAACAGCGGGAGCCAACTATCCGCAATTTCTAACTCCGCTGGCGGGACTATCCGCCGATGACGAAAGCGACGTGTTTTTTCACGGTATCAATTTTGGTATCGAGTTGTTCCGTTAACAATGGCCAGCAAGCTTGTCAGTTAACGATTTATTAGGACTTGTTGCAAGCCTCACCGACGGGCGATACCGTATTCGGTTGTAACCTTTAATATCGAATCATGCAAACCAGTTCGTACCCGGCGGGGGTTATGAACTGGTTTTTTCTTTTCATCTGTTGGGGCCTGTCGCGAAACGCAACTCGTTGAGATAATCGTTCGAAATGGCGAATAAATTCGCCGTGGCAGAATTAGTATTAGGATATGGCTCAGATCGTTGAATAGTCGTCAGGAAAGTTTCCGAATGCAGAACGTTGACATCGTAATCATTGGCGGTGGCATTGTCGGTTTAGCAACTGCTTATCAATTAAACCAACGATATCCCGATCGATCGTTAACGATATTGGAAAAAGAACACCGACTGGCCGAACATCAAACCGGACACAATTCGGGTGTACTCCATTCAGGGATTTATTATAAACCCGGCAGCCTAAAAGCGATTAATTGCCGCGAAGGCAAATTGGCCATGCAGGCTTTTTGCCAGGAACACGGCGTTGCTTATGAGCTTTGCGGCAAAGTGATCGTTGCGCTGAATGAAGCGGAACTGCCGGCGCTTGAGCGGATCCTCGAACGCGGCCAAGCGAATCAGGTCCAGTGCTCGCTGATTGATCGCGAACGATTGCGAGAACTTGAGCCGCACGCTGCCGGGATTCGTGCGATTCATGTTCCGGAAGCGGGCATCGTGAACTACCGTCAGGTTTGCGAAAAAATTGGCGAGTTATTGGTTCGTGCGGGACATCGGGTGATTACCGGCGCGCAGGTGATGGGAATACGCCGAGAAAGTGGCGCCGTGATTGTGGAGTCGACTCAACAGACCGTCCGAGCAAAACTGGCAATTAATTGTGCTGGATTGCATTGCGACCGGGTGACGACTTTGGCGGGCGATCGACCCCCGGCGAAAATTGTGCCGTTTCGTGGTGAGTATTATGAACTGACGAACCAGTCGGCTCATCTTTGCCGAAATTTGATTTATCCCGTGCCCGATCCAAAGTTTCCTTTTTTGGGTGTGCATTTTACGCGGATGATTACCGGGGGCGTGGAATGCGGCCCGAACGCCGTCCTGGCTTTTGCTCGTGAAGGGTATACCAAATGGCGAATTAGTCCTCGGGATCTGTGGGAGAGTTTGACTTACCGCGGATTTCAACGAATGGCATGTAAGCATTGGCGGATGGGTTGCGGAGAAATGTGGCGATCGTTTAGCAAGGCTGCGTTTGTGCGCGCACTGCAACGATTGATGCCAGAAATTCGCGCAGATGATTTGCACTCAGCACCAGCGGGTGTTCGCGCGCAGGCCGTATTACCTGATGGCAGCATGGTCGACGATTTTTTGATTGTGGAAGCCGAGCGGATGATACATGTCAACAACGCGCCGTCGCCGGCCGCCACCGCTTCGCTGAATATTGGTCGACTGGTTACCGAAAAAGTCGCCCACCATTTGGAACTGGTTTAGTCGCCTAAAGCACGGCGCGAATGTTTCCGGTGTTCACGCAAGAACGCAAATTTAATTCGGTTTGATCACTAGCCGCTCGACATAGGGCCACAGAGGCGCCTCGACAATAGCCGCCAAATTTTGTTTGTAATTTTTTTGAATTTCGTCTGCAGGGGCTTTGGCACTTAATGCTGCCAACCAAGCGTCGCTAGACTCGAACAACTTCACTTGTTTTTCCAGATAAGCAACTTGGTTTTTTTGTGGTGGGGACACGCCAGCACCAATTGGCGCGTCGCGATCGTCGCCGCGACCAAAGTCCGTTGGTTTGATCGCGCGGATTTCAATAAAGCTTCCGGTCTTGACGTCGTAAACCGCCAGCAGAGATGGGGCCCAAACTTGATAGCCAGCCTCGCGATCGACGACTTCACCGCGACCCAATAAAAACGACAAGCAGAAACCTTTGCCATACCAAGAAATAATTGGTGGCGAAATGTAATTGCAAAACGGCAACGTCGGCAATAAGTTGCCCTTTGCATTTGCCGTGATGGTTGCTGTTGGATTCGACATAATGTATTTCAAATTTAAAGAATGAACAACGTTAACGAGTCGACGTCTGTCGCACCCATTTTAAAAATTCGCCACCTAATTTTTCGTAGTATGGCAATAACGGCTTTTCTGCATGCTTATCAAAGTACGAAAGGTATGCCTTTGCATCTTTGATAGTCGCATCCGTTACCGGAAGTTGTCGATCGATAAATGGCGGGATCAGTCGATCGTACAATTCGTAGATGGAATGATATTCGGCGATAATCTGTTCCGGTTTTTCAAATCGAGCACGATTATGAATCCAAGGAAATTTTGGCAAATCGCTCGGTTGGAGGTCTTCGGGGAATTTGGCGATGGAGCGAAATTCTTGTTTTCTTAGATCGACGGATGCCAAGTACTGTGGCGGTGTAATATGAGTGCCCTCACCGTTTACCGTTCGCGTGAAATAAATTAAGCGAATTAGCACCAGTTGTCCATCGTTGGTATTGATAATTGGCAATGTGATTCCCCGTTCGTTGGGCAAGAAATCTCCATGTTTCCCAATTTCTTCAATAGCCGATTGCATTTTCATAACAGGGTCTTGCCAATTCAAAGCAAAGTAAGAGACAGCACATAAACTAACGAGAATTAATCGAATGACTACCATATTTGATTATTGGTGGTTACGAAACCTGAGGGAGCAAATCCATTTGCGGTGGCATTTGCTGCACCGATGCTCAAAAAGCTTTGGAATTGAGCTGCAGTTGCCCGTTGACCGCACGCTCCGATACCCGTGTCGTTGTAATGCACATGGGTAATATTTCCAGCGTCGTCATATTCAAGTCCCGTGACCAAAACGCTGTGGGCTCCGGTTTGCGTGCCCCAGCCTGGCAAACCCGACACGTCACCGTTTGCTTGAATGCCGCGACCTTGCGAGGCTGGCAATTCGAATTGGCTCAATTGAGCTCCACCAGCATTCGGTGCTTGCCGAGTTGCCGGCACGCCATTGGCATTTAAAATCGCCGCCTGTTGTTGACTCGTTGTGCCACCGGAAAAGAAAGCTTGATTTGCTGCAGTAACCGTGGTTCCGGGAGAGCCAGGCGTCACTGCGCCACCGCCGCCGGCCTGAACGCTACCAATTGCCGGTTGAGTTGCATTTCCACCGGCAATCGCTTGATTCATCAATCCTTCTTGGGTTTGATTGCCTCCAGTGAGGTTAATCATCTGCCGCGAAGTTTCGATTCCGCAATTGTTATAGCTTTGGCCAGCCGTATTGGCAGTCAATGGATTTCCACTGGAGTCCGTTGCCCCTGCGGCAGGAGCCCTGCCTGCCGCCATGTTTTGGCAAATCGTAGTACCGGCGAGTACATTTCCGGCGGTACCGGAAAGGCCAATCAGTACAGTAGGACAGCAGGGACCCGTGATCATCGAACCGGGATGTGTGCCCTGATCCATCAATCGGGCCGCCGGCATCATCGCCACAGGAACCGGAAACGCACCGCGAAGAATGGGGTTAGGCAGCGGCGCCGGTGCAACGCACATCGACATATCGCCTACTCGTGCAGCCGGTTGTCCACCAATCAGCACTGTAATTGCGCACGGCGGCATAATTGGCAACCCGGGGGGCGGCGCATGCGGCAATGCGGCTGGTGTTGTTTGAGGAACTGGACAAGTAATCATGTCCGTCAATCGTGCTGCTGGTTGTCCACTCATCGGTCAAAGCCACTATCTTGTTGTCAATTTTGATCCAAAAGAACTCGCTGGCGAGCATTTTCGCCAGTACTTGCTAACAGAGCAAGTCTAGGTATTGATGCGAACCATGGGGCCTTTGATCGTAATAATGCCGCCTCCATCGATTTGGATCATGCCGGCACCTGACTGCAATTTGATGTTGGTGCCTTTGATTTCGATACTTCCAGATTTATTCATCACGATACTGGCGGCACCGCACTTGAGTTCGATTTCATCACCTGCAGACAATTCGTACTTTGACTTCACCGAGATCTCGTGTTTGCCGCCAACGGCTACTTTCTTATCGCCGCCAACACTTTCTTCGCTTTCTTCGCCGACGGCGGTACTCATGGCCGATGCGGCAGCAAAAATTACGGCTCCACCAACGGCAAGTGTCGATACACCGCCAATCGCTTCGGTCTTGGCACCGCCCACCACAATCGTTTGCGTCTGGCCGATTGTGACGACTTGATTTGCACCGACAACTAACGTGTCATTTTGGCCGATGGTCGTCGTGCGATTTTTGCCGATCACATTGGTTTGATTCGCCCCGATGGTGATCGATTCGTTGTTTCCCACCATCCGCGTTCGGTCGTTGCCAACTTTGTGCGTTTCATCGTGTTCGATTACGCTATCCATGTTGTATTGTGCATGGACTCGGATCTGTTCTTTGCCGGGCGTATCGTCCATCGACATTTCGTTAAACCCGGACCCTTTGTAGGTCTTGGTCGAATTGCCGCGGCGAGTTTTGTTTTTGCTGTTGTCGCCGCCTTTTAGCGGAAAGGGCGGGGTGTTTTCGCCGTTGTAGACGCGACCGGTAATAATCGGTGAATCGGGATCGCCTTCTAAAAAGCTGACAATCACTTCTTCGCCGATGCGTGGAATATCGATATAACCCCAGCCTTTGCCAGCATGGGCCTGAGAGACTCGCACCCAGCATGAGCTATTTTGGTCGCGCTTGCCCAACCGGTCCCAGTGAAAATGTACTTTAACTCGCGAATGTTCATCGACGTAAATCTCTTCGCCCGATGGGCCTACGACCACTGCCGTTTGTGGTCCTTCAACGATGGGCTTGCGGGTTGTGCGGCGAGGCCGGAAAACCGTTTTGGCTGGCAAACACTCAAACTCATTTTCAAATGCGGGGCCGCTGCTGCCACCCGTTGTGTAACTATCCGCACTGGCTTGCAAGTAGACTCGCGAGATAACGTATTGTTGGTTCTCTTCACTTGAATTGCGGTGGCGTTTAATAGTGAACTTGCCGCCGGTGGCAATCGCCATGTAATTGCTAGTGGCTTTGACACAGTCATGTCCTGCTTCGAGTTCTTCGACGCGAACTTGAGCAAATTGTCGTCCCAATTGTTTGGAGACATATCGCCCGGGAAAGTCGTAAACTTCCATTTTGTCCATGCCTTCGAAACCGACATTGCTGGGTCGATCGGTCATCAGGCTCGTTGACGGCTTTTTGAAATCGTAATCGGTCATCGTGACCTTACCACTGCGCAGTTCATAGGTGTGGCGCCAAGTGTGAATCTGTGCGTAGTCGGCTGAAGTGCCGGCCGGAAAGTATTCCAGTTCTTTGTCTTTCAAATCAAAATAGGCTGCTTTACTGTCGGCCAATACTAAGGTGTGCTTGCCGGCGTCATGGCGAAAGAAGTAAAAAATTCCCTCTTCTTCCATTAAACGGCACACAAAATCCCAATCCGATTCACGGTACTGCACGCAATACTCGCGTTTTTCGTAATTGGCCTGCAAAAAGTTCTTGTCGTAATCCGACATGCCCATATTTTTGAACACGTCTTCAATAATTTCGGGCGTGGTTTTCTCTTGGAAGATGCGACAATCGACGCGATTGGTGAGCAGCCAACACCAAGGCACGATCGTGGCATGATAGGCCGCCTGCTCGTGATCTTCGCCGCCATATTCAAAATGGTTAACGACACCGTTGATGTACCGCTTGTCACCTTTGTGACCGATCAACGTTACGGTGACTCGCTTGCCGACGATGTCTTTGGCTGGCAAGGTTTGGCCCGGTTCAGCCAGTAACATCAACGAGTATTCGAACAATTGAGAGAAGCCGTCGCCGCCGCTAATCGATTGAACAAACACCTTATTATTGCCAAATGGCGTTTGGATCTGCAGAAAACGACTCTCTTGGACGGCTGTTTTGATCATGAAACGGCACCTGTTCGGTAAAAAGCGATTTCTGAATCGGGAATCTGGGAAACGGGAATTCAACGGAATAAACCCGCTATCCTGCCCCAGACGGACCCTATGATGGCGGTTGGCTGCTATCGCAACGCTTGTTTGAGTGATTTTAACGACAAAAAACGTTTGATGTTGCCGAGAAACAGCGCCGAATTGCCGATATTTTTTATGGCAAGGCTCGAAACCCTAAAGTCAACTTAATTTACCCATTAGTCAGGGCAAATCAGTTTTATAGTTTGCGTAACATTTGAAATAAGAGCAAGGGCTTGGCTGAGAAGTCTCTAATGGTGGATGCGATGCCCTTGTGCCCTTCCAGTCGCATGGCGGTGAGACCTGCGTTTCGAAGAGTGGC
>JBGSMY010000127.1:0-2157 GCA_041739975.1 Pirellulaceae bacterium
TAGGTGGAGTAAGGCGGTCAACTCATTATCTCTCAATTGTATTCTTCTTGAATCCATGCAAATTTGTTTCACTGCGAAGATTTTTCAGGCATGAAAACTTTGCTTCAAGACTGACGTCAATTGGCGTCAACTATTCAACGGAGCTCATTGTATGTCATCTGTTCGCACACTGTTTGCGGATTTTTACTTGTCCCAAAAAACTCTTTGGTGTTTCGGAATTGCTTTCATCGCTGGGCAATCTACCGCTGCAGTGTACGGTCAAGAGTCTGGAGCGCCCGTTCCAGTGGAAAGACCAATAGTTACGGTTTCGCCTGAAGCTTTGGCGATTCATCATCGCGGATACGTCTTTGATGGCCACAACGACCTTCCGTGGGTAGTACGAACAGAAGCCTCGCGTTCCTTCGACGCCCTCGATATCGCTCAGCCACAACCAAAAATTCATACCGATATTCAGCGGTTGAAGTCCGGCGGAGTGGGAGCTCAGTACTGGTCGGTTTATGTCCCTGCAGACACGGTCGCCACCGGTGTCGCCCATCAAACCACCATCGAGCAGATTGAAATCGTGCACGCAATGATCAAGCGGTATCCAGAGACATTCGAATTGGCTTTGACAAGCGAAGATGTCGAACGTTGCCGCGCGAATGGAAAGATTGCTTCGCTAATCGGAATGGAAGGTGGTCATGCAATAGAGAACTCGATCGAGAAACTGAGACGCCTGCATGGCATGGGGGCTCGCTACATGACCCTTACGCACAGCGATACTCTCGATTGGGCCGACTCATGTTCCGACGAACCGAAAAGCCATGGTTTGAGCGAATTTGGACGCGAAGTTGTGCGGGAGATGAATCGCCTCGGGATGCTCGTCGACATTTCCCACGTGTCTCCAGAAACCATGCAAGCGGCGATGGATACCAGCTCCGCACCGATTATCTTCTCGCACTCTTCCGCACGTGCTGTTGCCGAACATGTTCGCAACGTTCCCGACGCAATACTCAAGCAGTTACCCGCCGATGGCGGTGTGGTGATGGTCAATTTCTTTTCTGGATTTATCGTTCCAGAGTCTGCTCAAAACACGAAAACAATGTTCGAACGCCGCCGCGCGCTGAAAGCCAAATACGGTGACGACGAAGAGCAGATTAAGAAGGAGACGGCGGCTTTCAACCTCAAGCATCCTATCTACCCTGGTTCGGTGCATCATGTCGCTGATCACATCGACCACATCGTCAAAGTTGCTGGCATCGACCACGTCGGCATCGGCAGTGACTATGACGGCATTACCACCACCCCAAAGCAGATGGAGGATGTTTCGACCTACCCCGTGCTTACCCAAGTTCTGCTCGACCGTGGCTATAAAGAGAGCGATATCCACAAAATCATGAGCGGAAATATTATGCGAGTGATGAAACAGGTAGAAGCTGAAACGCGTCGACTCAATCCTTAGCTCTAAAGTTGTGGAAGCGTTCCTTCAGTGGGTGGCGAGTGTTCTTCGAGAGGCATGCATTTTCCAAGCTGCAGCTGATCTGAGTCCGTCCCGATCGCCGTAACCCATTGCCCGGCAATGGGTTCAAATGGTGAATCGGACATAGAGGCAGTTGCTACAACAGCGATTCGTACCTTTGGGATCAACGGACAACCGTTCGATTTTTACGCCGTCCGACGCTTTTTCTGTTCATTATTCAAGTTCGGCCTTGGATTGCTTGGATCACAACGAGTAAAAATCAGTTCAGGCATCTCGAACAGGCCGTCGGTCGAGACCCTTGTCGGCCTCACGCGGAATCGAGGGCTGTCAAAGTAAATGACAGAGCCACGGTTTTGAATGCTATGCTTGGGAATCCGAGGCAGATTTTGGAAACACCTGGATTTTGACGCTGGACGGCGCACGGTTCGCTGCTGGGCGGTGAACCACTGTTCGCCATGGCAAATCTGGTTTTGATTGCCTAAAAGTCGAAGAACTCGCAATTGACCGCGTAATTGCTGTTTTTATTGGAAAAATCGGAATGTGTGGAATAGTTGGTTATGTTGGCTCTAAAGATGCTTGTCCTTTCTTGATCGGGGGACTTCGGCGACTGGAATATCGCGGCTATGACAGCGCAGGGATTGCAACCTTGCGTCCCAACGATGGAATTCGCGTGACGAAAGTTGCTGGACGGGTCCAAT
>JBGSMY010000137.1:0-5768 GCA_041739975.1 Pirellulaceae bacterium
GCTGGTTCTCACCAATTGCCATGATTGCTTGGGTGATCTTTGTACCAACTGACTTGTGGGGACGTTGGGGGTTAGATTTGGCTCAAAGTCGTACCGAAGCACTCACTGGCCGACGCCAAAAAAATTCTATCATCGACTTTATCGCATTGGCTTTAATCGGCCATTTGATACTGTTAAACTCGACGGTTAGCTTGCCCAACACAGGGCTCACGGCACTTTATCGCCAATTCAGTGTCGCAACGATGACTATCCAAGAATTCCGCATGTTTGCAGTACCGCCGTTATACAGTCCCACAGTGGAATACCGCGCTGAACTCGCCAACGGCAATCGAGTCGACTTGTTCAGCTTGGAATATCGATCAGCCCAAGCACCTCCCGCTCGACTCGGTTTTACCGAACTCAAACATCACGCTTGGCGACGATATCATGCGAGCCTCGTTCCGTTACCGGAGACACCAATTGCTGCTGGCGCTGAGCCGCTGGTCGATCGCGCACGGGCCCGACTGCTGCAGTATCACATCGATCGTTGGAATGATCTCCATGGAGGTCCTGAGCGCATCCAAGTCGCTGAGCTCATTTGCTGGATCCGTCCACTCAACTCAACCCCACCTCAATTGCCGGCCGAAGCATACGTCTGGGTTCGTAAAGAGCGTTCGAATATCGGCAACGAATAGATCGTCAATTGAATTAAATTGAGTTTGGCCGGAACTCGGCGCCAGCGGGGCCGAAACGATAAGTCAAACATGTTTGAGCTGCGCCGCAGATGCAGATGCAGACGATTTTTAATCAATTACGAAAGGACCTCGGTGATCACTCGCTGTGGTTCGACCCCCGTCAACCGCTGATCCAACCCTTGAAACTTGAATGTAAATCGTTCGTGGTCGATTCCGAGGCAATGCAAGATAGTCGCGTTAAGATCATTTACATGGACCGGATCGCGAACCACGTTATAGCTAAAATCATCGGTTTCGCCATACACGTGCCCCGGCTTAACGCCGCCGCCGGCCATCCAAATACAAAAGTTTCGGGGATGATGATCGCGACCATAGTCATCTTTGGTCAATCCGCCCTGCGAATAAACGGTGCGTCCGAATTCGCCACCGCAAACGACCAACGTTTCGTCGAGCAACCCGCGTTGTTTGAGATCTTTGATCAAACCCGCTGTGGGTTGGTCGGTTTGCCGACATTGATTGCCCAGTTGATAAGGCAACGACCCGTGTTGATCCCAGCCGCGGTGTAATAGTTGCACGACGCGCACGCCTCGTTCAATCAGACGCCGCGCCAACAGCGCGCTATGGGCGTACGAACCGGGCTTTGAAACATCGGGTCCGTACAGCGCCAAAGTCTCGGCCGTTTCGCCGCTGATGTCGGTCAGATCGGGCACGCTGGCCTGCATACGAAATGCCATTTCATACTGCGCGATTCGCGTCCGCGTTTCCGGGTCGCTGAACGATTGCCAACTGGATTGGTTCAATTGCTCAAGTGCATCGAGCATCACGCGGCGGTCGTCGCGCTGCACTCCCGGTGGATTCGGCAAATACAACACGGGATCACCCGAGCCCCGCAGTGCCACACCATTAAATCGCGTTGGCAAAAATCCACTGCTCCACATGCGGCTAAACAGTGCTTGTCCGTTGCTGTCCAAAGGATATTGCGGCGTAAAAACCACAAAAGCCGGCAGGTCATTGTTCTCGCTACCGAGCCCATATGCCAGCCAAGACCCCATGCTCGCTTTGCCTGGAATCTCGGAGCCCGTCATCACAAATGTGCAAGCGGGGTCGTGATTAATGGCGTTGGTATGTACGGTTCGCATTAACGAAATTTCGTCGACGATTTCCGAACAATGGGGCAACAAATCCATGTTGCACCATAGGCCATTTTTTCCTTTTTGTTCAAAACGAAACTTGGATGGTGCAACTGGAAATCGCTTTTGCCCACTCGTCATGGTCGACAGTCGCTGTCCGCCTTGAACACTGGCCGGAAGGTCTTTGTCAAAATACTCGGCCAACCCCGGCTTGTGATCCCACGTATCGAGTTGTGATGGGCCGCCATTGAAATGCAGATAAATAATGGATTTGGCCTTGGGTGGAAAATGGGGCAACCCGGGCAGAGGCGGGTGGACGCGATCCGGATCACTTGTTGGCGAGCCGAGTCGCGCGGCAGCGGACAACGATTGTTGCCCTGCCATCAAACCCAGCGCCACGCCACCTAAACGCAAACCTACATTGCCAAAAAAATTCCGACGCGTTTGGTTCAAGTGATATTCAAACAGAGGATTCATCTGACTAATTCCTATTAAGTGTCTCGTCCAAATTGAACAAGGTATTGGCGACCATCGTCCAAGCCGCCAATTCCGCTTTCGGCAACTTGTCGTTGATCGGTGATTCGCCTTGCGAAACTAATTGGCCGGCATCCTCGAGCCGTTGTTGATAGCGATCAAAATGCGACTGCCATTGACGCTGCAATATTTCGACCTCAGCCGCAGACGCAGGCCGGGCCAGTAACTGCCCAAACATGTGTTGCACGCGTGAGGCAAAATCGAGCTCTGGCAACTGCATCACCGTAGCAGCCCAAGTTCGAGCGGCCTCGATATGTTGCACGTCGTTCATCAATTGCAATGCTTGCAAAGGTGTATTGCTGCGTTCGCGAATCGTGCAAATCTGTTCGCGGTTGGGCGCATCAAAATTGACCATAAACGGCGGCGGAACCGTGCGTTTGAAAAATGTATACAAACTGCGACGGTACAAAGCCTCACCTTTGTCTTGACGATAATTGCGAGTATTGGAATCGATATAGCCGACCGGCTCCCAAACATTCGGTGGCTGATAAGGCTTCACGCCGGGGCCTCCCATTTTGAGGCTCATCAGCCCGCTAACAAATAACGCATTGTCGCGAATCTGTTCGGCACTTAGCCGCATTCGCGGTCCGCGTGCCCACAAACGATTTTCTGGATCGGCGGCATAGAGGTCCGCGTCGACTCGGGCGTGCTGTCGGAACGTTTTTGAGGTCAACATCAGCCGCAGTAAACCTTTGACGTCCCAGCCGGAATCGCGAAAGTGGATAGCTAACCAGTCCAATAATTCGGGATGGCTGGGCGTCTCACCTTGTGAGCCAAAGTCGCCACTGGACTTTACCAACCCCGTGCCAAACACTTGCTGCCAATAGCGATTCACGGTCACGCGCGCCGTCAACGGATTTTCAGGACTAATAAACCACTTCGCCAAATCCATGCGTGTTGGACGTTGCGGATCAATGGGTTGCAATTTGGGAAATACGCTGGGCACGTCAGGGGTCACTTTTTCGCCCGGCGAATTGTATTGCCCGCGCAACATCACAAAGCTTTCGCGCGGTCGGTCGGATTCCTTGTAAATAAACGTCCGCGGAATCGTTTGGTCGAAGGCTTGTTTTTCGTCTTTCGTTTTTTGAACTGCCGTCAGGAGCGGTTCAAATTGCGGCTTTGTGTCGACACAAATATTTTGCAAATAGAATCGGCGCAATCGCAGCATTTCTTCGTCGCGATTCGATGCTGCCGAATTTTCATGGATTTCCGCGGCCGATTCGGCGTTGGTCTCGTTTGGGCTTTCACTCGCAGGTTGCTCACCCGTCGATTCGGAGGCTGGGGGTCCTCGGTCGAGAATGGGTTTAAGATCGCCTGGTAATCCCGCCGGCGGGCTTTGTTTGGCGATGCGCCACCAAGCGAAAAAAGAACGGTTAGGATCAGTCGCTGGATCCGAAGTACCGGCAACTCCCAATCGGTCCCAATACACGGTCCCACCGAATTGTGTTAACGCAAAACCCGTGATCGCGTCTCCCGAGTTCAACCCGACAGACTCTACCGGGAATTCCAAATGTACCCAGCGACCCATTTCCGGCAGTCCGCCGATCAAAGCGCGCTGCGTTGTATTTTTTTCGCCCCAATTGATCGCATCGATGTCACCCCAAACGGCTCGATGCAACCATCCGTTTTTGAAAAACTGCAGCATAATCGTTTTGGGCGGATTAACGGGATCGAGCCAAACTTCGGCAAAAATTTTGGCTTGGCTGGGAATCATCAGTGGCGTAGTCGCTTGTTCCCAGACATCTTGAGCAAGTCCGGCATCGGTGCGTTTGAGAGCCCGATTGCCTTGAAAGACTGGTTCACCAGAATCGACGGTCACAAATTGTGGGGCTTGGCCTGGACTGGCAAAGTTGCGACCTTGCTCGGGAAACGTATCATCCAACCAGATTTGTTCGCTGGTCGAAATCGCCGGCGGAGGGTTCATGGTCGCCGGATCAACGTAGTCCACTTTGGAAACGTGTTGCTCAAGTGCTTGTTGTTGTTCGTTAAGCAATCGATCGAATTCGGCAAGTCGCTGTTCATGTTCGGGACTTGCCAATTTTAAAATGGGGTTGGTCAACAAGGCATTGCCATCCATTGCGGGGTCAGCGCCAGTATTAAAGAACGCGTAGAGTGAATAAAACTCTTTCTGAGAGATGGGGTCAAATTTGTGATCGTGACAGACTGCACAACCGGCCGTTAGGCCCATCCAAGTTTGCACTGCGGTGCTGGTGCGATCGACTGCGTAGCGATAATGAAACTCCGCATCGATGGCGCCGCCTTCACTGGTCGTCACGTTGCAACGGTTAAAACCGGTGGCAATCAATTGGTCCATGCTGGGATTAGGCAACAGATCGCCCGCTAATTGCTCGATCGTAAATTGATCGAAGGGCAGATTGCGATTAAAGCTATTGACGACCCAATCGCGGTAAGCCCACATTTGCCGTTCGTTGTCGAGATGCAATCCGTGTGTATCGCCGTAACGAGCGAGGTCGAGCCAATGCTGAGCCATCTCTTCACCAAAATGAGGTGAAGCCAAAAATCGATCGACCATTCGTTCATAGGCATCGGGTGACGCGTCGTTCAGGTATTCGGCAACTTGTTGCGGCGTGGGAGTGAGACCGGTAAGGGTAAAAGCTACACGACGAATCAGTTGGTGTTTGTCGGCCTCGGGAGCGAGTTGCCAGCCGCGAGCAATCAGCCGTTCTGCGACAAAGCTGTCGATAGGATGACTTTGCGGAGGATTCGTTTCGGGAACGGCCCGCAAAACCGGCGGTTCAAACGACCAATGGTTTTGATACGGAGCTCCTTGTTCAATCCAGAGTTTGAGCGTTTCTCGTTGTGATTCCGTAAGTTGCTTGTGAGAGCTCGCCGGCGGCATTTTGGAGTCTTCGTCGGTCGAGATGATCCGCGCCCACAATTCGCTTTCTTCCGGTTTTCCTGGGACGATCGCGGCAGAGCCTGATTCGTCGGAAAGCGCGCCCTCACGAGTATCTAAACGCAAGTCGGCTTCGCGGGTGTTGACATCAAATCCGTGGCAAGCGAAACAGTTGTCGGACAGAATGGGCCGAATATCGCGGTTGAACTCAAGCGGGGGAGCTTGCGGGTTTTGTTGGGCTGCCAGCGTCACAGCTGCGCAGCCAAGTATTTGGACAACACCCCAAAACAGCAAACGCTGTATGTTTCGGTGGCAATCCATCATTGGCCCCATAGCCTTTGGCCCCACAGCGGCCAACCGCGTGATCGAACGCTGCCAACTACCAAAAAACTGGCGTTGTTTCATGTCTTGTTCCTTATCTACCCGTTGTCAACGACTCCCTCCATTGTAGACTGGCTGATCCGGAGTCTCAATCAAGCTAATCGCGTGTTTGCTGGCACACCGCACGGCCAAGCACCGCGGCACTTGTCAAATTAGTGCACAAAGGCCGTGCGAAATCGACAATCCGACCGT
>JBGSMY010000144.1:0-9854 GCA_041739975.1 Pirellulaceae bacterium
TCCAGTTTGATAAAACTCGCACCAGAAATCACGTCTTCCTCCTGCCAATAACCAACACTTACGCAACCAAACTGTACACATCCAACGCAAGGTGGTCCGCATGACTGTCGCCAATCACGATACGATCAACTTGGTCCAAAACTCTTCATCGCGTGCCACCAACACGGCAATTGTCACCCCAGTGATCGTGACTCCCGGTGTTCCTAACTCCGTTCCTGTCGGAACGGCGCGTCCAGTCACGACACCCGCATCTGCCTCAGTACCGGCAACAGCCACGGCACCCCCATCAGCCTCAGTTTCCAAATCAACTGCTAGTTCCGCGAACACCTCAAAACCGAATGGTCCCGCAAACAGTGCGACCGGTTCCCCGAGCGGTCATACATTTGGTGAATATGAGATCTACGAACTACTGGGCGCCGGCGGCAATGGTCAAGTCTTCCGCGCACGACATCGATGGCTGGATATACCTGTGGCGATCAAGTTCTTATTAGGTGTTGACGCCAACGATCAAACGGTTTCCGAACGATTTCGTCGCGAGGCCATGGTCGCTGCTCGAATGATCCACCCCAACATCGTTCGCGCCACCGACGGCGGAATTGCCGGGCAAAGAATTTTTTTGGTGACGGATCTTGTGGTCGGCAAGAGTTTGACCGCAATCGTTCAACAGCACGGACCACTTACACTGCCCGAAGTTGCCGCCGTCGCAGTTGGCGTCTCCAAGGGGCTGCGGCACATCGCTCTCAACGCCACGGTTCATCGCGATATTAAACCCTCAAATATCATGGTTGATGAAACCGGTGAAGTCCGTATTTTAGACCTGGGTCTGGCCCGCAGCCAACACCAATCCCATACACTGACCGAAACCGGACAAGTCATGGGCACAGTAGACTTCATGTCCCCAGAACAGGCTCAAGACCCACGCAACGTTGACTACCGAGCTGACTTGTACAGTCTCGGTTGTACCCTGTATTTTTTATCGACCGGGCGGGCTCCGTTTCAGTCAGACGACAACGATTCCATCGCGGCCAAACTGCTGGCCCACATGGAAAAAGAGGTCACGCCCATTTCCGCTTATCGGCTAGACATTCCCAAACCCATCTGTCAGTTGATTGAACAAATGTTGGCAAAGTCGCCCAGCGATCGGCCTACCCATTACGAATTGATAATCAATCGATTTGAACCACTTTCCACAGGCAATCGATTGGCAGAAAAAGTTCGCGATTCATCAAATCATGCGACTCCTGCTACACCCGACCGCTCCTCCATCATCTCCACAGCAACCTATTCGGATAAATTCCGCGACTGGGCAATTAACACCGCGCTTTGTTTGTTGGGCTTTCAAGAGACGATTCCCGGACGACGTCCAGGCCAAAAACCGGCTTATCAGACCAGTTTTAAATGGATTCGAAACCTGTTCACGTTGTTAGTTCTTTTAGGGATCTTTTGGTTCATCGCTTCGCATATTCAGTTCGTCGAATATACGGAAATCGAGTAACCTTGATTGGCTAAGTTGTCAAAAGTCTTTGCTGAATTTAGCTCTTTCGCCGATTCGATCGCACTGCAATGTCAAGTATTGTCCAGCATTGTCCAGTATTATTCAGCCGGTAATCCATTTCAGTTCACGATCTAAACATTCGATGAATTTCTCGGCATCTGCTTGATCAAAACACATCGGCGGTCGGAATTTCAAAACGTTGTGCAATAGACCATCCACGCCCCACAAAATACCGGCGCCGCGCATTCGATTGACAATATGTGCCGCATGTCGGGATGCGGGCTGGCGAGCGTCTCGATCTAAAACCAACTCCAATCCTTGAAAATATCCGCTGCCGCGAACATCGCCAATGATTTCATATCGAGCCGCTAAATCGACAAACTGCTGTTGAATCCAGTGGCCTACGCAAGCAGCATTTTGCGGCATGGCTTCTTGCTCCAAAACTTCCAGAACGGCCAGACCGGCCGCACAAGAAACGGTATTTCCACCAAAAGTCGCAAAAAACTCCATGCCGTTGTCAAACGCTTGGGCGATCTCACGACGCGTTATAACAGCCGCCAAAGGATGTCCATTACCAATTGGCTTTCCCAATACCACAATATCTGGAACGAGTGAATCTCGTTCAAAGGCAAAAAAACAATTTCCTAAACGCCCCAATCCGGTTTGCACTTCATCGGCGATCATTAAACCGCCGGCCTGACGTACCATTTCATCGACGCGCGTCAAATATCCCGGTGGAAAAAACAGTTGGCCCGCTACACTGGGACATGTCTCGACAATCATCGCTCCCACGGGATGACCAAGTTGTTGTTGGCGTTTCAAGATTTCCTGAACCGATTCAGCATAACGGCTCGCCAATTCCGGTTCACCGCGACGGTAAGGACCGCGATAATCGTCGGCCAGCAAAACTTCATGCACCCAAGTTGGCGGCCCTTGTCCGCCCGGACCGCGATGTTTGTACGGACTAATATCGATTAGAGTGTTTGTGTGCCCGTGATAAGCACCCTCGGTTACGATCAAATCTTGTCGACCGGTATAAATTCGCGCCAACCTCAAGGCCAGTTCATTCGCCTCACTGGCCGAACTTAACAAGAAACAAGTATCCAGCCCTGAAGGAAAATAGGACAACAATTTCTCTGCGTAACGATGACTCACCTCGCTCAAATACCGCGTGTTCGTATTCAGTTTTTGCATTTGTCGGCAAGTCGCCGAGACAACATAAGGATGAGCGTGCCCCACATGTGGGACATTGTTGTACGCGTCCAAATAACGTCGGCCACTATTGTCGAAAAGGTATTGGCGCCAGCCTCGAACCAAATGCAATGGGTCGCGGTAAGACAATCGCTGAGATGGCCCAAAATACTGTTGTCGCCGCAATTGCGTCTCGGCTAACACAGGCTCGGGTCGCGTCAAACACGTTTTAGGTAGCTGCGCTATTTCATTGGGATCTCGCGAAATCTGACGCCAAAACTCCCATTCATCGGCCGTGGCAACGCCTGGAAAATCAACCCCCAGTCCAAGGTCGCTGACTAACAATTGCAAATGCAAATGGGGCGGCCAACCGCCATTCTCATCCGCTGTCCCTAACTGCACAAATGCTTCTCCACTGGCAATCGATTGCCCGATCATAAGCTGACGCACCGATGCCCGCGACAAATGCCCATACACCGTATAGAACTGCAGACTCTCTTTGTTGTCGATTTCTAAGTTGGTGTCTGCACTATCGAGAGTATGAACTAACATCACAACTCCTCCATAGTCAAATGGCGCGTCGATCTCTGCCACTCGATAAACACGGCCGGCCAACGGCGCATGTATCCAAGTCCCGGCTTCTGCAAATAGATCCAACCCCAAGTGAATCGTCCGCCGATTGCCAAATGGTTGTCCATCTACAATGAACTGATCCCCCGCATAGACTGGCCGCGGTTCACCGTAACCGCCCGTTCCCAAACTCGCTTGCTCGCGATGCAATACCTGATCGACGCTTGATTGCAACTCGTCCACTACCATTCGCGGATCGCCGCTCCACAGGTCGCTGTCGATGCTCCAGTCAATAATCGCAATTTCACTCGGAACCCACGTTCGCTCCAGCAGCGATTGCATATCCTTCCTTTTTTCGCGCAATCGGTTCTCGACCGACTGCATACCTGAAATTGCTTCCCAGCCGATCGACCACCGCAAGTACGCGGTGGCCAATTCATTCGAAATCGATAACAATCGCGGCAAGGTTCTTTGAATCGGCAATTGACTTATGGACAAATACGGATCGTCGGGCCGAGCCGATTGTTGCTCCGCCGACATACAAATGCTTGTCGCAAGCCGCATCGTTACTAAACTCCACAGCGCGGCAACCTCGATTTCCTCCAGCGGCCAAATTTGGTGATATCCGCGGACGATTTGTGCAGCGACCTTAAGCGGTCGCGGCTCGTCCAGCACGGCATAAGCAATCGCAATGGCTAAGTCATTAATGGTCCAACTTACCAGCATATCGCCGAAATCGATGAGGCCCGATATCTTCCACGTTTCCTCCGATTGCCAATCGCACTGGACCAGCACGTTGTAATCGTTGGCGTCATTATGAATGACTCCGCGCCGAAATTGTGCGGCAACTGGCGTCACGTCGCGCTCAAATCGTTGTAGGCATTTTTCGATCCATTGGCTTTGTTCTGAGTCCGTTATCAATTCTCGCCGTGCTGTCACAACATGTTTGGCCTGTGCCAAATCCCATACAAAATCCCGCTGCAATCCAGGATGGCTCCAAACATGCCAACGCTGTTGCATCCGACCCAGTAACCGGCCTAACTGTTCGGGGACTTGAGAATCTGCACTGCGAAGTTGAGCCCATGGCTTACCGTCCAACCATGACATTAATCCAACGAAACAGGCAATCGCGTTGCCCCCTTGTTCAAATTTTTCGCAAACAATCTCGCCTCCCTTGGCCTCAATCCATTGCGGGACTGACAAATCGCTCAAACGTTGAAGGGCTGACACTTGCCCACGCAAAAAGTCAATGGATTCATCCGGGCGATAGAAACGCAATAGATATTGTTTTCCATCGTTAGCATCAATGCAAAAGTTGCGGTCCCGCTCTCCTGGCAAGTCGCGAGCCGACCGCGTTACCAGTCCAAAATGTTTGCTTACAAGCGTTTGCAGATTCTCAAGGTTGGGGCGGGGAGGCAGACTAAGAGACATTATTGACTTATCTCGTTAAATTCCGTGCATAAACTTGGTTTCCATCAATCTAATGGAATCCGCATCGCCTGGTAGCATACATTGGGATTTTTCCAAATACAGTTGACTTGCCCGACTGCACGGTTCGGGTCCTGCTTCCCACTCGAACCTTTCCAAATCATAATGAACGAGTGTTTGGACAGAACGTTGAGCAAACCATATCCACAGCAAAGGGTCGGTAGGCATGATCAAAGCACTCAATGTAATCGCTGTTTTCGCTGTACTTGGCTGTGCCGTTCTCCTCGGACGACAATGGAAACAGGCTTATCAGCCCAATGAAGAACCAGAGTTGGGAGTTCCCCTGGGTGCCCAGCATATTGGCTATGAAGCCCCTTCGGGAGCTGAGTCCTCGGTCCGGTTTAGTTTGATGATCGAGACGCCTGAAGGTGAAATGATTACCGAAGCTGAGTATCGCCGCCGTTATCCCGAAGCATTCGCAAAACCAACGAATCCCACGACGTCTGATCCCGCAGAACCTACTGCCACAACTATCGAGAAGACGCCACCGATAACGGATGACAGTTCGGATCAACAGTAGTACGAACCCGAAACTAGCGCCGAACGAACGGGCGGGATTTTCGCTGAAAGAATCGATGAGTAACCCTGGGCTGGCCTGACGAGACGCGACTACATATAAAACAAAGCCCCTTCGGGGAATTTAGTGGTTAAAAAGATTTAACCACAAAAAATACTAAAAACACGAACGACGCGTTTCGTCAGGTCGCCCCTCGGCTCGTCCAGGGTTCCATTCTGTTTTTCACCACACCCTCAAGTCCCACTAGAAAATTAAAGTAAAAAAGCGTCGCGGAATTCCGCGACGCTTTGGTGTTGTCGTCGTGACCGAAAACTCAACGGACTCAAATTAATCCGCTGCATTTGCCGAGCTCGGACTTTTTTCAGCCCTACGGCCATCACAAATCATCGCCCCTTAATTTCGCGAGCGAATTGGATAAGCCGGCTTTTTAAACTTTTTCGGCGGATCGCTTTCAAGTTGTTTCAGGGCAATCTCAATTGCTTTTTCCAATTGCGGATCGCGGCCAGCAATCACTTCGGCGGGCAATTGTTCGACCTCCACATCGGGCGGTACGCCTTCGTTCTCGACAATAAATCCGTCTTCAGTCCAAATGGCAAGGTTTGGCGCGGTAACTGATCCGCCGTCCATCAAAATTGGGAAACCAAGGATACCGACGAGACCACCCCAGGTGCGTCGGCCGACCAAGGTTCCCATTTTCAATTCACGAAACATCCAAGGCAACATATCGCCGCCCGAACCTGCCGTTTCATCGATCAACATTACTTTAGGGCCCAAAATAGAGCTCGTCGGCGTGCGGAAGTCTTGACCATATCGCGTGGCCCAATGACTCAAGTAAGGGCGTCGCAAATGATCAATATAATAGTCAGCGATTTGACCGCCACCGTTGAACCGTTCGTCGACAATGATGGCGTCGCGGTTGGCTTGAGGGAAAAAGTATCGCTTGAAATACGTATGTCCCAACGTGGTTGTGTTGGGAACATAAACATAAGCGACTCGGCCGCCCGTGGCATCCGTGACGCGTTTCAGATTGCCTTCGATCCAATCGCGGTTCCGCATTTCCGACTCATCGGCAATCGGCACCACAGTGACCGTACGAGCATCGCTGCCATCAGCGTGACTGCCGACGGTAATCTCAACTGATTTCCCGGCCGTGTTTTCAAAATGCCGATAGACATTATCGGTACCTTGCAGAGGTACCCCGCGAACGGCCAATAAGTATTCACCCGCTTTAACGCGAACACCGGGCTCGGTCAGCGGGGCCCGCAACTGGCCATTCCAATTGAGGCCGCCCAAAACTTTTTTGAATCGATATTTACCATCGGCCACTTCCAAATCTGCGCCTAACAATCCACCGGGAACTCGACCAACCTCTAATCGTTGATCGCCACCTCCCACGTTGTGGTGGCCGACGGCCAGTTCGCTGCACATCCACATCAGAACTCGATTGAGATCAGCTCGAGTCGCACAATGATCGACAAACGGTCGATATTTCGTCCGCATCTCGGGCCATTTTGAGCCGTGCATGTTGGGGTCGTAGAAATAATCGCGATTGATTCGCCAAACTTCTTCAAAGATTTGTTTCCATTCGGCCCGCGGGTCGATCAACACCGTTAATTTATCGGTTGGCAATTTGCCAGTGCCTGGTGCAATCTTCGCGGCCAGGGCCGTGATCCCAAAACTATTGCCGACCGAGTACAGCACTTTTTTACCGTCAAGACTCAATTGAAATCCATTGGCTCCTGGCAACACCGTTCCGGCTTCACGCGATTTCAATGAGTAGCTTCCAAGTTCTGTTTCACCATTGCGATTGCGTTTAATGAAATACAAAGTGCCATCAGGACCAGTTTCCAGTTGGCTATAAACGGCGGGCGGCAGAGGTAAGGCCAAAATACGTTGGTCTAATCCATCCAAATCGACGACCACTCGGTTCTTGTCGGTTTTTTCAGCTTCGGCGGCTGGAGCAGCCTCTGTTGGTTTCTTCTCGGGCGTCGCGGCGCGTTCTTCGTCGCTTTCTGGAGCCAACGGATTGGCTTCTCGATCGCTGAGCACGGCAACGTAGACTTGATTGGAGAGCTCCATGTCGTTGTTGGACATCGCAAACCAATCTTTCACCGGACCGGCATCGGTCGACGAAACAAAATATAAATATTTACCGCTTCGATCAAACACCGGCTCACTGACTTCGCTCATGCCATCGGAAACCGGAATCGACTTGGCTTCGTCCACTTGATACAACCACGCCTGTTGAATCACGGCCGCCGTATTGACTGTATAAGCTAACCAGCGGGAATCCGGCGACCAAGCATGGTGTAGTCCGCGAATATTAGCTGGCCCATACACCGGTGCACTGCAGACCTTGGCCGATTGCTTCTTAGCGATATCGTAGATGTACAAACTCCAGGAATTGTCGCGATAACTAATTTTCAGACCATCGGGAGACCATTTGGGCTCTTCGAAAAATCCATGGCCTTCGGGTGTGTGCACTTCGGCGGTGCCTTTGCCGTCTTGAGGCAATAGGTGCAATCGATACTCGCCATCGACATCCGAGAAATAGGCAATCTTGCTGCCATCGGGAGACCAAACGGGCGATCGTTCGTGTGCTCCCGGAGTTTGCGTCAGATTCCGCATATCACCTTTGCTGGCGGGCAACGTTAAAATTTCGCCACGGTATTCAAAGACCGCTCGCGCACCGCTCGGTGAAATGCTCATGTTGCGGATCCAGCGATCGCCGGTTGCATAACGCGGACGCAATTCATTTAAATCACTGGTCACGCGAATCGGCAACGTCGCAACAGCTTTGCTCGTCAAATCCAAAGTATGTAGCCGACCCGCTTGTTCGAAAATAATTGCATTGGGTCCACCACTGGCACGGGTCACCGGAAAATCAGTGTACTGAGTGAGTTGCTCCACCGCTTCGGTTTTTGGATCGTAGCGAAACAGATTGAACTCGCCGTTGCGATCCGAGCGAAAATATACTGAGTCACCCAGATACATCGGATCAGCATCGTTGCAACGCCCCTCAGGTTGACGCACGATTTGCACCGAATGGTCTGCCGTGTCATAGATCCACACACGCGAAGCCGTACCGCCTCGATAATTTTTCCATTGTGAGAATCGTGGGCCAATCGGGTTATAAGCAATTTTGCTACCATCGGCCGAGTACGAAGCGCTCAGACCGTTTGGGATTGGTAACTCCGTGGGAAAGCCGCCACTAGTTGGAACCGTAAAAAGTTTGCGATAGCGATTCGTAAATACTTGTCGCGATGAAGAAAACAATACCGATTTGCCGTCTGCAGTAAAACCATCGACTACATCCACAGCGGGATGAAAAGTCAGTCGCGTCGGCATGCCACCTTGGATCGATACTAGGTAAACGTCGAGGTTGCCATCGTATTCTGCTGAGAACGCCACGTGTTGACCGTCGGGCGAAAAACGGGGACTGGCTTCCGTACCCTGATGGGAGCTGAGCCTTCGCGGCTGCGAGCCATCGCGATTGGCGAGCCACAGGTCGCCATCGTAGGTGAAGGCAATGTGCTGTGCGCTAATCGCGCCATTGTCGAGCATCATTGTAAAGTCTTCACCACGGACCAGCTGTGGTGTACTTAATGCCAGCCAACTGGCGCAGCAAGTCGCCAGCATGAGCCGCCCTTGCCGGATCATCGATCGGAACATAAATGACCTTTTCGAAAGAATCTTAAACGAAACAAATGAAACCCCGGTCGGCCCCTCATCTCATGTCAGCTTGCAATCGGTGAGCACTGCAAACAGCTCCACGAGTTGTGCAAGTAACACCCATACTCCTATGGCCTCGACATAGTTTCCGGCGATTACAGTATAGTTGGTGATTAACCCTAAATTCCGCTCAGCTCCATTTTTGGTGCAGTCGCCAACCACTGGCCGCGGTGCAATATATGGGCATCAAATTTGCCGGGCTCGCAGAATAGATGTTGGTCAAGCCATCGGGCTGGTTCCAAGCCAATCCAGCTTATTTCCGTTTCCGGTTGCAAAACGATTAAGTTAAATGGCTCACCGACTGCTAATGGATTGGGCGCTAATCCCAACGAACGGCGACCACCCGAAAGCGTCGATTGGTATAAAAGCTCGCCACATGACACCGTATCGGAACACAAAACTGCTCGCCGACGAGTTGTCAAACGCTGGGCGTATTCCATCATCCGCAGTTCCGCTGGAATCGAGACCCCCACATGGCTGTCACCGCCAATTGCCCAGTGACCGCCTGCGGCACGGTAGCTCTCGGCCGAAAAAACTCCATCACCTAAACTGGCTTCCGTGGTCGGGCACAAGACCACTGTCGCGCCTGTCCGCGCCAGTCGTTCACATTCCAGTTCAGTTAAATGAGTGGCATGAATAATACTCCAGTGTTGATCGATTTCCAGTTCGTCTAACAGCCATTCGACCGAACGCTTTCCAGTCGCGACCACACAGTCATTGACTTCTAACGTCTGTTCAGCAGCATGAATGTGAATTACTCCATGCGGCTTGTGTCGCTTAAATTGTCGGATCACATCACGAGCGATGTCTCCGGCGACCGCTCGCAACGAATGCAGAGCCACTCCGCTGCTAAATCCACGT
>JBGSMY010000193.1:0-24958 GCA_041739975.1 Pirellulaceae bacterium
AGCGAAAATAAATCCACCTTGTTCGATATATTCTTTAAGAGTCTGTTTCTGTTTTTCATTGAGATCGAGCGCTTGCTGACCTGATATAAACAAAACCGGAGCTTCGTTGAGATCGTTGACGTTGGCTGTGCTGGCGCGGACTGTTTGCCAATTGAGAATCATTTGCCAAGCCGATTCGATTTCACGAGTTAAATAGTGAATTCCAGTCGGATGCAGATCCCAGCGTTGATCTTGTTCGCTGTATTGATATTTCCCAAAAACAACAGGACGTCGACCCTTCGACAAGAACAATAATCCGAATGCGGTATTGATTTCCACGGACGAAGCCAAACCGCCTGCTGACCAAGAGCCATCGCGTTGTTGTTGGACGTTGATGAGATGGTTGGCACCCAGTCGATACCAATCGTGGTTGCCGATAAATCGATTTCCGGTAAGCCGTCCAACGCGTTCCATTCCGTAGAGATAATAGAACAGCTCGCCACCACGGCCATTGTTTTCGGTAGGGTTGCGAACAACAGAGAAATTCTTGCCCATCCATTTCAAGGCTGCATCGAGATAAGAATTGGTTCGAGTCGGCCGACAGCAATTGACTTTGCCATCAACAATATAGTCCGAGATATCGAGTAGATTTTCATCAATGATCAATAACGACGAGATTCCGGCACAAGTCATGCTGCCACCGGATGCGCCGCCGTCCGCCGTGTAAGCGAACGTGCCCACGTTTTGTCGAAAAGTTCGTTGCCAATAGTCGACACCTTGCGTCCAAACAGAACGAGGAATAGGAATCCCCACCCGCGCTGCCTCGTGCAAACCCAGCAAGGCAAACTGAGTGTTCGAAGAGTCCGCCGACTGCCCGAGGTCAAAATAGCTCCAGCCTCCCGTCGATTGGCCTTTGCGGACTTGAATGTCCGCCAGCCATTTGACATCGGCCTCCATTAATGGACGATATTTTTGGCCGGTCGGATCGGCCATCGCCATTACCATCAAACGAAGCGCTGTGGCATACGTTGTTCGCCGGCCATCGCTGGGGCTAGATTCTAAAAAACGTAGCGCCCGTTGCATGGAATTGCTGGTTACCGGTTCACCCGCATTGAGCAGCGCTAATGTCATTAGCGCGGTGGTGCCTCCGGGGTGGTTGGGAAATTCGGCCCATGACCCATCATCGCGTTGAGCTCGTTTGATGAATCGCGATGATTTTTCAATTGCCTGACGAACTTGTTCGGCCGTCAACGAATCGGGCGATGTTTGTTGTCCATTCAGGAACAATGGGAAAATTAGTGCGATTAAAATTGAGGCCAAGTTTGCCATGGCCCGCCAGGTAAGACGGCTCGACTTAGTTTGGCCGCAAGGATCACATGGAATGCGAATCGGCGGTTGGTGCGATGGAATCATCAAGGCTACTACTTTCATCAATTGTCCTTTGTCGTGAGCGACCTTGCTCGCCGCGCGGGAATGCATTGCCAACTATTATAGAGTTGTTTCCGGCGGATGAAAACCGAAATTCCTGACATTGAAACGACAGGGCGGCGTTGTGGCTAAGCGGACTAGGGTTTAGAATTTGCGAAACTCGAGATCGGTAGAAGGCGTCGGCACCGGTTGGAGACGCACTATTAAGGTCTTCGAACAGTATTTATGATGCCTTTACCAAAAATCGGTGTTTTGTCATTCCTCGGTGAATTTCATGCCGCGAATTTAATACCGTTTAACTTTTGCAATTTGAGGAACGCGTGTCCAGTAAATCTCGCAGTCTCGGTGATGTCCTGCAAGAGTTCAGCCAACACCGCAAATTGATGGAGCAAGAGCTGCACAAAGTGATCGTGGGCCAAGATGAGGTAATCGATCAATTGTTTGCAGCGATCTTTACGCGCGGTCACTGTTTGCTTGAAGGCGTGCCGGGGTTGGCCAAAACATTAATGGTCAGCACCATGGCGCAAATCATGGACGTGGCGTTCAAGCGAATTCAGTTTACGCCGGACCTCATGCCCAGCGATATTACGGGCACCAACGTACTCGATGAAGATGACGCCGGTCGCCGAAGTTTTCGGTTTGTCGAAGGTCCGGTATTTACCAATATTTTGTTAGCGGACGAAATCAACCGAACGCCACCAAAAACCCAAGCGGCGTTGTTGCAGGCGATGCAAGAACGAGAGGTCACCGTCGGCCGAGAAACTTATCAATTGCCAGTACCATTTTTCACTATTGCAACGCAAAACCCAATCGAACAAGAAGGCACCTACCCGTTGCCCGAAGCTCAATTGGATCGGTTTATGTTCAACATTAAAGTTGGCTACCCGACCGCGGAGGAAGAGGAGAAAATTTTAGCCGCCTCCAATCAAACGGAACCGCCGGAGATCAAGAAGGTATTGACGGCAAAAGCGATCGTCAATTTGCAGAAGCTGGTCAACTCCGTGGTTGCCACCGACTATATCATTAAATATGTAACTGCCTTGGTTCGAGCAACGAGGCCGGCCGATCCAACGGCCCCCAAAGTGATTAAAGAATACGTGGACTGGGGGGCTGGGCCGCGGGCCGGTCAATTCCTGATTTCTGGTGGCAAAGCAATGGCGGCAATGGACGGGCGATTTTCAATTTCGATCGAAGATATTCGGAAAATTGCCGTGCCCGTGTTGCGACATCGCGTTAGTGTCAATTTCCAGGCGCAAGCCAATGGGATGACAAGCGAGTCGGTTATCATGCAATTGATTAAAGAAATCCCCGAACCAAAAATTCCCAAATTCGAAAAAACCTAACGGATCGTCGCGTAGGCCGAGGGCCTTCGTGCAACCACGTTCGGCGTTTTAAACTTGGCGTCACCAAAAACTACGAAAACCTTTTACAACAAAGTATTTACATCATGGACGCAATTGATATTCTGGGTGGTTTGTTAGGCCGAAAAACGAGCAGTCCGTCAGGTTCAAGTGGATCGGGAATGGGAAGTATTGGCGGCAAGATTTTAAAGGATATTTTGTTTGGCGGGGCCAAACCGAGCCAACCCGCTCCTCGTGCTGAATTGCCACGCACGGAAACGCCACGGGGTGAAATGCCACGAGGTGAAATGCCCGGCGGTCGTTCGACCAGTGGTTCGCCATGGGGTGCTGATAGTAGTCGTGGTCGGTCCGCCGGTCGCGGCGATTTAGCGGCGCAGGCCCGCGAATTGGAAGATTTATTGAATGTCGCTAATAAGCGAAAAAGCGGCGCGGGCGCTAGTTCCGCAGGACGAAGTCCAACCACTTCGAGTTTTGACCAAAGTTCGGGAACAGCCGGATCGAGTTACGCAAACGCACCGCTGGAACGCCCAACTCAAACTTGGGGGAACAGTTCACGTCAATCAACCACAACCAAACCCGGTGGCTTTAGCGCCGGGAACTCGCCCTTCTCAAAACGTGTACCAGCACCTCCCGAGTCCGCGGATGAACAAGCTTTGGTATTTGTGCGAGCGATGATTAACGCCGCCAAAGCAGATGGGCAGATTAGTCAGGACGAGCAGCAAGCGATTTTGAAACAAATTGGCGACACCAGTGCTGAAACGGTTAACTTTTTACGACAAGAGTTCAATAAACCGGTTGATGTGCGTGAGTTTGCTTGGTCGGTACCTCAAGGACTTGAACAGCAAGTGTATGCCCTCTCGCTGATGGCGATTGATTTGGACAAGCAATCGGAAGCGGCCTACTTGTTCGATTTGTCACACGCAATGCGCTTATCCGCAGAAACTTGTCGCGAAATCCACGAGCATTACGGTGTTCCGCCGATACATTAGTAGCCGCCGGTGTTTCAGGTAGCCGCCGGTGTTTCAGGTGGCTGCCGGTGTTTCACCGGCAGTTATGGTAGCCGCCGGTGTCCCACTGGCGGTTACGCGTAACTTTGTAACCATTAAACTTCCCTGCTGCCTTGAAACTATCCAGGCGGCTAACCAACCTCCGCGGTTGGTAAATTAGGTTGCAATTATTTTGTCTTGGATTGTCAGCCTGAGGACAGGCCGACCTACCGTTGTTACCGCTGTCCTCAGCGGCAGAAATACCGTAGCTGCCGCTGTCCTCAGCGGCAGAAGTACGTCGCACCACCACTAACCACGTAACATTCCGCCCTGCCTTTACACCGCAAGAGGCGCCCCTAAACCCGATGAAGTCGATTTACTCCATCTACTGTCGTCCTACTGTCGTCAGCATTTATTTTTTTAACACCCTGTCGTTTTCGCTTTGACATATCAGGGCGGCACTTAATCAAACGAACTCTGTTTACAACGACGCAGTGATATTTTTGCGCGTTGTATGAATTATTCATTCATCCTCGCAAATTGCGCAAGACTTTTTGGACAAAATGATTGGGTAAGGTTTGTGGACTAGCAAAAATTCTCCGATACAACATTGCAGCAATCATTGACACTTGGCAGGTGATGTCAGTGTGAATTGAGACACGGAATGGCACGACCGACAACGGATGGTCAATCGAGGAAGTGCGGGTTATTACGTTTGTGCAGCGCGCTCCAGACTGCAAACGACGTAGAACATCGCCGAATTTCGTAACGACCTGAAAGGGGAGGTTGAAGACATGCAACGAGTGGTCCCTCACTATTTATTGTTCACTGAGGTTTTTCCAGCACGGGCGGAAAACCAAGGTGGTCAGTGGCGGTTTACTTTACAGCAAGTAGACGGGCCAGATCGAACGGTGGTCGCGGATTGGGAGCCCGAGTTTAGTGAGGAACGGTTGCAATTGTTGTCGGTCGTGCGGGGCCTAGAGGCACTGGACCAGCCATCGCGAGTAACGCTGATCACGGCCTGTCGCGCCGTCGATTTTGGAATTCGAGTCGGAATAGACCAATGGCGCGACGATCAATGGCAATGGGAACGTTATGGCGAAATGACGCCGATTAAAAATCTGGATTTGTGGCGGCGGGTGGATCGAGCCATGCGATTTCATCAATTGCAGAGCCGATACTGGAAAACTTCCATGGCCGAATCGATCGGTCTAGAATTGGAAGCAGTGAAATCCAATCGTATAACAGGGCTGGGGCAATCGACGACTGTTGCTCCTAAACCGGCGTCGACGCGTCGCGGCTGGGCTTGGGCAAATCAAGCGGCTGCATCGACCCGCAGTGCCATGGTCCATCTGGCCAAAATCGGCCGCGACCTATCCGTGAATTGCGCGGCAAACCTGTAGGCCGGGGCTGTGCCAATGCTATGCCAATGCTGTGCCGGGGCTGTACCAATCTGGTGAAGCCACCCAAATTGGCCATGAGCAATTGGTCGGATCAATAGTCGAAAAAATTCGAGATTACCAAAAACAAAGTTGCAAAACAGCGCGCTGGGCATCAAAACCCCGCGCGTTTATTATTGCGAGATAGTTCAGAATTCAATTAAGGGAAATGCGAATGGGGTCATGGATGTCTCCGGCAGTAAAGTTGCTGCGGGCTGGTTCGGAATCATTGATCGACGGTTGTTGTGACCAACCTCGTCAGTTCTTGGGTTGGCACCAGCTCGCGGAGGCAGATGCCGAGATGGCAGTAATTCGAGGCTACTTCCCTGAATCTTCATCCGCCTGGGTTGTTTTTCCCGATCGCAATTTGCGACTCGATATGCACCCCATCGAACAATCGGGAATCTTTGAGCTAAAATGTCCGATGAAGTGGTTGAACGCACCATCGACACGACCTCATTATTTATTAGGGCACATGCAACAAGGTAAACGACTCGAACAACCTGATTCTTATGCGTTCCCGCCTCTTTTGGGTGAGTTGGATTTGTACTTGTTTGGCCAAGGTGAGCATTACCAGCTGTACAACAAACTGGGTGCTCAAATCCGCGAAATCAATGGCACGTCTGGCGTAAACTTCGCCATCTGGGCTCCCGGAGCGCGGCAAGTTCAAGTTATTGGGTCGTTTAACAATTGGGATGGGCGACGATCGCTGTTGCACAAACATTCAACCAATGGCGTTTGGGAAGTTTTTATACCCAATGCAAAAGCGGGCGATCATTATAAATTTCGCTTAACCGATATCCACGGTCGAATCCAAGATAAATGTGATCCCTATGGATTCTTCGCCGAAGTTCCGCCGCGGACCGCCTCGATTGTTGCTGACCTCAATCAATTCGAGTGGAATGACAACGCTTGGCTCCAGCATCGCAGCGAGCAATCGATGCAACACCAGCCGATGTCCATTTATGAATTGCATTTGGGAAGTTGGCAACAGACGTCAGACCATGAACATGGTTGGATGAACTACCGAGATATTGCGCCAAAATTGGTCGAGTATTGTCAGAAGATGGGTTTCACGCACATCGAACTGATGCCAGTATCCGAGCACCCTTATACTGGAAGTTGGGGCTATCAAACCGTCGGATATTTCGCCGCCACCAGCCGTTATGGCCAGCCCGCCGATTTGATGTATTTTGTTGACTACTGCCATCGCCACAACTTAGGCGTGTTGATCGATTGGGTGCCGGCTCATTTTCCCAAGGACGCCCATGGATTGGCCCGATTTGACGGCACGGCCCTGTACGAACATGCGGACCCTAGACAGGGTGAGCACCCCGATTGGAATACGCTGATTTTTAATTACGGGCGCAACGAAGTCCGAAATTTCTTGATTGCCAACGCGTTGTTCTGGCTAGAAAAATACCACATCGACGGGCTGCGTGTGGATGCCGTGGCTTCCATGTTGTATTTAGATTACAGTCGCCAGCCCGGTCAATGGATTCCCAATCGTCATGGCGGCAACGAGAATCTGGAAGCGATTGATTTTTTGCGAAAGACAAACGATCAAGTCCATCAACGACATCCCGGCGTATTGATGATTGCTGAGGAATCGACCGCTTGGCCTGGCGTATCACAAGGAACCGATCGCGGCGGGTTGGGCTTTGATTTGAAATGGAATATGGGCTGGATGAACGACACGCTCAAATATTTCAAAAACGATCCCATTCACCGTAAGTTTCACCATGATACCGTGACGTTTAGTTTGATATATGCTTTCTCCGAGCGATTTTTGCTGCCTTTCTCTCACGATGAAGTGGTTCATGGCAAAGGATCGTTGATCGACAAAATGCCCGGAGATGCTTGGCGCAAATTTGCCAATTTGCGATTACTGTATGCCTATCAGTGGATGCATCCAGGCAAAAAATTGATGTTCATGGGCAGCGAGTTCGCGCAGTGGCGCGAGTGGAATTGCAACGCAGGTTTGGATTGGCATCTGTTGGAGAAGCCCGTGCATCAAGGTGTGCAATCGTTGGTGGGCCAGCTCAATCATCTCTATTGTCATGAGTCGGCGCTGTATGACTTGGATTTTCATGGCGAAGGATTTCAATGGATCGATTGCCACAATCGCGCAGAAAGTTCATTGGCGTGGCGGCGACGGGATCGCGAAGGAAATGAAATTTTGATTGTCTGTAATTTCACGCCTGTCGTCCGGCGCAATTATCGATTGGGCGTGCCAGCCGCCGGGACTTATCGCGAGATTCTTAATACTGATGCAAGTGAATTCGGCGGCTCAAATGTGCTGAACGAAAACGAGTTAATTGCCGACGCGGTGCCTCATCACGGCCTGAAGCACTCTTTGCAATTGACGCTGCCACCTCTGGCGGCCGTCATTCTCAAAATAGATGCCGCAATCGTCGCTAACACAGGAACGGAATCGACGAATATTGAGCCAGGAACTCGTTGATGACAAATCGCGATCAGAATGCCTCGACTTGCCAAGCCCGTTGGGTACCACGATGGCACGAACTCGATCAATCGCTAAGAGTAGGTCAGGTCGGCAATTTTCTGTTCTTTCCACAGTCCCGGATATCGGACGCAGAGGAGTCTCGGGCCGTGGATGACGCGGGCAACCCGTCGACGCAAGGAATCGAGGACTTAATTTTTTTCAACGCTTTAATCGACGGGAACACGCCGATTGAAACGCGAAATGCGCGTGTGATCGCAATCGTGCACCATGAATTGGGGACGATTGAAAGTGTCGATACAAATGGCCTGGACTACGTCTTTCGATTTTTAGATGGAGCCGAGTGGATCGTAAACGCTGAGGAAGAACCAGGCGTAAGCTATGACTGTGACAATCCACCAGCAACGTGGGAACTTCGGGTCACTTTGGCCGATGTCAGCAGTCCAGGGGTTTTAGGTCAGACGGCTTGAAAACCCAGACTGGTTGGAAGATTTGGGACAAGTAGATTTGAGCTCATTTAAGAATTTGAGTGCATAAAAGAGTCAACGCAATTTAGGTCAAGCCAAATGGTTAACGTGCGAGGGGATAGAAACGAAGAAGTGCAGACACAGGATTCCAACCACGATAATCAATGCTGATTTCTACCTCTCATTGGCCATACCATTTCCCTTGTCCTCCATTTTCTTGTCCTCCATTTTCTTGTCCTCCATTTTCTTGTCCTCCATTTTCTTGTCCTCCATTTTCTTGTCCTACATTTTCTTGTCCTACATTTTCTTGTCCTACATTCCGCGAAAGCTGCTAAAATTCCTAAGTAACCACTATTTGTAATCGAGTTGTTGCCGAAAAAATGGCCTTGGTCATTTGCCATGTTGTCGGCGATAATGGTGACTGCGGTGATTAGGAGGAACGGCAATTGTCCGGAACGTGCCCGGCAAGATGACAAGGACGGCGGCGATGCGAATTTTTTTCTCGGTAGGTGAGCCAAGCGGTGACCTGCATGCCAGCAACTTGATTAGCGAATTGAAACGGCGCGACCCTAGCGTCGATTGTGTAGGATTTGGCGGGCCAAAAATGCAAGACGTTGGTTGCGAATTGCTCGCCGACTTAACGGGCTTAGCCGTCATGTTCCTCGATCAAGTCTTTTCGAAAATCGGGACGTTTTTAAACTATCTCAAACAGGCTGAAAACTATTTGGCCAACAACGCAGTGGATGCAGTTGTATTGATCGATTACCCGGGGTTCAACTGGTGGATAGCGCGTGCGGCCAAGCGTCACAATATTCCGGTGTATTATTACGGGGTGCCGCAAATGTGGGCCTGGGCGCCTTGGCGTATCGGTAAACTAAAACGACTTGTCGATCACGTCTTATGTAAATTGCCGTTTGAGTCGGCTTGGTTTGCCAAACGAGGTGTAACCGCCAATTACGTCGGTCATCCCTATTTTGATCAGTTACATTCCCAGCAATATGACCAAGCCGTGATGGAGGAGATTAAGTCGCAGCAACGCCCTACCCTATTGTTATTGCCCGGATCGCGGAACGGTGAAATGAAGACTCATTGGCCCATCTTGCGCGATGCCGCCAGGATTTGTGCAACCGCGGTTCCCGACTTACAGATCGTGGTTGGATGTTATCGCGAATCATTTCGCCAACAGATCGAATCCGACGCGTTGGCTGGCGATTTGCCATTGCGTGCCTATGTCGGCAGCACACCCGAATTAATGCGGTCGGCCGATGCATGTATTGCCTGTAGCGGTTCGGTGTCTTTGGAATTGATGTTTCATCAGCTGCCAACGGTAATTGTTTATCAATTGACCAAATTACGAATGTGGGCCAGTCGCCGATTCTTGCGATGTCGTTATATAACTCTCGTTAATCTGATGGCGGTTGCGGATATTGAACGGGTTGGCAAACCGATCTTCGACCCGGACCTTGAATCGGCGGAAACGGTGCCGATGCCGGAGTATTTGTGCAGTACCGATCGTAGTGCCGACATCGCTAAACGTGCCATTGATTGGTTGCAACAACCGCATTTAGCCCGAGCAAACCGGCAGTGGTTGGCGGAATTGAAACAAAAGTTCGCCTTGCCAGGTGCGACCAGCCGCGCTGCAGACGTGATTTTTAGTGGATTAAGCGGACAACAGCGTCGGGCCGCATAACAACTTGGCGTGCCGCTCGAATATCGGCTTGCACTCGCCGACCGATTCTTTACGATGGAACGGAGATCGTGGGAGAAGTCCTTAAAAGATAGTAGGACTCAATCCGGCAAAGGAATGCCTACTCTTAAATCTGAGACTGAGAAAGCAAACATTCGTGTTACTCGCCGAACCGCAACGCACTGACTGGGATTTGAATTTCAATTTGCTGGGCTTTCCCGTCCGCGTGCACCCGTTGTTTTTTGTCATGCCACTGTTGTTAGGTGGTGGAATTCTACGCGGATATGAAGGGAACACGGGCGCTGCCATCTTGATAATTACCGTTGTTTTTTTCTTGTCGATATTGATCCACGAACTGGGACATGCGTTGGCATTTCGTCGTTATGGATACGATTGTGAGATCGTATTGTATTGGATGGGTGGGTTGGCGATACCGCGGACGGGTGTGTGGCGTGGCGCTCGCCCGCAAGCATTAATTCCTCCGCGGCAAATTGTGGTGTCATTTGCGGGGCCGCTATTTGGGTTGTTATTGGCAGGGCTACTGGCCGGAATTTTGTATTTGTTGGGCGGCAAAATCGAGGTTTTTATGGTCGGTATTTTTCCGATTTTGGTGCCGCGGATGGAAAATTCCACAGTTGCCGGAATCGAAGCAATGTATCTATTCTTCTATATGGGATTGTGGGCCAATGTGGTTTGGAGCATTCTCAATTTACTGCCTGTATTTCCCTTGGATGGCGGGCAAATCTCGCGGCAATTGTTCATTATGGCGGATCCCTGGGATGGCATTCGCAAGTCGTTGATATTTGCGATGGTCGTGGCCGGTTTAGTGGCGCTGTGGGCGATGTCCCGACAAGATCAGTTCATGGGAATCATGTTCATTTACTTAGGCATTATGAACTACATGGAATTTCAACAATCGGCGGGCGGCGGACGACGCTGGTAATTTACTTAGACAGCGGCCTGAATGCCTCGCACCACTTCGGAAATGGTCTGCGATGTGGCTAACGGATTAAAGAACACCGCTTTCCAAGCCGGGATTGCCACTCCATGCGGATAATATCCCGTCGATTGCGTATAGCTCAAACGTGGTCCTGTTGAACCATCGAGTGCCCGCTCATATTTTTCATAGAGCCGGTGGATTTCTTGGAAATATCTCTCGCGTTCTTCTCCCGACAATTGTCCGGTCACCAGTCGTTGAAAAATCGCATGAGCGTCGCGTCCGGCAGGCAATACCCAAAATAAAACCGAAGGCCCATGGGTCGTGGCATTGAGCACTTGGCAATTGGGCAGTTCATGCAAGGCCGTTTTAAGTTCATTGGCCAGTTCCAAAGCATGGATCACTAAAGCCTGATACCCCAGCAAACCAATGCCCATCAGTGAAGCCATGACGCTGTAAGGTCCAATGCCTGGGCGTGAGCACTCCAGCGTAAATAACGCCGGGTCGTAACGGTAGTTCGCTTCTGAGAAGTAGGGCATCTCCTCGACGTGACGTAATAATCTCGACAAGGTACTGCGTTCGTTAACCAAGAACGCGCTCGAAGGATAATGCCCCCAGCCCATTTTGTGAAAATCGAGAGTAACTGAATCAGCAGCTTGGAATCCTTGCGCACGGCGTTGTAATTCACTGATTGATTGCAAACCCGCGGGGCTGACACCCCACGTATTTTCAGAAATCACGTACTCCGCTAAAAAACAAGCCACCCAGCCGACGGCCGCATCGACGTGCAAATGCGGCACGATAGCTCCGTACTCGTGGGCTTTGCGTTCAATGATCTCGCGAATTCCGGTCAGGTCGTCGACCCCAAAGGCGTCGGTACTGCCAAACGTGGCGATGACAAAGGCAACTTTCGTTTGGTCGCGGTATAGTTGGTCGAGCTTTGCCTCCAGCAAATCGAGCCGCATGGCAAAACGCTCGTCGGTGGGGATGCTCAGCAAGTTATCGGTTCCCATCCCTAACCAACCGGCGAGAGTGCGGTTGGAATAGTGACCCGCTTCTGACACCAGACCAACCACCGTTTGACCTTGCAGGCCGCGTTGCATGGCACCGGGGAGGACTTTTTCAATGCCCAGTTTCCCGCCATACAAATTGGAGATAGTGCCGCCCATGGTGAAAACTCCCCAGGGTGACTTGGTGTGGTAGAAGATCAAATTCGCCAGCGCCATGATCGCTTTAACTTCCAGCTCATTGCTGCGGAGACAATAGGTGTCCACGCACAAGTTGGGGTTTTTTAGCAAGCAAGCGACGGAGCCGATGAGCGAGGCAAAATTAGGTGGACCTTTGACATTTTCCAGATGCAAGGGCGAACGCCAACCATCCGTGCCCCAGTAATACGGAAAGATCGCATCTCGAGCATCTTTTAAATTACCCGGCCGCGAGTGTATTTCCGGATTGTCCTGAGCCGTGTCGTAATTCCGCGACATCAGTCGCCCCGGCGGCAGATACGATTCAGCGTGCATCGCCGAAATCAATTCATCCAGTATCTCTAAAATCGTCTTGCGATCGCAGACGAAGAAATTTTGGATCACCGAATCGAGAGTTTGGCGGTCTCGCATTTCGAGTTTGCCTTATCGCGATGGATTTCCCGGTGCCGCTGCGTTTTTGAGAGTTGGAAAACGCACGGCGTTCACCAAATGCTGGTCGGCACTGGCCATGATCCCCAATACCGATTGCTCTGCGGTGAAAATCATCGCCACGCGACGTCCGTCGGGATTTGCGACATTGTAATAGATCCAAACAATCGGAATCTCGTCTTGTATGCCTTGCACGACAATCCGAATTGCCGAGCAACCATTTTTGGTTTGCATGACGTCTTTTTTAACAATTTGAGCATCGGATTCAACCAGGATTTTACGGATTTCCTTTTCAAATTCATCGATGCTGACGGGACGTTCTGCGGGCCGTTTGGGTAACTGCAATACGTTGCATTGCGCCAACAGATTTCCTTGATCCGTATACCGCATAATGACGGCTTCTGAATCCGATAAAATGATTTTCCAGCGAGGATCGTAAACTAGCTCAAAAGCACTATCCGTATTCCACAGGAGCTGGGCAGCAGAATCGACGCTTGACGTCGTGGAAGCCAAACGGAAAGTACCTGCGGCAGCAGCATCGAGCGGCTTGCCTCGCAAGTCGATTTTCGCCTTGCCGATAAAACCAGGAGAGATCTGGCTTGTTTCACGTTGTTCATCGAGGTTAACCCGCAGACTAGCCAGAGTTTGCGATTTGTGATCGATGATGGCAATCGCAACGACGTGAATCTGAGTTTCAGCCCCGTCGACTTCGGCCTTCACATCTCCCACCATATAGACTTTGGTTATATCCGAAGTTTGTTCTTTTACCATCAACTGCAATTGGTTTTCGACGACTTGATCGACCGACAAAAAGGCGCGGACGGCTAAGTCATTTGGTACCCATTTCTCGCCAATTAAATCGGGAGTGTCGGCCAATAGCAAGGAAAACGAAAGCGGGTCAGCCGGGATGCTCAATAGTTCTTGTTCGGTTTGTTTGAGCAACCCGCCGACGGAATTGTATTGGATCGGCCGTTGATAATTGCCGGTACGAATACGTGTATTGAGCTGATGATTGTCGGCATTTAATTCGGATCGAGTGGCATTGCCATTAATGGTAATTTCGGCTTCAGCAACTTGATAAGCGCGCGAAGCTTGATCCGGCTTATTTAATACTTGGGTAAATTCAAATTTTCCCCGGACATTCAAAGGCAATTGTTCGCCCGGCTTATCATCAACGGGTAACAAAACAATACTGCCATCGTATTCGACTTGCGTCTGAAACGTCGTCGCATCCGTCGAAGTTAACTTCATGGACTCGCGGTTGATCATGCTCGGCACCGCGGACTTTGTCGCGGCCGGATTCGCGGCAGTAGATTTCGTGTTATCTGATTTGGGGCCGGTTGCGTCGCTTTGCGCAAATATGTGTGTTGTAGTCAACAATGCCAGCAATAAAGAAGTGGCAGGAATAATTCGACCGCAATTGAGCCAACCAACCCAAAATCGAGCCGACAGTGCCCTGATTTGTTGTGACTGGATACGCATGGCACTTCCCGCAATCAAGAAAACCAAAAAAAGGCTTGGCAGTCCGTGAACGAATCAGGCTGCCAAGTCGTCAAAATCAATACGCCTTGGGTTGTTTATCGGACAGTTTTTGTCTCAAATTGATAGACACCGACGTAAAATGAACAGTTCGCCAGGGCTTTATGGCGCATACTTAGGTAAGACAAGCGTTTTTCTAGAGATTTTTTGGCAAATTAATATTTTCCGTGAACTTGGCGCGGAATTTGCGTTTCTAAAGTAATGTAAGGACGCCTAAACAGACAAATCGTCGCAAGTTTAAGAAAAGGTGTGTTTTGTCGAAGTAGGCTTGTTGCAGAATTGAACAGCGAAACGCTTCAGTCCGTAAATAAGTACAGTATTAAATTGACTAGAGATTTCACTTAGACAGTTTGGGTGGTTTCAAAACTGCCAGCTGATTGACGAACAGCCAATCGCTTATACAGCAACGGCATTTACAGCAATGTCAATGTCCGTTGAAAATTCGCAGGAGCAACAACGGTACAGGAATGTAGGGGTCCTTCACTTGTAAGGTTTAGTTTTTGGGGGTGTCAGCTTAAAGTCACGAATTGCGAAATCTTCGCAGTCAACGGATGGTTTGGTTTGACGGTTACATCACGGGAACAGAGAAACAGTCGAATCGATTGGGAAGAGAGGTTGCAGATGCATACGGTTTATCACAGCGAAGAAGTCCGCCAATTGGCCGACCAACAAATTCGCTTTGCCAAGCGTGAAAAGAAATTGGAGCAATCCGATCGCGCTGAGTTATTGTTGCGTGAGATTGACAGCAATCGCGACTACAGCATCGAATATGTCATTTTTAAAATAACGGGCTTCCGACCGGAAAAGTCACCAATTGTTACGGTTCGCGGTAGCCAGTTGATTGAAGATCTTCATTTGCTAATCGAAGATCTTTCGGATGCTTCGGATATCCCGGCAGAAGCCGTGGGGCAGCCCATTTTTACTGTCGAACAGCTGAGCAAGCGGTTTAATGTGTCGACCAAGACAATCGCCCGCTGGCGGCAACAAGGGCTGGTGAGCCGACGGTTTATCTTTACGGGCAATCGCAAACGAATTGGTTTTCTGCAAAGTAGCGTCGATCAATTTGCCAGAGATCATGGTGACAAGATTTCACGTGGCGAACGATTCAGCCAATTGAGTGTTGCGGAAAAAGAAGAAATCATCGAGCGGGCGCGTCGTTTAGCGAGCGCCGGTGGCTGCCCGGCTGAGGTCGTGCGACGGATTGCAAAACATGTAAATCGCAGTATTGAAACCGTGCGGTACATTATCCGCCAGTTCGACGAAAAGTATCCCGAAGCGGCAATTTTCCCGAGCCAATCTGGGCCGTTGAATCTGGAATTGAAAGAACGGATTTACCTTGATTTTCTGTCGGGGCACTCTGCCGACACAATTGGAAAACGATACTGCCGGACTCGAAATACGGTTTATCGAGTTGTCAACGAAATGCGTGCTAAAGCGATCATGGAGTTGCCACTTGAATATGTCGATAGTCCGGAGTTTCATCGCAAAGGCGCCGAGAAACGAATTCTAGAAGCCGATATGCCAATTCCGGAAGGGGCAAACCGCAAGGTTCGCACTCCGGTTGGTTTGCCGCGCTATCTGGCCTCGCTTTATGAAGTGCCGTTGTTGACACGTGAGCAAGAAGCTTTCTTGTTTCGAAAATTCAACTTCCTTAAATATCAAGCTTTTAAGGTGCGAGAAAAGATCGAACCCAACAAGGCGTTGGCTTCGGAAATGGATCGTGTTGAAAAATTGTACCAAGAAGCGGTTAAGGTTAAAAACCGGATCGTGCAATCGAACTTGCGGTTGGTAGTTTCAATTGCCAAACGCCACGTTTCAGGAAGTGACGATTTCTTTCAATTGGTCAGTGATGGCAATATGTCGCTAATTCGCGCTGCTGAGAAATTTGATTACTCACGCGGCAATAAATTTAGCACCTATGCCAGCTGGGCAATTATGAAAAACTTTGCTCGTACGATTCCCGATGAATTTCGACAACGAGATCGTTTCCGTCCAACCAGTGAAGAGACTTTTTTGGCTACGGAAGACGGTCGCGCGAACCACTTAATCGAAGAAGCCGAGCAATTGAAACGCGAGCAACAAATTACGCGGATTCTCCAGGAGTTGGACAGCCGCGAACAACAGATTATCATACGGCGATTCGGCTTAAATCACACCGTGGAACCGCTGACCTTGAAAGAGGTCGGTGAGGAAATGGGCGTAACGAAAGAGCGAATTCGCCAAATTGAGGCCCGGGCACTCAACAAATTGCGAGCGGCGGCCAAGAAAGAAAATTTAGACATGTAATTGCGGCCAGCGATTGGCTGCTATTGATTATTAACGATCCCCGCGACTTGGCATTTGCCGAGAGCGGGGATTTTTTTTGTCTCGTCCATTTTCCTTTGTCTTAGCCATTTTCCAAAGAGTAGGTCGAAAAACCTGTCCAAAACCGGCTCCAGGCCCTAAATAATAGTCGCCTATTCCATCGCATCGGGGCCATCATAAGGGCCGGGTTCGAACGAATTAAAGGTCTTAAGAATCAGCCGACCTCGATAGACCATATAAGCCCATTCGGCATTCACTTGCGATGAATGCTCCGAATTCGCGAACCAGTTTGTAATGTTCTCTGCGGCAATCACAAATCCATCGGTCTCGTGTTGTTGTGCAGCAGCAACCAGAAATCGACTTTCCATAAACACTCCGACAAATTCGGGCTGGAGGTCGATGTACGATTGATCTTGCAGCCGATCCGTTATCCGGCTAATCCATCCAGGATGGCGTTGCTCACATTCGTCCAACGAAATCTCATAAATGTCGTCATGGACGGCGTGCCAGCCTGCAAATGCAGCATAGATATCATCGAGGCTCATCCAACCAATATCCGATTCAAAACAGTGAACGAGCGGGCCAACGATTCCAATGTTCGTATAGCCGCCTGGGGACGATCCGTATTGAAACCGAAACAAATAACATTGGACGGGATGCTCAAACCCTGGCCAATACATTTCCCGGCAGTCGATTAAAGACAGGGAACTGGGGGCGAGCCCCATTTGTAATGGTTCGGCTAGCCAGTTTGCCAATTTGCTTTCTGCTAAAGCGATTTCCGATTGATGCGTCTCGGGAATATCGCGGAGAAAATTGAGCTCATCGGCATAGGCCAATACACGCAGTCGGGCGGTGGGTTCCCCGGCCAGGGCGATTAATTTGTCTTTTCCCGAATCAAAACCCAAACGGGCCAACGCGGCAGCTGCCTCCGTTTGCACTCGTCGGTGTCGCAATTCGGTGGCTCGTAACAACTTGCCTTCCGCTGCCTGATAACCCATCAAAGCCAATGCGTCGCAAAGCGACGTGATCATGGCGACGGAATCGGCAATCGACTGCTGGATTTTAAGTAGGTCTTGCTCGGGAGAGGCAAGACCTTCCTCGATTTGTTCCAATCGATCAACGAGCCAACCCAACAGGCGGCTAAGTTCGGCAGCGCGACCGCTGGCTGGGTGAGTCGTGAGAATTTGTTCCCGGGTTTGGTAGTTCATCAAATCCAAGGCCGGTCCAGCAATTTGAGGATGAGCCAAACCACCTTGTAATAATTGATTGAAAACAGTGTCGGGGACGGGGCGACGCGACACCAAAGGTGCAAACGCGAGATGAATTCCCAAACGAAACTCGGGGGGCGAATCGACCAACAACTGCGCCCAGACTTCGAGAGCAGCTGGATTTCCCAATCGAGCGATCCAAGCCAGGCACAAATTCCGGAGATTAGTATTGGCCGGGGCAGCGAGATAGATCGTACGGATGGCCGCTAGTAATCGACCTGCCGCTGTATCCGAGCGCACTGAATCTTGGGTTTGAATATTGGATTCAGCGGTCTCTGCTGGTGACAGCTCCCCGAAGTTAGCGCGGGAATACAGCGAAGGCAACCAGTTTTCTAGGCGTTTCCAATCGAATTCGGTGGTTGGCACCAATTTCAATTTTTCGCCCAAAGTCTCCACCAACTCCAAATAGTTACTGTCGGATAACTGTTGGATTGCCATTTTTCGCCGCGACATCGTGGCCGCAGAATTGGTTTCGTGGAAAATGGTTCCGAGAATTTCCGCAATCAACGCCTGCTGCCCCATGAAAACAATCGCCTTTCGTGTTATAATTTGACACCATGTTAGCACAAAAATCTGCCTGAGTTAGCCATTTTCGAGTTAGACTATTCTGTGACGATTCCAACGATTACCAAAAAACAACGCCTCGACTTCGGCGAATTAGGTTTGAGCGATGTCATGCAGCGAACCCTGCAGGCGATCGGATATACGAAACCAACTCCCATCCAAGCAGCGGTCATTCCTTTGGCCATGGAAAAGCTCGATATAGTCGGGCAAGCACAAACGGGAACTGGCAAAACAGCTGCGTTTGGAATCCCACTGTTGGAGACAATTGACCCTGACGCGAAATTTCCGCAAGCCCTTATTTTGACCCCTACTCGTGAATTGGCTGTGCAGGTTGCCGCGGAAATCCAAAAATTGGCGACTGGAAAAGATATTGCAATTGCCTGTTTGTACGGTGGTCGCCCTATGGGTGGCCAAATACAACAGTTAAAGGCCGGTGCCGCCATCGTTGTGGGTACACCAGGTCGCGTGATCGACCACATCCAGCAGCGTCATCTGATTACCCAGCGGATGCGTTGTGTGGTTTTAGACGAAGCGGATCGGATGCTCGACATCGGTTTTCGCCCAGATATCGAACGGATACTGCGTCAATGTCCTCAGCAGCGTCAAACGTTGTTGCTCAGCGCAACCTTGGCTTCAGCCATTTTGGAATTGGCCAAGCGATACATGCATCATCCAAAATTGATCAAGTTTCCTAAGAAACAAGTCGCGGCTGATACGATCGATCAATATTTTCTGCGCGTCCCAGACGAATTGAAGTTTGCGACCTTGTTGAACTTGTTGGAGCGAGAAAAGCCGCAACAGGCGATCATTTTTTGTCGAACGAAACTAGGGACCGAGCGACTTTATCGCAAATTGCTAAAGCTCAACCAAACACCGGGCTTGGGCACGATCCATGGCGACATGGTCCAGTCGGCGCGGGATCGAATGATGAAAGAATTCCGCGAGGGCAAAGTCAATTATTTGGTCGCCACGGACGTCGTAGGCCGCGGTATTGATGTCAGCAACATTTCGCACATTATCAATTTTGATATTCCCGAAGATCGTGAAGACTACGTCCATCGCGTTGGACGAACGGGGCGCATGGGCCGCTCCGGTGTCGCGTTTACTTTTGTGGAATTGCGACAGCGATCGGATCTTGCCAACATTGAACGCCTGATCGGACGCTCTCTTGACCCCGATCCGCTGCAAGCTTGGGTCGACGAACAAGCGGAAGAAAAATTGGGGATCAAACAAGAGTCTCGGGCAAAATCAAAATATCGCCGCGCGTTGTAAATCTTGTTCGCGTTTCATGTGACTTTCATCTGCTTGGGGTTGAGGGACAGTAGAGCAATTGTCCAGATTCGCGTTGCACAAGACGGTTTATAGTAACGCAACGCCCCTATATATAGCGCAACGTCCCTGTATCGCAACGCCCATGTAGCGCGACACCGGTAGAACCCCCACACAATCGGGCCGCGATTTGAACAGGCCAAAATTCCTACACGTTGGGTCAAGGGATCATTGAGTCAAGGGATCATTTTACGACGGAAACGAAATTGTCAAGCAAATTAGCTTGGCAATCTAAACTGGTTTCTGAGCAGTAAAAATATAGTACGGCGTGCGAAGAAAAGGCACATAAGGCAATTTACTGCGGTTTTCGGCCAAACTGAGCTGTCGAAAATGGTGTCGCAAAAAGGGCAAATGGTCAGGGGAAGGAAACACGTTATCCGTCGCAAACCAAGTTGGCCATAGTGCGCGAGCAAACCATCCATGCCTTTTTAAACCTTCTGCGGGGAATTTTCGCGAGATATAAAAATCCACGACCCCAATCCAACCGCCCGGTTTAAGAATTCGGTAAGCGTTTTCAATGGCGGCAAACCAATCTGGAATCATGGTCAAAGAGTAGGAAAACGTTACCACATCGGCATAACCTTCCGAGGGACAAAAGGTTGTGGCATCTGCGGGCGTTGGGCAGACGTTTTTCCAGCCGCGTTGCTGGGCGCGATCCGCTGCCACGGCCAACAGACTTGCCGACAGGTCAACGACATAGACCGATTTTAATTGGTGAATCGATTCGCCAAAGTTTTCTAGGTTGGCACCCGTGCCGCCGCCCATATCGACCCAGACACCTTGTTCGGGCCGCGGCAACTGTTCCCACAGGGCCTCACGTCCCTTCAGCAATCGCTTGCGAAACTCGTCATAGTTTTTGGCTTGGCCGCCGTAAAAACTTTCCATGCGTTGGGCATGATCACTACCACGGACTTTCTTAAAAAGCATGTGGTAGAGGATCTTCATATCGGAAAAAAAGCCCATCGGCGTGGTACTCCTGGCGAACGTGGGGATAGCGGTTTACTTCTGCAATTCGGCAATATAAAAACTGCCGTACGTGTGCACGCGATCTTGGGGGTGGAGTTCCGCAGCCAATTCGGGTTTGTATTTTAGTCGAGTATGAATCGGGGTCTGTTGTCCGTTGATTCGCACATTAACTTGATTGATAAAATCAGTATTGAATCCGCCGCTCCGCCAAATCATCCGCGTCCCGGGTGCTGCGCGGTCGACAATCGCTTGCCACTCCGATTCGAGCAATGGAAAAAAGTGATCGCTCAGCCAATCCATATGATCAAGCAATACAAATCGAGAAATCGTTCCTTGGTGGCCTTCTAAAAACCCTTGCACGGAGTTGGTATGTGTGGACACGCGATCCACGAGTCCTGACTTTAGCAGGTTGAAATTGCTCTCAACCAGATATTCTGGGCAACAAGTTCGGGAATATTCGCCGTTGATGTAAACACGCCAAAAGTAGTTGTCGCGCATGGGAAGTTTTACAAAAACCGCTTCCATACATTCCTGGATGTATTTGACCAAATCGCCCGAGTAAGTCGTTTCGATTTGTCGCCGTTGAGCGCGAGGGACGCCCAACATCGACATCGTTGTGTCTCGGTTTAAAGCGAACTTTACCAGGCCCGACCAGAATTTTTCGCGCAAGTGTTTGTTGTAGATCTCGGCTTGCTCTTCAACATTTCGGGCGTCCAGCAACGCATCCAAGTGTGGCCGCACTTTGATGAATTTGTCGCAATAAACTTTCATCATCCGCGCGAACATACCGGACGTGCCGCGGAAATAGAACGTTTGGCGACGGTTTGCAAACCATTTTATTTTGCGGTCCCAAAAACCCCGCGACCATTCGGGCAGCTGACGACGGATCTTATCTTGATAGATGCGTCGGGCATTGGGCAAATGACCATAACCAAACATTCGGAAAAACGTCTCAAAATCCAAAGATCGAATGCCGGCAATTTTCAGATCTAACAAGGCATTTTGTCGCGGATTCATGTCCACCGCATACACATGCCGCGGACTTGTCAGGGCATAGTCCAACGCATTACAGCCGGCCGAAGTAATCACCAGCACATCGTCATCGGGGCCAAGTTGCAGGGCGACGCGGTCCAAACGTGGGTCTTCCCAGCATGTGTTATATACTAAATTATTGCGGTGGACCGTATTGAAGATGCGGCGACTGACCCAATCAAAAATTGCCATGAAACTATTGTCCTAATTTGCTAAATTTAAGTGAAGCATTTTAACAAGATCCAGTGAAATCGAACAGTAATGCGGTTCGGTTCTTGAGGACTGAAATTGCCAACCAAATTAAAGAAATGTAAGGTTGGAATTTGGCAGGTGCTTGGAAAGAGTGCGAGTTCAGATCGCCATTATGCGTCAAGATGCCACAGTCATTAAACTATTTATTCTTGCGTCGCTATTCGACAACGCCGTTTTTCATGCGGAATATGGCCCAAATGTTTCCATCGGGCCCCTGATACTCGCGCAGAAAAAACTCGCCTTTGACCGTAATTGCGCGTACCGTAAATTCAGTTGTTTTTTCCGGGGCTAATTCCACCAAAATACAATCGTAGATTGCCGCTCCCGGACCAAAACAACATTCCTGGTTGTCGCGAACAAATACAAATTTTGTAATCCCGTCTTGCCGAAAACTAGGGCGGATAAATCCTTTGATTCGAATCGTTTGGCCGTTTAAGTTCTCGATCTTCTCGCCTAACATTTCCCGCTTAAACGCTTCGCCCACCTCAATGTCGAATTTGATATCGTCAAATGACATGTCTAGAACGCCGGCCGGCTTTTTTGGTTCGTCCGTTTTCGAACTGGTGTCGGTTAACTTAGTCGAACCTTGAGCTGTTTTTTCATCTTGCGTGGTGGTCGACTGGGCAACGGCAGGTGTCGCGGTCCCTTGATTGCCTTGCGTCGTATTTGTCGCTGATTGCTGAGTATCCTGGAAAGCGTTCAAAATGGAACTGGGAAGGTTTACGCAAACGGCGAGCGCAAGCACGGCCCCGACCGTCGCGACAACATATCGCACTAACGGGTCGAATTGGAATACCCGGATTGTACCACTGCTTAATCGGTTTCCTGTGGGGCTTGGATGGCACATGTAAATTGCTCCGTTTGGATGGAAAACGACCTCGCCTGCCTTGGCCGGTTAACTCATTAAGCTGTATTCATGATAGCGATTTGGGGCGCGAAAGTCGAGCAGTTAACTGGGTTAACAAGCAAAACCGGTCAAAACCGCAAGCAATGGCAGTTGCTATTTGGCTGGTCAAAACGTGTGGCTAGGTTGTTTGACGGAATCCATGCAACAGGGTCCACGGTAAAGGCGTCCATGGAATAGGAGTCCATGGAATAGGAGTCCATGGAATAGGAGTCCATGGAACAGGAGTCCATGGAACAGGAGTCCATGGAACAGGAGTCCATGGAACAGGTAGGGCTCACTAAACTCCGGCGAGCAATTTCCGACTAACGAATATAATCGGCGTCAATTTCATAACACACTTGAGGGATGTCTTTTTCACCAATTTGAACGGGTTGCTTGTTTAGTCGGAAAGTCCCTGCAATTCGCCGCAATTGATAACTGTAGTCGACGGTTTGATCATTAACGATTCGGATCGCCACCACATCAGTGATTTTGGGGTTACCGCCAAAACAACATGAGCCAAAATCGCCGACCAAGATAAAATTCTTGAGTCCGGTTTTCTTATCACTCGGCCTAACGTACCCCTTGATAAAGACGCGTTTACCATCAAGCTCCGCGGCCTTTTCGGAATAAAATGTCTGCGCTTTTCGCGAACGAACCTTGAGATCGTAAAACGACATCCGTACGTGTCCGTCGGGAACCTCCGTTTGGTGAATGTAGGTGTGGATTGACGCACCACTGGCAAACACGATCAAACTGGCAGCCAAAGTGTATTTGGCCATTGCCCCGCCGACCAATTCCCGAGGATATCGGCTGATATTGTAAATCGCTACGCCCGCAAAAATTATGCTGAGCAATGGCAAAATCAAAAACACCGATTCCCAAAGGCCCAACAAGCCCAGAGCTCCAAATACAACACTAACGATTGCCGCGCGGCTAATCGAACGGTACTCACCCGTGAATTCTGAGTCTAGCATCTCTTGCTCAGATGCGACCTGATGGGAATTGATATCTGTTTGCGCCGTAGGCATGGCAAATGGACGATCTGCTGTGGCTGGAGTCATACCTCAATTCGCTCCTTGTCGATTCAAAATCCCGAATGCAAAGCGGTCAAGCGTTTGCGGGGAGAATTGTTAAGTCCGCGAAGTCAAAAAAAATTCGCGGTTCAAAAATTTAGGTTTTTCGATATTTCGGCACCACAGAATTTCGGCACCACGAAATTTCGGCATCACGGAGGTCCCAAGAAGTCTTCCGATCGGCCCGGTTTATCGAGTCAACCCGATACCGGGTGTCTCGCAGAACTCGGAAAATCTTCCGCAGCGTTCCTACGGTCGCTTATCTCCCGTCGCTTATCTACGGTCGCTTGTCTCTTGTCGCGTAATACTTCAATGGTTTCAAGCGTATCGATGTTAGAACACCAATCGTTCAAACCAACCGTGAATCACCGACCACAGTAAAACGAACAGCAAAGTGCCGCAGGCCGTCGGTGTCAAAACCACCCACCAACCCAAAGAATTGGTTTGAGCAATCGGTGCCACGGCGGGCCCATTCAGTACTGGTTCATTCACGTTTGGTCCACGACTGGCGTTAACAACCTCTTCTGAAGGCAACACGACAAACGTCGAATCGGACATTGATGGCGACGTCAGGGGTTGTGTGAGTCGCGGACCACTCGAATTAACCGTCGCAACCTTCGGTTCGCTAACAACAACCGCCGAATTAATAATGTTCGACGAATCGGCCGGCGACGCATTACTATCTTCTACGATAGTTGAGTCGGACGGTTCGGGCAAATTTGTTGTCGACAAATGCGCATAAGACTCGACGCCTTGATTCGGACCGGCCACAGACAGCGCATAATCATTTTTATCCGACAAGCCGTTGAGATCCGATAGGTTGTTATCGCGATCGACCACACCGTCATTAGGAACTTTTCGAGCGACGACTTTTACGGTTTGTTCATCTCGTACTAATTCGGAATCTACAGATTCACTGCCGGATCCAGTACTGCCGGATCCAGAACCGGTCTTTTTGTCTTCAATTTTTGGTATTTCTCCACCTTTTCCACCCGATTCTTTGGTTTTATCCGACCCGGATTCTTCCAGATCGCCAAATCCAAAATCTGTATAAAAGGTTGCCCGTTTTACGGCTTCGGGGTCAATTTTTCGCAATTCTTCGATAGCTACTTTTGCTTCCGGTTTTGGACAAGCTTGCAAATACTGAATGATTGGCACTCGCAGCCAGTTGTTTTGGTCGTCGGCTGATTTGAATAATTCAACCAACCGATCCATAACGGTCCAATCTTCCCATCGAGCCAAGTCCGGAATCACCATGTCGGCTAATTTCGGGCGGTCAAGCATCGTGCGAATTGCGGCGACCAATCGATCTTTGGGGATAATGTTAGATTCGGTGCCGTGGAACCGCAGCGCTGAGATG